>NZ_JBSFJU010000028.1:0-104064 GCF_053598215.1 Kitasatospora sp. NPDC001175 | reverse complement strand
GCCGGCGACCAGAGCCCCCGGCTGCACACGGACCTGGGCCGGCTGGCCGAGGGCGGGGTCGGCGCGGCGATCCGCCGCCCGCCCACGCTATCGACTCTCTTGCCGTACAGGAGGGTTGAACACTCGTCAGGCCGCAAATCGTCCCGGCCGACGGTCAGCTGCCGACGGTCAGAACCGGTACACCAGCGCGGTGGCGATCGCGGCCAGGCCCTCGCCCCGGCCGGTGAGGCCGAGCCCGTCCGTGGTGGTGCCGGAGACCGAGACCGGGGCCCCGACGGCGGCCGACAGCGCGGCCTGCGCCTCGTCCCGGCGCTTGCCGATCTTCGGGCGGACGCCGATCACCTGGACCGAGACGTTGCCGATCTCGAAACCCGCCGCGCGCACCAGCCGGGCCGCCTCGGCGAGCAGGGTCACCCCGGCGGCGCCGGACCACTCCGGCCGGTCGGTCCCGAAGTGCGCGCCCAGGTCGCCGATCCCGGCGGCCGAGAAGAGCGCGTCGCACGCCGCGTGCGCGGCCACGTCGGCGTCCGAGTGCCCGGCCAGGCCGACCTCGGAGTCCGGCCAGTCGAGGCCGGCCACCCTGAGCGGGCGCCCCACCTCGAAGGCGTGCACGTCGGTGCCGATACCGATCCGCGGAATCAGCGGCTCAGAAGCCATCGGAGGCCCTCCTGCGGGCGAGTACGGCCTCGGCGAGCACGAGGTCCAGCGGACGGGTGACCTTGAAGGCCTCCTCGTGGCCGGGCACCACGACCACCTGACCGCCGTAGCGCTCGACCAGACCGGCGTCGTCGGTGACCGGCGGCAGGCCGCCGCCGGCCTCCTCGGCCAGCGCCTTCTGGTGCACCTCGTGCAGGGTGTCCAGACGGAAGCCCTGCGGGGTCTGCACCGCGCGCAACGTGGCGCGGTCGGGCGTGTCGAGCACCGGCTCGGGCACCCCCGGCGCGGCGGCCGGAGTGACCCGCTTGACCGTGTCGGCCAGCGGCACGGCCGGCACGACGGCCTCGGCACCCGCCCGGACGGCGGCGGCGACCGCGTCCACCACCTCCACCGGGACCAGCGGCCGGGCGGCGTCGTGCACCAGCACGATCCCGGTCCCGGCCGGGATCGCGGCCAGGCCCAGGCGCACCGACTCCTGCCGGGTCGCGCCACCGGCCACCACCCGGATGTCCTTGCCGTCCAGGCCGTGGCTGTCCAGCAGTGCGGCCACTCCGGCCACACCGTCCGGCGGCGCAGCGACCACCACCAGGCCGACCGCCCGGCTGCGCGCCAGCGCCCGGACCGCGTGCACCAGCAGGGGCACCCCGCCGAGCTCGCGCAGGGCCTTGGGCGCGCCCGGCCCAAGCCGTTCACCCCGCCCGGCGGCGGGTACGACGGCTGCTGCAACTGCTGCTGTGGCGTTCAGGTTTCACTCCTTCGCCGAAGTGGGTATGGCCATGGCGTGCGCGGCGGGTGCACAGCGCGGACCCCTTCCAACCGCAGACCCGTGGACCTCCGCGGACTACCGGCACTCCGCACCACCCCGGACATCGGACCGTCCAGGTCCGGCCGTGGCTGTCCGGGCCGGCTCGCCGTTTCACTCGGATCCACCGAACCAGGGCGCCCGGCTACGGGTACGCCGAAGCGCCCGAGGTGCCACCGCGCCACCCGCCCGGCGTACCGAACCGTGGTGGCGCGCCGACATCGGGCGCTGTGGCGTTCGCGGTGCTACCGGGAGGCCGGCCTCAGGAGGCCAGCACCTCGTCGAGTAGCGTCTCCGCCTTGTCCTCGTTGGTGTTCTCGGCCAGGGCCAGCTCGCTGACCAGGATCTGCCGGGCCTTGGCGAGCATCCGCTTCTCGCCGGCCGACAGGCCGCGCTCGCGCTCGCGACGCCACAGGTCGCGCACGACCTCGGCGACCTTGATAACGTCACCCGAAGCGAGCTTCTCCAGGTTTGCCTTGTAGCGGCGGGACCAGTTGGTGGGCTCTTCGGTGTACGGTGCACGCAGCACCTCGAAGACGCGGTCCAGACCCTCCTGGCCGACTACGTCGCGCACGCCGACGAACTCTGCGTTCTCCGCGGGCACGCGCAGCGTCAGGTCTCCCTGCTGCACCTTCAGCACCAGGTAGGTCTTGTCCACACCTTTGATCTGGCGAGTTTCGATGGCCTCGATCAGCGCAGCCCCGTGATGGGGGTAGACCACCGTGTCGCCAACCTTGAACGTCATGTGACAGGACCCCTTCCGTGGCTTTCCAGAATAACACGCTTTTCGGCGCACCCGAAGGGCGTTTCCGCAGGTCAGGGCGGGTCTCGGGGCTTGACAACCACCCCCTTCACGTGCTGCGACCGGTGTTCGACGGAGGCTTCTCGCAGGTCGGAGGCGGTATGGAGGACCTGACGAAACCCCTGGCGACACTTCGGAAACCATGATTGGATCTTGAGTTTTTGCCGCACAGCGCGCCGCGCCCCGTCGCGATCCCGGTCACACTCCGGTCCGCCGAGCCGCGGAGCCACGGCGGATGATCGTCGTTCGTAAACGGTGCACCCGTGTCGACGAGGGGCGGGAAGCGCCGGAAGTGCGCTCCGGATGCGACACGGGGCCACCCCGTGAGAAGCAGATAAGTGTGGTCGGTAGTCTGAGCCCTGACTGACCACCCGACACGTGATCCAAGGAGAAGTCGCCGCCGTGAGCCGGAGCCTTCGACGCGGCGCCATCGCCGCCCTCGTCCTCGCAGCGATCGTCCCGCTGTCCGCCTGCGCCGCCGGGAACACCCCGGACACCCTGGAGATCAAGCCGGACAGCGCGGCCACCTCGCTGGGCGAGCACCTCAAGCTCAACAACATCGTGGTGGTGACCAAGGCCGACGCGATCGGCGACCAGACCGGCCCGGCCAACGTCTCGGTCAACATCGCCAACAACGGCACCACCCCCGAGACGCTGCAGTCGATCACGCTCGGCGAGGGCAGCGCGGCGACCTTCACCGACGTCAAGGGCGCTCCGGTCACCGAGATCGTCATCCCGGCCGGCGGTGCGGTGCTGGTCGGCGGCCAGGGCCAGCCGGCCGCTCACGTCGCCTCGGCCAAGGTCACGGTCGGCGGCTTCGCCCCGGTCAGCTTCGCCTTCGCCAAAAGCGGCAAGGTCACCGCGCAGGCCCAGGTCAGCCCGGCCACCGGCCTGTTCGCCTCGTACGGCCCGACCGTCGCCCCGGCGCCGGTGACCCCCACCACCTCGGCCCCGGCCACCGCCTCGGCCCCGGCCACCGCCCCGGCCTCCGCCACCGCCTCGCCCTCGGGCGCCGCCACGGCCCCCGCCTCCGGCGCTGCCACGGCCCCGGCCGGTACGACCCCGAGCGGCGCCGCCTCCGGCACCCCCGCCACCCACTGACTCCGCGGTCGTACGCCGAAGGGCCCCTGCTCGGCAGGGGCCCTTCGCTTCGCTGCTGCGGGGTTTACGGCTCGAACTTGTAGCCGAGGCCGCGCACCGTGACCAGGTAGCGCGGCGCGCCCGGGTCCGGCTCGATCTTGGCCCGCAGGCGCTTGACGTGGACGTCCAGGGTCTTGGTGTCACCGACGTAGTCGGCGCCCCAGACCCGGTCGATCAGCTGCATCCGGGTGAGCACCCGGCCCGCGTTGCGCAGCAGCATCTCCAGCAGGTCGAACTCCTTCAGTGGCAGGTCGACCTTGGCGCCGTCCACCGTGACCACGTGCCGGTCCACGTCCATCCGGACCGGGCCCGCCTCCAGGGCGCCCGGGCCGCCGCCGTCGCCGTTGCCCCCCGCGTCCTCGCCACGGCGGCGCAGCACCGCGCGGATCCGGGCGACCAGTTCGCGGGTCGAGTACGGCTTGGTGACGTAGTCGTCAGCCCCTATCTCCAGGCCGACCACCTTGTCGATCTCGCTGTCCTTCGCGGTCACCATGATCACCGGGACGTTGGAGCGGACCCTCAGCTGACGGCAGACCTCGGTGCCGGGCAGCCCGGGGAGCATCAGGTCGAGCAGCACCAGGTCGGCGCCGTTCCGTTCGAACTGCTCCAGCGCGTCGGGCCCGGTGGCGGCGACGGCCACCTCGAAGCCCTCCTTGCGGAGCATGTACGAGAGGGCGTCGCTGAACGACTCCTCGTCCTCGACCACCAGTACTCGGGTCACGATCGGGCCTCCGGGGCAGAAATGGGGCTTGTGGTTGCGGGGATTCGCTTCGACAGCGGGGTGATCGGCTGCTCCACCGGGATCTGCCCGGCGGGGAGCCGCAGAGTGAACGTGGAGCCTTGGCCCTCGACGCTCCAGACGGACACGGTGCCGCCGTGGGAAGCGGCGACGTGTTTGACGATGGACAGGCCGAGGCCGGTTCCGCCAGTGGCACGGGAACGGGCCGGATCTACACGGTAGAACCGCTCGAAGATCCGCTCTCGGTCCTTCTCCGAGATGCCGATGCCCTGGTCGGTCACCGAGATCTCGATCAGTTCGCCGTCCGCCTCGCCCAGCGCCGCGGCGCTGGAGATGCGGCGGGTGGCGATGGCCACCCGGGTCCGCGGCGGGCTGTAGTTGACCGCGTTCTCCACCAGGTTGCCGAGCGCGGCGGCAAGCTGGCCGCGGTTCCCGTGCAGGTAGAGGCCGGCGACACCGCCGGAGGCGATGTGGATCTGCTTGGCGGCGGCGGGCTGGCGGCAGCGGTCGGTGGCCTCCGCGATCAGCTCGTCCACCGGCACCGGCTCCGGGTCGGTCAGCAGTTGGTCGTCCTGGACCCGGGATAGGTCGATGATCTCCTGGACCAGGCTGGCCAGCCGGGTCGCCTCGATCTGCATCCGGCCCGCGAAGCGCTGGACGGCCTCGGGGTCGTCGGCGGCGTCCGCGACGGCCTCGGAGAGCAACGAGAGCGCGCCGACCGGGGTCTTGAGCTCATGACTGACGTTGGCCACGAAGTCGCGGCGGACCGCCTCGATTCGGCGGCGCTCGGTCAGGTCCTCGACCAGGACCAGCACCAGCCGGGAGCCGAGCGGGGCGACCCGGACCGAGACCGCGAGCGGATCGGCCGCGCGGGCCACCCCCGGCTTCGGCACCTCCAGCTCGACCTGCCGGATCTCGCCGTCGCGCCGGGTGCCGCGGGCCAGCGACAGTATCTGCTCGACGGCCACCGCGCCGCCCCGCACCAGGCCCATCGCATAGGCCGCCGAGCTGGCCTTGACCACCTCGTCGGCCTCGCCGAGCACGATGGCGCAGGAGCGCAGCACCGACAGCACGGTGTCCACTCCGGGCGGCAGTGCCGGCTCGTGCGGGGGCGCACCACCGGTACTGCTCCTGGTCTTGCCGCCGACCCTGCTGCTCCGGCTCTGCTCGCGCTCACTCCAGCGGAAGGCTATGGCGGCGGTGAGGCCGACACCGAGCCCGGCTATGGCGCAGGCAGCGGCGGCGGCCACATTCACGTCCATACGGCCAGCCTAAGCGCAAGGTGAAGACCTCCCCCAAGCTTGCGATCAAGGGATCGACCTTACGTTGCCGAGAATTCACCTTCAGGTTGCCACCGGTTCACTGCTGCGGCCGTGCGCCGTCGCCCGGACGGCCCAGTGTGGGTCGCGCAGCCCGTGCGGGCGGTGGCGTGCGCGTACGATTCGCGCCACCTGCAGCGGCCTCCCGGCCCTCGCGCACGTCCACGGGCGGATGTCCACGGATGTGGTCGCACGAGTCGGCGGGACGACCGGTCGGCACCGCCACCGACACAGCTACTGAGGAGAGAGCATGCGCGACGCGTACCACGAGGAACTCGACTCGATCAGCGACGGACTGGTCGAGATGGCGCGGCTGGTCGGTTCGGCCATGGGCCGGGCCACCACCGCGCTGCTCGACGCCGACCTGGAACTGGCCGAGAGCGTCATCGCCGCCGACGCGAAGATCAACGATCTGCACCACGACCTGGAGAACCGGGCCATCGACCTGCTGGCGCGCCAGCAGCCGGTCGCCACCGACCTGCGGATCGTCGTCACCAGCCTGCGGATGAGCGCCGACCTGGAGCGTTGCGGCGACCTCGCCCGGCACGTCGCCAAGGTGGCCCGCCTGCGCTACCCGGCCACGGCCGTCCCGGGCGACCTGCACCCGATCGTGCTGGAGATGGGGCAACTCGCCCAGCGTCTGGTCGCCAAGGCCGGACTGGTCATCTCCACCAAGAACGTGGACAAGGCCCTGGAGCTGGAGCAGGACGACGACGCGATCGACGCGCTGCACCGCGAGCTCTTCTCGCACCTGCTGGACGACCGCTGGCAGCACGGCATCGAGACCGCCGTGGACGTCACCCTGGTCGGCCGGTACTACGAGCGGTTCGCCGACCACGCGGTGTCGGTGGCCAAGCGCGTGGTGTTCCTGGTGACGGGTGAGCACGCGGCCGAGTTCGTCGCCGCGCAGGAGGCTTCCCAGGCCCAGTAGGCACGGGGCGGGGGCAGCTGCCGGTGGCATGCCCGGGGCTGCCTCCGGAGGACATCGCACAGACGGGGGCGCACGGTGCGCCTCGCGAGCGCCTCTGCGCGCCCGTTGACGCCCTGTTATGGGCGGGGCTTCACTCATGGGCGTAGGCACACCCGCCGTGTGCCCGTCCCGAGGAGGGCCCAGCGCGATGAAGGCAACCCCGACCCCCAACACCCCACCGCCGAGCGTCATCGAACCGCCCGCACCGGCCCTGCTGCCGATCCTCGCCGCCGGCTGCGGCTGCGGACCCGGCTGCGGCTGCGGCTGCCAGTCCGGAGCGCCGTGCCAGTGCGGCGGCGCCAGCGGCGGCTGCTGCGGCGACCACTGAGCCCAGGCAGGCCCGCGACCGGGTGTCCCGCCGTACGGCGGGGCACCCGGTCGCGGTTCTGCTGCCGCCGCGCACCGGCGGACGTCAGAAGTCGACGTCGGTGCAGGAGTAGAAGGCGTTGCCGGTGTCGGCGATGTCCCAGACCGCGAGCACCACCTGGTGGCCGGTCCGGCCGACCGGAAGGGTCGCGGTGCGGCTGAGCGTGCTCGGGGGCTGGGCGCCGCCGTAGGGGACGGTGAGGAAGGGCGTGGTGTCCAGGCCGTCCCGGGTCAGCGGCTGGGAGGCGTCGCAGAAGCGCCACCCGCGACCGTCAATGGTCTGAACCACCGTGAGCACCAAGGGAGTTGACCGGACACCCCTGAGGACGCACGCCGCCACCACGACACTCCCCGGATCGGCCCGGCGCACACGACCGAGCCCCCTGCCGCGCGGCGGGACCGCGGGCAGGGGGCTCGGAGGAGTGCGGCGAGTGCCGTGCGGGCTTACTTCTTGCCCTGGTTCTTGACCGCCTCGATGGCGGCTGCGGCGGCCTCGGCGTCCAGGTAGCGGCCACCCTTGACGACCGGCTTGAAGTCGGCGTCCAGCTCGTACACCAGCGGGATGCCGGTGGGGATGTTCAGGCCGGCGATGTCCGCGTCGGAGATGCCGTCGAGGTGCTTGACCAGCGCGCGCAGGCTGTTGCCGTGCGCGGTGACCAGCACGGTCTTACCGGCGGCCAGGTCCGGGACGATCGCGTCGTACCAGTACGGCAGCATGCGCTCGACGACGTCCTTGAGGCACTCGGTGCGCGGGCGCAGCTCGCTCGGGATGTCCGCGTAGCGGGCGTCGTGCGCCTGCGAGTACTCGGCGTCGTCGGCCAGCGCCGGCGGCGGGGTGTCGTAGGAGCGGCGCCAGAGCTGGAACTGCTCCTCGCCGAACTCGGCCAGGGTCTGGGCCTTGTCCTTGCCCTGGAGCGCACCGTAGTGACGCTCGTTCAGGCGCCAGCTGCGGCTGACCGGGATCCAGTGGCGATCGGCCTTGTCCAGCGCGATCTGGGAGGTGCGGATCGCACGGCGCAGCAGCGAGGTGTGGACCACGTCGGGGAACAGACCCTCGGCGGCGAGCAGCTCGCCACCACGTGCGGCCTCCTTCTCGCCCTTCTCGTTGAGGTCGACGTCGACCCAGCCGGTGAAGAGGTTCTTCTGGTTCCACTGGCTCTCGCCGTGGCGGAGCAGGATGAGTCGGTACGTCGTGTCAGCCATGGCCCACAGCTTAATGGAGCCAAATAACCAGTGGCCGGGCCGAAAGTCCCTTAGTAATATGCGATCAAGCATTGGACCACTTACATGCCCGTTGGGCAGCCCCCAGCCCGCTCGGCGGGCCCCTGCTGCCCTCGGAGCCCCCTTTGCCCGGACCCGCCCGCATCCCCGCCGCCCTCTCGAACGCCGTCGGCGGCCTGCCGAGACAGTTCTGGTGGCTCTGGACGTCTACGCTTGTGAACCGCCTGGGCGGCTTCGTGGTCACCTTCCTCGCCCTCTATCTGACCGCCGAGCGCGGCTACTCGGCCTCGTACGCGGGCCTGGTCGCGTCGCTCTTCGGGCTCGGCTCGGCCATCGCGGCCCTCGGCGCGGGCGTGCTCGCCGACCGGATCGGGCGGCGGCCGACGCTGCTGGTCGCGCAGCTGTCCACGGCGCTCTTCACCGCCGTGCTCGGTTTCACCGACGGCCCGGTGGCCATCGCGGCGGTCGCCTTCCTGGTCGGCCTGTCGAACAACGCCTCCCGCCCGGCCATCTCGGCGATCATCGCCGACGTGGTTCCGGCCAAGGACCGGGTCCGCGCGTTCTCGCTGAACTACTGGGCGATCAACATCGGGTTCGGGGTCTCGTCGGCCGCCGCCGGGCTGATCGCGAGCCACGGCTACCTGACCCTCTTCCTGCTGGACGCGCTGAGCACGCTGCTCTGCGCCGTGGTGGTCTTCGTCAAGATCCCCGAAACCCGGCCGGAGGCCGCCGTCCGGCCGGTCGAGACGGCCGGGCCCGGCGCCGAGGCCCGGATCGGGCTGGGCGCGGTCTTCAGGGACGGCCGGTTCATGGCGGTGGTCGGCGCCAACCTGCTGCTCGCCGTGGTCGCGCAGCAGGGCAGCACCACACTTGCGGTCAGCATGGGGGAGGCGGGCATCTCCACCACCGGGTACGGCTTCGTCATCGGCCTGAACGGGCTGCTGATCGTGCTGCTCCAGCTGCCGCTCACCCAGCTGACCAACGGCCGCAACCGGACGGCGCTGCTGGTCGCGAGTGCCCTGCTGACCGGCTGGGGCTTCGGGCTGACCGCGCTGGCCGGCTCCTCGGCCGCCTTCTACGCCCTCACCGTGGCCGTCTGGACGATCGGCGAGATCATCAACGCGCCGACCATGATGAGCCTGGTCGCCGAGCTCTCACCGACCGTGGCACGTGGCCGCTACCAGGGTGTGTACTCGCTCTCCTGGTCACTGGCCTCCTTCCTCGGTCCGGCGGCCGGCGGCTACCTCCTGCAGCACGCGGGCGGCGCCGTCTGGGGCGCCTGCGCGGTCTGCGGGACGGCCGCCGGCCTCGCGTTCCTGCTGCTCGGGCGGCGGAAGGCGGCGCAGCCGGGCACGGCCGAGTCCGGCTCCTTCAGCGAGTCCGACTCCTTTGACGAGTCCGGCGATTTCGGCACGCCCGGTGCGTCGGGCGCATCGGGCACCGTCGCTGAGCGGAAGGCGGTCTCCTCGACCTGAGTTCCGGGTCGGGTCACTCCGGGTTTCGGCTCTTGGGCTCCGGCCGTCCGGCCGGGGCTCAGGCCGTCCCGTCCGTGCCGGCCACCGGCCGGCCGTCCTCCTGCGGCCGGGGCTCGGAGGCCGCCGGTCCGGCGAGGTGTGCGAAGGCTTCGAGATTCCGGGTCGACTCGCCGCGCTTGGTGCGCCACTCCCACTCGCGCCGGATCGCCGTGGCGAAGCCGAGTTCGAGCAGGGTGTTGAAAGGCTCGTCGGCACTCTCCAGGACGGTGCCGAGCAGCCGGTCGACGACGTCCGGGGTGAGCGCGTCCAGCGGGACGCGGCCCGCGAGGTAGACGTCACCGAGCCGGTCGACGGCGTAGGCGACCCCGAACAGACGGGTGTTGCGCTCCAGCAGCCAGCGGTAGACCGCCTCGTGGTTCTCGTCGGGGCGGCGGATCACGAACGCGTTCACCGAGAGGGTGTGCTCGCCGACCCGCAGCGCGCAGGTGGTGGCCAGCTTTCGACTGCCCGGTAGCGAGGCGACCAGGGTGTACGGATCGGTGGCGGCCGGTTCCCAGGTCACCCCAACCTCGTCCAGGGCGGAGCGGAGCAGCTCGAGGGCGTCGTCCTTCGTGCGGATTGCCATGGAGGAGACGCTACTCGGCGGTAAGCCCGGCTTTCCAGCGACACCTGGTGATGCGCGCTCCCGGGCGCAGAGTCCGCACGACGCCCCCGGGGTCGTCCGAGCGACCCCGGGGCTGGGTCAGCTGCTCAGCTGATGCGGAGGCGGGAGCGGGCGAGGCGGCCCGCCTGTCGGGCGAGCGCGCCCGCGTACACGTCGGCCGTGGCCGCGGCGGCCGTGCTCCAGCCGAAACCCGCCGCATGCCGGGCCGCGGCGGCGCCCTGCTGCCCGACCAGCTCGGGCCGGGTGGCGTACTGGTGCAGTGCGTCGGCCCAGGTGTCCGGGTCATGGCCCTGCACCAGGGTGCCGGTACGGCCGCCCTGGACCGCGACCGGGAGACCGCCGACCGCGGCCGCGACCACCGGCGTGCCGCATGCCTGGGCCTCCAGGGCGACCAGCCCGAAGGACTCGCTGTACGAGGGCATCACCAGCGCCGATGCGGCCCGGTACCACTCGGCGAGCTCGGCCTGCCCGACCGGCGGGTGGAAGCGGACCACGTCCGTTATGCCGAGCTGGGCGGCGAGCTTGTGCAGGCTCTCCGGCTTGGCCAGTCCCGTTCCGGACGGCCCGCCGACAACCGGGACCACCAGTCGCTCGCGCAGGCCGGGCTCGCGCTCCAGCAGCACCGCGACGGCCCTGAGCAGCACGTCGGGCGCCTTGAGCGGTTGGATCCGCCCGGCGAAGAGCAGGACTGGGGCGTCCTGCGGGAGCCCGAGTCTGGCGCGGGCGGCGGCGCGGTCGCCGGGCCGGAAGATGTCCAGGTTGACACCCGGGTGGACGACGGCGAGCTGGTCCTCGCGGGCGGAGTAGTGGTACGAGAGCTCGCCGGCCTCCTCGGCCGTGTTGGCGATCAGGCGGTCGGCGGCCTCGACCACCTGGGTCTCACCTATGACCCGCGCCGTCGGCTCCGGCGTGTCGCCCTCGGCGAGGGCGGCGTTCTTGACCTTGGCCATGGTGTGCATGGTGTGCACCAGCGGCACGCCCCAGCGCTCGGCAGCCAGCCAGCCGACCTGGCCGGAGAGCCAGTAGTGCGAGTGCACCAGGTCGTAGTGGCCCGGCCGGTGCCCGGCCTCGGCCCGCAGCACGCCGTGGGTGAAGGCACAGAGCTGGGCGGGCAGATCCTCCTTGACCAGCCCCTCGTACGGCCCGGCCGTGACGTGTCGGACCAGGACTCCGGGCGCGAGCTGCACCAGGGGCGCGTCCTCGGAGCGGATCGCCCTGGTGAAGATCTCGACCTCGATGTCCAGCTCGGCCAGCCGCTTGGCCAGCTCGACGATGTAGACGTTCATCCCGCCCGCATCGCCGGTGCCCGGCTGGTGCAACGGCGAGGTGTGGACGCTCAGCATGGCTATCCGGCGGGGCCTGCGCGGACGACCGCCGACCAGCGACTGCAGGCGCGCGCGGGTGGGCGTTAGCGCGTACTGGGCACGGCGTGCCTTCCGTACGGGGTGCTGGGTCACCGGGCTGAAGCCTCCTCTTGCTCCCCCGACTGCCTAGGGGCCGTGCTGCCTGCGGACCGTACTGCTCCGGACGTTCTGTGCGGCCGCCCCGCCGGACCCCCTGCCGAACGGCGGCGGCCCCACGTGGGCATTCGTCCAGTGTGACAACCCCGGGGCCGACGGCCGCTATTCCCGTCTCGCTGAATGAGATGCGGCGCGGTCCGCGTAGGCTTCCTCGCATGGCCGCCTCGTTCGATCCCTCCGCCGCCCGTGGGCGCTCCGCGCGCCCGGTCGGGACGGTCACCCGGGGCACCACCAACACCAACCGCCTGCGCCGGATGGACCGCTGGATAGCCCACGCCCTCGGCCCGGCACTGCGCCGCGCCGACCGGCCGCCGATCGCCGTGGACCTCGGCTACGGCGCGGCGCCCTGGACCGCGGTCGAACTCTCCACCCGCCTGCGTGCGGTACGGACTGACATCCGGGTGGTGGGCATCGAGATCGAGCCCGACCGGGTCGCGGCCGCCCTCCCGTACGCCGCTCCCCCACTGCTGACCTTCCGGCGCGGCGGCTTCGAGGTACCGCTGGACGGTGCGGCTCCGCTGCTGATCCGGGCGGCGAACGTACTACGGCAGTACGAGGAGTCGGCGGTGGCCGCGGTCTGGGAGCGGCTGCGCGAACGGCTCGCCCCCGGCGGACTGCTGGTCGAGGGCACCTGCGACGAGATCGGACGGCGGCACGTCTGGGTGGCACTCGGCCCCGATGGCCCCCGCACGGTGACCTTCGCGGCCCGGCTCGGCGGCCTCGACCAGCCCTCCGACCTGGCCGAACGGCTGCCGAAGGCACTGATCCACCACAACGTGCCCGGCCGTCCGGTGCACGCCTTCCTGACCGACTTCGACCGCGCCTGGGCCGCGGCCGCGCCGTACGGAGCCTTCGGGGCGCGCCAGCGCTGGGTGGCCGCGTGCACCGCCTTGGCGGGGAACTGGCCGCTGGTGGACGCCCGTGGCCGCTGGCGGCAGGGCGAGGTCACACTGCCGTGGAGCGCTCTGGCGCCGTAGCCGGGGCCAGGCCGAGCTGGGCCGGGGCCGGGGCCGGTCAGACCCGGTCAGGCCGGAACCGACTGGGCCGGACCTGCGATCCGACGCGCTGCGGCTTGCGCGAGTTCACTCGAACGAGTTATCGAATACCTCTAGCATGTTGACGCCCCACCAGGTCACCATGGGGGCGGCTGCACGAGCTGACGGCTTTCGACAAGGGGGACTTGAGCCCCCGTCAGCTCCGCCGCTCCAGGGCGCGCCACACCCGCTCGAACACTCCGCACGCCTCCGCACCGAACAGCACGAACCGCACCTCGGCCAAGCCCGTGGACTCCACCGACCCGACCGACGCCGGTCCGACCGGCACCGGCCCGGCGGGTCCGGCAGGTTCGACCGGCCCGGCCACCGCTTCCGCCACCGCCGTGAGGGCGATCCGCGCCGCGTCCTCCAACGGCCAGCCGTACACCCCGGCCGAGATCGCCGGGAACGCCACCGTCCGCACCCCCAACCCGACCGCCACCCGCAGCGATTCGCGATAACAGGAGGCCAACAGCTCGGCCCGCTGCTCGTACTCCTCCGACAGATGGACGGGCCCCACCGTGTGCACCACCCACCTGGCCGGCAACCGGCCGGCCGTCGTGGCGACGGCCTGCCCGGTCGGCAGGCCCCTGCCGTAGCGGGAGGCCCGCAGCCTGCGGCAGTCCGCGAGGATCTCCGGGCCGCCCCTGCGGTGGATCGCACCGTCTACCCCACCACCACCGAGCAGGGAGGAGTTGGCTGCGTTCACAATCCCGTCCACCTGCTGCTCCGTGACGTCACCCTCGACCAACGTGATCTGCGTCACCAGACCAGGCCTCCCGTCACACCGTGCCCACAGGGCGCCCACACTAACCACCCCGACCGCTGGGAGCATGGCAATAACCACATCGACGCCGGTCGGTCAGAGAAATCCCCGGAGATCACGTTATGGTCGCGAGAAGCTCCCCGACACACGGTGCCATGCGGGCACTGAGCACGGCTCTCAGCCGTTGCCCAGTCGGGGAAAGGGAGGATCGACCAATGCCCGCAACGGGAGACGGGCGGGCACCGCGTGCCTCGTACCGGCCGGGCAGCCCCGGCGGAGTCTTGACCGAACATGCCATCGCCACTGTCGGCGGCGTCCTGACCGAGCGTGCCGCAGGCACCGCCCTCGACCGGCTGGACGGCTGCGGTGAGACCACCGTGAACCGGTCGTCCGGGCAGGCGAGCGGGCATGCCGCATCCCGCTCGGACGGCGTCACCGACGGTCGGCCCGACGAGCAGCTCGACGAGCTCGGCGACGGACGGTTCCACGGAGAGCTCGACGGTCTCGCCGGCCGGCGCTCCGACGGCTGCGGCGGTGTGCCCGGAAGCCGATCCGACGGTCAGCTCAACCTTGCGAGCCCCATACCGCACCCGCGGAGCACCAACGGCGCTCCCGGCACGCCCTTTCGCGGCGAGCCGTTCCGGCTGCTCGTCATCGAGAGTGACGTCTCCGACGCGGTCCTGATCGAGCAACTGGTCGCCGACAGCGGTACTCCCATCGAGATCCACTGGGCGCACGGGATCGACCAGGCCGTCGGCCTGCTCTCCCCCACGCTGCCCGGTGCCAGGCGCAGCCGCCCGCGCGGCGCCGACTTCGGCTGCGTCCTGCTCGACCTGGCCGCCCCCGGCGAGCCGGGTGATCAGGCGGGCGGTCCCGCCGGGGTGCACACCCTCGGCGGGGTGAACGGACCGGACGGGCTCGACGGCCTGCGCGAGCTGCTGCGCCGGGCGCCGCACACCGCCGTCGTGGTCCTGACCGAGGCCGACAGCGCCGAGCTCGGAGCCGCCGCCGTCGCCGCGGGTGCCCAGGACTTCCTGGTCAAGCACGAGACGGACGGGCCGCTGCTGGCCCGTGCCCTGCGCTACGCGGTCGAGCGCAAGCGGGCCGACGAGTCGCAGCGCCGCCTGGTCGAGGCCGAGCTGCGCGGCCAGGAGAACGCCCGGCTGCAACGCCATCTGCTCCCCACCCCCTTGCTCGACGGCGCCGGGCTCGCGTTCACCCGGCGCTACCGCCCCGGCCGCCGCCGAGCCCTCCTCGGCGGCGACTTCTACGACGCGGTCCGCACCTCCGACGGCACCGTCCATGTGGTGATCGGCGATGTCTGCGGCCACGGCCCGGACGAAGCGGCCCTCGGCGTCGCCCTCCGGATAGCGTGGCGCACCCTGATCTTCGCCGGGCTCACCGGCGAGGCACTGCTCAGCACCCTCCAGCACGTGCTGGAGCACGAGCGCCGCAGTGACGAGATCTTCGCGACGCTCTGCATGCTGGTGCTCTCCCCCGGAGCCGCGCCGTCCACCGGCCGGGCAGCCTCCGGCCATCCGGTGGCGTCCGCCGACTCCGCGGCGCCCGTCGGCCCCGGCGAGGCCGAGCATGCCCGGCTCTACCTGGCCGGGCACCCGGCACCGTTGCTGCTCCGGCCGGACGACCGTCCCGTACTGCTCCCGTCCGACCAGGCCGGTCCCGCGCTCGGGCTGGTCCCGTGCGACGACGGACAGGCGGTCTGGCCGGCCCAGGAGCTCGAGCTCCACCCCGGCTGGCGGCTGCTGCTCTACACCGACGGCCTGGTCGAGGGCCGGGTCGGCGCAGGCTCCCGCCGACTGGGCCAGGACGGTCTGGTCGAGCTGATCGGCGACCACCAGTCCGCCGGCCTCACCCGGGGCAGGCTGGTCGACAGCGCCATCGCCGAGGTCGAGGAGCTCAACGGCGGCGCGCTCGCCGACGATGTCGCCGTTCTGCTACTGGAGCGCAACCCGGTGCCGCTCATCATGGGCTGAAGGTCGTCACGAAACGCGGTGGGAGCGGCACCCGACCGGTACCGCTCCCACCGTCCCGTACGGATCCGCCTTCTCGTACGGTTCCACTGCTCCTGCAGCCCTGCCGCTCCCATCCGTCCGCTGCATCCCGTCCGCCGCCCCGCGGGCGGCCCAGCCGGTGCGGTGATCACCAGGGTCCGTACGGCCCCACGTTCCGCCGGCCGCCCTTGCCCCGACCGTCGGTCAACTGCTTGATGGCGGGGCGGACGTCAACCACGTACACGATCGCGGCCACCAGTCCGGCCAGCGACAGCATGCCGAACAGGCTGGACCCGAGCAGCAGGTCGAGCACCAGGGCGAGACCGAGGATGATCAACCAGAACTGCTTCGTCTTCTTGTCCGCCGCACGGTAGGCGTCCTCGCGACGCGTGGCGGCGTCCACGAACGCGAAGAGCTTGAAGCACACCATCGCGGTGGTCAGCCACCAGAACGGATTCAGATAGGCGAAGGCCAGGATCTGTCCCACTGCGGTCTCCTCACTGTGGTCTCGACGGAACCGCCCCGGGTGCCACCGGGTCGGGCAACGGCCACTTCCCATCGTGGCACGGCCGGCGTCGTGCCCACCGGACAACGAACCGACCGGCCCCGATGTGCCCGGCAGCGCTCCCCGGGGCCGGACGCGGCCCGCTCACCGGCCGGTCCGCCGCCCCGCCGCGGTCTCCCCGAGCCTCCCGGTGACCCTGAGGCGGCCTACTCCGCGGACTTGTCGGCGGACTTCCGCACCCGCGGGGCCTTCCTGGCGCCCTCCGGGGCAGCCGGTGCCCCGGAGTCCTCGACGATCTCGGCCTCAACGGGCTCGTCCGCGTCGACCGCGACCACCGCGGGCTCGGTCGCCGAGCTGTCCCCGGCCCAGCTCTGGCCGCGCTCCACGACCGCCTTGCCGCGCACGGCCAGCTCGTCGTAGACCTCCTTGGCCCGGACCGCCAACTCCGCCGCCCGGCCGACCTGCTGCAACGCGAAGACCTGGGCCTTCTCCTGCAGTGCCTTCAGGTCGGTCGGCAGCGTGGTGACCGTCTCGGTCACCTTCGCCTGCGCCTCGACCAGCCGAGTCTGAGCCTCCTGCAGCCGGACCACGGCCTTCTCCTGAGTGCCCTTCCGATCGGCCGCCAGCGCCTCGACCTTGCCCGGCACCTCGCGCAGCTTCTCGTAGGCGAGGTCGCCGGCGCCCGCGAGGGCGTACAGCGGGGTCGGGTCGCTGAGGGTCTTCTTGATCTCGTCGGTGATCGGCATGA
The DNA here is from genome assembly GCF_053598215.1 of Kitasatospora sp. NPDC001175. Taxonomy (NCBI): domain Bacteria; kingdom Bacillati; phylum Actinomycetota; class Actinomycetes; order Kitasatosporales; family Streptomycetaceae; genus Kitasatospora; species Kitasatospora sp. NPDC001175. The sequence continues at coordinate 87,324 of NZ_JBSFJU010000028.1, read as the reverse complement.
CCGGTCCTCCCTTTGCGTCGACAGCCGGGCGACCGGTCTGTCATGGGTCTTCGCCCGGTGGCCACCCGATCGGGCAGCCACCCCGTGTTCAGCCCTCGTCGGCGTTCGGTCCTGGCCCGCCGGGCCCGGCCGCCGCCGTGCCGTCCGCGGGGGACGGCCCTTCCTTGTTCTCCTTCAGGAAGGCGTCGTAGACCGCGAGCAGCGCCTGCTTCTGCCGCTCGTTGATCAGCGGATCGGCCAGGATCGCGGCCCGCAGTTCGAGCCCCTCACCCTGCCGCTCCTCCAGAATCCCGGCCTGGACGTACAGCGTCTCCGCCGAGATCCGCAGCGCCTTGGCGATCTGCTGCAGGATCTCCGCACTCGGCTTGCGCAACCCTCGCTCGATCTGGCTGAGGTACGGGTTGGACACGCCGGCGGCCTCCGCCAACTGCCGCAGCGAGAACTGCGCGTTCCGCCGCTGCTCCCGGATGTACTCGCCCAGCGAGCCAACGTTCAGTGAGGCCATACGGGCAGTCTCCCCCGCCGTGCTTGCAAATGCAAGCACGGCGCTAACACTAGCAATCACTGCGACCTGGACCGGCGCCGTGAGTGTCCCGTCTCTGCGAAGGTGAGCAGTCTCGATCGTTCTGCACCAACTGATCGCGCGTCTCAGTCGACCTCGGCCAACTCCCGATCTGCCTCGATCTTCCTGAGCCAGAGGTCGTTCCCGCCCCCTACGGTCGTTCTGCCAGGTCAGCGCCGACTGAGGGGTGGCTGGTGGAGGCGGACTCCACCGCCACCACGGCCTCCCGAGACCGGCCAGGGCTTAGCACACGATCTGGCACGGATGTTCCTCAACCCCCGACTTCGCCTCGATGACGGACGAGAGGGCCCGCCTGCAGCACCTCGCGCTGCAGGCGGGCATCGGCCTGGAGACGTTCTGGCTCGACTGGCTCGACCAGGAGCTGGACGGGGACCTGGGGGAGACCTGAACCGCCTGCCGGTCGGTCAGTGCTTCGCCGGGATGATCCCGCTGAGCCACTTGAAGGAGGGCTCGACGATCGGAATCCAGGTCGAGCTCAGGTGCGGGCCGTGGGTCTCGAAGGTCGTCACCGAGGTCGGGGACTTGGCCGCCTTCTGCAGCGCTGCCGCGTCCTCCAAGCCGTCGCCCTTGTTGCCGGTCTCGAAGAGGGAGACGTTCGGCGGGGTGGTGGCGTGGGTCAGCAGGTACAGCGGGTTGGCGGTCTCCCGCAGGTGCGGGTCCTTGCCGGTCAGCGAAGCGGATTCCCCCGCCGGGTCGTTGTAGCCGGACATGCTGATCGCGGCCCGGTAGCGGTTCGGGTGCGCCAGCGCGAGCCTGGTGGCGCAGTGCCCGCCCGCCGAGTAGCCAGCCACCGCCCAGCGGTCGGAGGAGGCGTCCGCCCGGAAGTTGTCCAGCACCATCTGCGGCACGTCACGCGACAGCCAGGTCTCCGCGTTGACCTTGCCCGGGATGTCCGCACAGCCCGTGTCGGTGCTCTCGCCGAGCAGCTTGACCCGGGGTGAGACCAGGATGAACGGTGTCACCTGACCGGACTTCATCAGTGGTGCGAGCTCCTTGGAGGCCTTCATGGTGCCGAACCAGGCGTTTGCACTGCCGGGGAACCCGACCAACAGCTCGACCACGGGGAAGGTCTTGTCCTTGTACGCCGGGTCGTCGTACTGCGGCGGCGTCCACACCAGGACCTCACCGTCCACTCCGGAGAGCTGGCCCTTGAGATCGGTCTCCTTGACGTCCTTGGGAATCATGTCGTTGTCCACCCCGTGGAAAGACTGGATCACCTTGGGCCGATCCTTGCCCGCGCCGGAGTCGCCCGCGATGCCGTTGTCCTTCGGCGGCACCGGAACCGCCCGGACATGGCTGCTGGTACCCAGCAGGTCGCCCCAACTGTCGTAGAGCATGTTCTCGTTGTTGACTATGACGAACACCAGCATCACGGCGGTGAACTGGCAGAGCAGGACGGTCGCCAGGTAGCCGACGAACCGGAGCGGCCCCAGCCTGCTCGCCGCCGCCTGCCCCTGCGCGCCGCCCCGGCCCCAGCGGATGCCGCTTCCTCCTCCCCTCGCCCACTGCAGCATGGCCAACCCTATGGAGGCCAGGAACAGGACGATCGTGAGGATGTAGAAGGGGGTGCCGGTCAGTTTCATCGCGTTGTTGTATCCAGCTCCTGTGCCGTCCGGGCCACCTGCCCGGCTCGTACTGCGTTCGAAGAGACCACCGGAAGCCCGTGTTCGGTTGCCTGTGATCCACAATCCGGACGGAGTCTTCCCGGCCGCCTCAACCCGGCCCGCCGCGCTGCCCGTTGCCGCGGCGGTAGGGCGTGGGCTCCGGGTGCCAGGAGGTCCGCATTCGTGGTCGTCGGTTCCGTCTCCTTCGGGTCGTCAGCCGCAAGGCGTCGAGACCTAGCCCGCATGGGGGAGGGAGCTCCTCGGTGCAGATGATGCCTCGTCACCGCCGGTCAGCCAGAGTGGAGTCATGACGACCACGCGTTCTCCGGGTGACAGGGTGCGGCCGATCCCGCGGACGGCGCACCGTCTCCGTCCGGGCGAGTGGTCCGGATACGCCGCCGCGGCGTGGGGCCTCCTGTTCGCCGTGCCCAGCTTCGTCTGGGCCTCGGGTGGCACCCTCGGGGCGGAGTCGACGGTGTCTCCGGCGCTGATGAAGCTCGCTCGCGACGGGGTGCCGTGGTTCCTGGCCGTCCTGTGGGTGACCGGCTTCCTGAAGCTCTTCGGAGCGGTGATCGGCATCGGCCTGACACACCCCCGGCGCAGGCGGATCAGCCGCCTCCTGGTGTTCTGCGGCGGCGGCGCGGCCGTCCTGCTCGTCTGGCACGGCTGCCTCTTCGTGGTTCACGGCGTGCTGGTCGAGGCCGGAGTGCTTTCTGTCACGCCCGACCTGGTCGGGCTGACCCGTTGGTACCTCTACCTGTGGGGGCCGTGGTTCATCCTCGGTAGCCTGGTATTCGCCGCCGCTACCGTTCGACATGTCCGGCGGCACGGTTGCCCGCGCGAGGTGTGGTTCCACGGCGCTGCGGGTGCGCTCGGCGCCCTGCTCCTGTCAGTGGCGTCGACGGCCACCGGGATCGGTTGAGAGCTGTCACGTGACTGCCGGCCACGAGAGAGAAGGACGGCGCTCTCGCCGGGGCGCGGCCGGCTGGCCAGGGAAAGGCCGTCACAGAGCCTTCAGCGCGGCCTCGCAGGCCTGGCAGCGACGGGTCCGCTGGGACGGCGGGTACCAGGGGGCTCCCGGCCCGGTCGAGCGGTACGGCTCACGCTCCAGGCCGCTCGTGGCGATACCGCAGAAGGTGAGCGGGCCCGGGGCCTCGGGCACGTCCGGGGCGGTCGGGGCCGCGTGGACCCAGCGGATCCGGGCGCTCACGTCGACCTCGCCGGCATCGAGGACCTCGGCAAAGGGCTCCAGTTCCAGTAGCACGATCACACCACTCATGGTTCTGACCGTGCGGCAGCGGACCGGCGGGCGCATCTCGGCGCAGCCCCGACCGGCGGTGCTGTGACCCGTCTGCCGCGCCGTGCCGTGATGCCGGGCGTGGACCGCTTCGAAAACCCGTTCGCCGAGGTCACCCTCGACGACCACGTGGTCACCGCCACCAGTACCGCAGGCCGGATCTGGAGCTTCCCCCGGAACGCGCTCCACCGGGTGAGGACCACACCGGACCCGGCCTACCCGTGGCCCCGCTGAGGCCGCTCCCGCCGAGACCGCGCCGGCACGGTCACGACCGGCTCAGGCCGCGCCAGGAGGGCCAGCCAGTCCTGTACCGGGCCGCCTGCTCATCCGTCAGAAACTCCACCGCCACCACGGCCCTCCGAAGTTCGACAACATCGACCCGCGACCTCGACGACTTCACTGCCGAGCGCGAGGCCGCGCAGGGCGCTCAGGCATCAGATTGACTGAGACGACAACCCGCAGCTCGTCTCAGTCAATCTTGACACCCCTGGTCACAGCCTCGGCATGGTTCACCCTCACTGAGACAGGACAGTGAGCTCTTCCTGATCCACCACCACCCCGGCCGCCTCCGGGTCCGGGGTGCGGCCCGACTCGCGCCTGTGCTCGCGGCCGGCCGACCCGGCGGCAGTGGCCCGGCCGCGCTCATCGGGAGGCGGGACGGCAGTGCACACCGCCGGGCGTCAGTCGGCGGATCCGGTCAGCCGGCGGTAGGCGGGGGCGAGCAGGGCGGCGAGATCACGTCCGACGATCCGGATGCCCGCAGGGCCGAGGCCGGCGAGGGCCGAGTCGGACGACGCTCCGGCCGCGGAGTCCGGTGAGGCAGGACGGAGGGTGAACTCGCCCTCCCAGAAGGTGTCCAGAAGCTCGGACAACGGCTGCGCGTCGGTCATCGGTCACTCACCCCCACGGCAGGTCTGCCCGCACTCGCGTCATCCGGCGCCTCGAACTCGCCGATCGCGTCGGCGGAGAGGGAGACCAGTTCGCGCAGCGCGCCGGTGGACAGATCGGCGAGCCAGTGCTCACCCTCGCCGACCACGGCTTTGGCCAACGACCGCTTGGACTCGATCAGTTCGGCGATCCGCTCCTCCACGGTGCCGACGCAGACCAGACGCCGCACCTGGACGTCCCGGCGCTGGCCGATCCGGAAGGCGCGGTCGGTCGCCTGGTCCTCCACCGCCGGGTTCCACCAACGGTCGAGGTGCACCACGTGGTTGGCATTGGTCAGGTTGAGTCCGGTGCCGCCCGCTCTGAGCGACAGCAGGAAGATCCGGGGCCCGTCCGGCGCCTGGAAGCGGGCGACCATCTCCTCGCGCCGGCGCTTCGGCACACCCCCGTGCAGATAGAGCACCTCCTCGCCGAACCGGGCGGCCAGGTGGGGCTGGAGCATCCGGCCGAACTCCGCGTACTGGGTGAAGACCAGGACCCGGCCGTCCTCCGCGAGCGCCTCCGCCAGAATCCCCTCCAGGCGCGCCACCTTGCCCGATCGGCCACCGAACGCCGAACGGTCGCGCAGGAGTTGGGAGGGATGGTTGCACACCTGCTTGAGCTTGCCGATCGCGGCGAGCACGGCGCCTTGGCGCTCCACCCCGCGCACGCCCGCCAGGCGCCGCGAGAGGTCGGCCACCACCGCCCGGTAGAGCCCGGCCTGCTCGGCGGTGAGGTTGCACCAGACCGTGATCTCCTGCTTTGCGGGCAGCTCGGCCGCGACCGCCGGGTCCGACTTGGACCGGCGGAGCATGAACGGTCCGGTCAGCCTGCGGAGCCGGCTGGTCAGCGTCGCGTTCCCGTTGAGCTCGACCGGGATGGCGTAGCGCTCCTTGAAGGACTCTGCGGAGCCGAACAGGCCCGGGTTGGCGAAGTCGAGGACGGCGTGCAGCTCGGCGAGCCGGTTCTCGACCGGTGTGCCGGTGAGCGCGATCCGGTGCCCGGCCCGCAGTGAACGGACCGCCCGGGACTGGGCGGTGGCCGCGTTCTTGATGAACTGCGCCTCGTCCGCGATCACCCGGCGCCAGGGGATCCGGCCCAGCTCCTCGGCGTCCCGCTGCACCAGACCGTAGGTGGTGATCACCAGATCGGCCCCGTCCGCGACGGCCCGGGTGACCGACCCCGCCGCCCGGTCCGCGCCGTGGTGGACGTGGACGCGCAGCATCGGGGCGAACCGCGTGGCCTCCCGCTGCCAGTTGCCGACGAGGGACATCGGGCAGACCAGCAGGTTCGCCCGCGCGGCCGCCCGGCCCTTCGAGGGCCGTCCGGCTGCCTCGGTGTGCTCGACCGCGAGCAGGGCGAGGGTCTGCACCGTCTTGCCGAGCCCCATGTCATCGGCGAGTACGGCGCCCAGGCCGAGTCGGGCGAGGCTGTGCAGCCAGGCCAGGCCCCGCTCCTGGTACGGGCGAAGGGTCGCCCCGAAGCCGACCGGGAGCGCGGGCGGCGTGTGCGCCCCGTCGCCCGGAGCACCGGCGGCACCCGTACCGCCGGTACGGCCGGCGAGGAGATCGCCGAGCGGGCCGGCTGCCTCGACCCGGGCGACCGGCAGCCCGGCGACCTGCGCGGCGGGGTCGAGTGCCAGGCGCAGCACGTCCGTTGTGGACATCACCCCGGAGCCCCGCTGGGCGAGGAAAGCGAGCGCGGTCGCGATCTGCTCCACGTCCGCCTCGATCCACCGGCCGCGCAGCCGAACCAGGCCCTGCTGCGCCGCTCCCAGCTCGGCCAGCTCCTGCGCGGTGAGGGTGAGGTCGCCGATCGCAGCGGACCAGCGGAAGTCCACCACCGCGTCGCGGTCGATCCGGCCGGTCCGCTCCAGCGCCCCCGCGACGGGCGTACGAGCGGCCTTGAGCACCAGTCCGAGGCGCGGCCGGCGCTGCCACCAGGCCGGGAGCAGCACGCCGAAGCCGGCTTCGGTCAGGGCGGGGGCGGCCTCGCGGAGGAAGCCGAGGGCCTGGGCCCGGCCGAGGGTGAGACCAGTGGGACGGGAGGTGCGGAGCGCCGCGCGGAGTTCGGGGCGGCGGAGTACGGCCCGGTCGAGTTCCGCGGTGTAGCCGCCGACGGGGTCGGCGACCAGTCGGGAGAGCGCCGCCCACGCCGGGCCGCGGGACCAGAGGTCCGCGGCGGTGACGAGGAGGGAGGGTTGGTCGACGGGCTGGAGGAGGAAGTCCAGACGCCAGTCGTCGTCGCCCGCCGGCTGGTCGGGGGCGGGGAGGTCCGAACGGTCCGGCAGGTCGGCGTCGTGGCCGAGCGGTTCGGACAGCCGGAAGCAGAGGCGTAGCGCCCGGTCGGACGCGGGTGCCCCGGCCTGCCAGGCGGCCAGCCGCTCCCCGAGGTCTGCGGCGGCGGGGTCGGCCGCGGCGGGCTCCGCAGCGGTCCGCCGTGCCGCGTTCGCGCCCTCGGTGGCGGCCGGGACCGGTGGCACCACCGGCGCGAGGCGCCCGTCGGCGGTGTGGAGCGCCGCCAGCCAGGACTCGGCGGTGGTGGCAGGGGAACGGCGCAACGGGGGTGGTGCGGCCTCCAGGGCGACCCGGGTCTCCTGGTCGACCAGGACGTCCAGCAGGTCGGCGAGCAGTTCGGTGCCGGTCCGGGCGGGGTCACCGGGACGGTCCTCGGCGCGGCAGACCGGCGGGCATCCCGCGGCGAGCGCCTCCGCTTCGCGCCGGGCGGCCGCGTCGGGTGCGGGCTGCCAGTGCGCCCGGAGCACACCGTCCCGTGCGCGGAGCACCGGCAGTACGCGGCCCTGGCCGACCATCCGCCAGGCGAGGTCGTGTACGGCGGTCAGCCAGCGCAGCGAGGCCCCGTACGCGACCTCGACCGGGCCGGTCCCGGGGAGTTCGGCGATGGCCACGGAGCAGTGCGGGTCGAAGAGTTCGCCGAGCAGCTGGGCGGCCTGGGGTGCTTCGAAGAGCAGTACCGGGATCCGCCACGAGGACAGCGTGACACCGCGCCGGACGGTGCCGACGGGCAGCTGCGGGGAGGGGGCCGGCGTGGCGCCCAGGCTGGGGAGCAGCAGGGTGGCCCACCGCTCGAGGGCCTGTTCGGCCAGCCAGCCGAGCCCGGGGCCGATGGCACCGAGGAGGCGCGTGAGTGCGTCGGCGGGGCACGCGTACGGGTGCACTGCCGTACGTGCGCCCTTGTGCACCGGGCGCGCAGCGCTCGCAGTGAGCGCCCGGCTCACCGCGGCTGCTCCCGGCGCAGGCTCGGCTTCCGGCACGACGGCCGCGCCGGGCGCACTGAGAACCGCGGGCACATCGGAGAGCCCACCCGCCGGCCCGAGCGGCGTGGCGCCGGCCGCGCCAGCCGCACGGGTCTCGCGGGCCTCGCGGGCCTCGCGGGACGGCCTGCCGAAGGCCCGCGCGTCCTCCGCCCAGAGGGCCAGGCGGCCGTCGGCCCGCCAGAGCGCGTGCAGGGCGTACATCGGCCTGGCCTCCCGGGGAGCGAACACTGACTCGATCGACCCTAACCGGAGTCGAGTAGCGGACAGATCCTGCCCTAAACGCTGGCTAACGTCGGTCCTACCGAAGCGGGGCAACCCCACGACGAGAGGGAGTCGACATGCCCATCCTGGTGCGCGCGGAGAGCGATGAGCGCGACGGCCTGCTGGCCTTCCTGGACGCCCAGCGCGGCGCGATCCGCCGCGCCGCGTTCGGGCTGACCGAGGAGCAGGCGGCGGCCACACCCAGCGTGAGCAGCCTGTCGGTGGCCGGACTGGTCAAGCACGTGGCACGGTGCGAGCGGTTCTGGATCCTCGGCATCCTGATGGACGACGAGCGCGGGAAGGTCACGCCGGACGACTGGGCGGACGAGCACCGGCTGCTCGACGGCGAGACGCTGGCGGGCTGGCTCAAGGAGTACGAAGCGGTGGCCGCCGAGACCGAGGAGGCCATCCGCAGCCTGCCCGATCTGGACGTGGACGCGGCGCTGCCGACCGCCCCGTGGTTCCCGCCGGGCAGCCGCCGCACCGCGCGCTGGATCCTGATGCACCTGATCGAGGAGGTGGCGCGCCACGCGGGGCACGCGGACATCATCCGGGAGAGCACCGACGGCCGGACGGCCTTCGAGTTGGTGGACGCCGCCGAGGAGGTGGCAAAGGGCTGAACTGGATGGCCGGCGGAGGGCTGGCCACCGGGGAGCGTTCTCCGGGAGGCGCGCCCGGAGCGCGCTCTGGGGGCACCCGGAGCGTTCTCCGGGAGATACGCCCGGCGTGCACCCGTTGCCGCGCGACGGATCGAGCCAGTGGGGGGATTCCTTCGGGAATCCCCCCACTCATGGTTGAACATTGAACGAAATGGGGCTATGGTGGAGCCAACAAGTTGAAGCCTAAACAACTGGCTTCGGATTTCAGGAGGAGCCATGGGCATCTTCAGCCGCAACAAGACCACCGCCGCCGTCATCGCACCGGCCTCCGCCGGACCCGACCTGTCCCATCTGACCGGCGCCTACACCATCGACCAGGCCCACAGCCGGATCGGCTTCGGCGTGCGCCACGCCATGGTGACCAATGTCCGCGGCGAGTTCGCCGAGTACGAGGGCAAGCTGCAGCTGGACGGCAGCAACCCGGCCAACTCCTCCGCCGAACTGGTGATCAAGGTCGCCAGCATCGACACCAACCAGGCCCAGCGCGACGAGCACCTGCGCACCGGCGACTTCTTCGCCGCCGACACCTACCCGGAGATCGCCTTCCGCAGCACCTCCATCCAGCGGCTGCGCGACGACTCGTACCGGATGTCCGGCAACCTCACCGTCAAGGACACCACCCGCCCGGTCACCCTCGACCTCGACTTCACGGGCAGTGCGACCGACGTCTACGGCGCCAACCGGGTCGGCTTCGAGGGCTCGACCACCATCGACCGCACCCAGTGGGGCCTCACCTACAACGCGGCGCTGGAGACCGGTGGCGTGCTGATCGGCGAGAAGGTCAAGCTGACCTTCGACATCTCCGCCGTCAGGGCCTCCTGATCCATCCCCGAACACGTTCGGCCTCCCGGGCCGCCCCCGCCGCTCCCCCGTCGGCGGGGTCGGCCCGGGAGGCCGAACGCTTTCACTTCCGACGCCGCTACTTCCGACCCGGTCACTTTCAACGCGGCCACCCCCGACCCGGTCACCTCCGACCCGGTCACCTCCGACGGGGTCACCTCCGACGGGGAGAAGCCGCTCCGCCCGGGATCACCCCAGTAGCGCGGCATCCTCCCCCGGCAGCCAGCTGCCCGGCGGGCGCCGCAACCAGCCCTCGCGCGCGCCGAACTCCGCCGCCGCGGCGCGCAGCGCGTCCAGCCCGGGGTGGCGCAGCTCCGGACGGTGGACCAGGCAGACCAGGCTCAGCGGCACCGGATCGACCAGCGGCCGGGTGACCGATCCGGGGATCTCCGGACCGCCGACCGTGGTGAGCACCGCCTCGCCGTGCCGCGCCAGGTAGTGGGCCATCTCGTCCGCGCCGACCGGCGGGGTGTAGGGCCGCGCGGTCACCAGGCCGTGCTCGGCGGCGAGCCGGCGGCCGAGGTCGGACCACTCGGTGGTCGCCTGGTTGCCCGCGCAGACGTCGAGCGGGTGCCCGGCCAGGGCGGCCAGCGGCACCGCGGCCCGCCCGGCGAGCGGATGGCCGGCCGGCAACAGCACCGCCATGCGCTCCAGCCGGACGGGTGTGTGGGCGAGTTGGGACCGCACCGGCGCCGGAAGGCCGGCGAAGCGCCCGAACGAGACGTCCAGCCGGTGCGCCAGCAACTCCGCCGCGGCACCGGCCAGTCCACCGCAGTAGCGGGCGAGGAGTTCGCCACCGGGCAGCGCGGCGCGGGCGGCGGCGAGCAGCCGGTCGGCGGTCAGGTCCGCGCCGCTGACCGCGCTGTTGAGATCGACCAGTAGCGCCCGGTCGCCGGAGCCGGCCACGATCTCGTCGTGCAGCGCCAGTAGTCGGCGCACCTTCGGCAGCAACTGCTCGCCCGCCGGGGTGAGTTGGACGGCTCGGGTGGTGCGGCTGAACAGCGCGCCGCCCAACGCCCGCTCCAGCGCCCGGATGTCCCGGCTGAGGGCCTGCTGCGCGATGTGCAGGCGCTGCGCGGCCCGGCCGAAGTGCAGCGTCTCGGCAGTGGCCAGGAAACCGCGCAGCAGACGCGGATGCAGGTCAACGGGCATGGCCGCAGGTTAGCAACGCGATTCAGCGACCCCGTCCGCCGCCCGCGATTGACAACACGGACGCGTCAATCCGGCAGAACAGGTGTTGGACCGGCCCGGGCCGGCACCGCGAGGCTTGGCGGCACACCCCCCACCACCCTCCCGGGAGACCCGTGCTCGCCTCGTACCGCCGCCTCTTCGCCCCACCGGGGGCGCTCGCCTTCACCCTGGCCGGACTGCTCGGGCGGCTCTCGTTCTCGATGACGGGTGTCGGCACCGTGGTGATGATCGCCGCCCGCCGGGACTCGTACGCGCTGGCGGGCGCGGTCTCGGCGGCCGGCGTGGCGGCGGTGGCCATCGGGCTGCCGCTGCTGGGGCGACTGGTCGACCGGCACGGCCAGCGGAGGGTCGCGGTGCGTGGCGTGCTGGCCGCCGCCGTCCCGTTCGCCGGGCTGCTGCTCTGCGTGCACTACGGCGCGCCCGCCTGGACGTACTTCGTTTGCTGGCCGGCCGCCTCGGTGCAGCCGAACCTGGGCGGCATGGCGCGGGCCCGCTGGGCCCACCTGTACCGGGACGACCCGGCCGCCCGCCATCTCGCCAACTCCTTCGAACAGGCCCTGGACGAGTTCTGCTTCATGGCCGGGCCGGTGCTGTCGATGCTGCTCTGCACTTCGTTCTTCCCGGAGGCCGGACTGCTGATCGCCGGGCTGCTGTCGGTCACCGGTGTGCTGCTGTTCGCCGCGCAGCGCCGTACCGAACCGCCGGTGCGGCCGACGGCACACGGTGAGGGCGGCGTCGTCCGGCAGGCGGGCGGGCTGCGGGCGGTGCTGCCGATCTTCCTCGCGACCGGCGTGGCCTTCGGCTCGATGGAGGTCACCACCATCGCGTACTCCGACGCACTGGGCCAACGGGCGGCCGGGGGCGGGCTGTTGGCGCTGGTGGCAGCCGGTTCCTGCGTGTCCGGACTGGCCTTCGGCCTGGTCCGCTTCCGGCGGCCGGCGGCAGCCCGGCTACTGGCGGGGACGGCCGCGATGGCCGCGCTGCTCCTTCTGCCGACGGCCGCCGCGCTCTCCGGGGCGGGGCTCACCGTCCTCGCCGTCGCACTGTTCGCAGCCGGCTCCGGGACGGCACCGACCATGGTCGCCGGGATGACGGTGGTCCAGGAGTCAGTACCGGAGAGCAGGCTGAACGAGGGCATGTCGCTCGCCGTGTCCGGCATCGTGGTCGGGATCTCCGCCGGGTCCGCGCTCGGCGGCGCGATCGCCCAGCACGCCTCACCCGGTACCGGCTACCTCCTCCCGGCGGGTGCCGCGGCATCGGCCGTGTTGCTCACCGCGCTCGGCTACCGCCGGCTGCGGCGTCCCGCCGCGGCCCGTGCCGCACATGGGCCTTCGGCGGCGGAGAATTCGGCGGTGGCTGTCGGTGCCGGCCGCTAGCGTTGCGGCCATGGGGGAAGACAGCAGAGCAGGGATCGAATACCTGCGGGGGGACGCCACGGCGCCGCAGGGCAAGGGCGTCAAGGTGATCGCGCACGTCTGCAACGACCTGGGCGGCTGGGGCAAGGGCTTCGTGGTGGCGCTCTCCCGCCGCTGGCCCGCGCCGGAGGCGGCGTACCGGCGCTGGCACCGCGAGCGCTCCGGCAACGACTTCGGCCTCGGCGCGGTCCAGCTGGTGCAGGTCGAGCGGTACGTGTGGGTGGCCAACCTGATCGGCCAGCGGGGCACCAGGACGGGCCGCTCGACGGGCGCGCCGGTCCGCTACGAGGCGGTCGACTCGGCACTGGCCCGGCTCGGCGAGCACGCGCTCCGGCTCGGCGCGTCCGTGCACATGCCCCGGATCGGCTGCGGCCTGGCCGGCGGCCGCTGGGAGCTGGTCGAGCCGCTGGTCACGGCTCGGCTGACGGATCGGGGGGTGCCGGTGACGGTCTACGACCATGACTGACGGCCGACCTCGCGCCCACCCGCGATCCGTCCGGTACCCGAGCTCAGTCCGCGCCGCCCCGGGCAGCCGGCAGCCAGGTGTATTCGTACTCCGGCAGTACGTGCCCGCCCGGGAAGTGGCCGTCGCGCTCGTCGGTGCGGACACCGCCCTCGCGCTCGTAGAAGGCGACCGCGCGGGTGTTGCCGCGCAGCACCTCCAGATAGAGCGGGGCGTGCGCAGTACGCGCCAGCGCCTCGCGAAGCAGAGTGCGCCCGATACCGCCGCCGGTGAGCCCCGGGCGGACGTGCAGGTTGTCCAGCAGCACCCGGCCCCCGTCGGACTGCGGGACGAGGTAGGCGAAGCCGACCGTCTCGCCGTCCCGCTCGGCGATCAGCAGCAGCGGGGTCCTGGCGGGTTCGCCGTAGTCGGCGGTCAGCCGGATCGCCCACACCTCGCGGCGTTCCTCCAGCAGCCCGTCGCCCAGCGCCTCGGGCGGAACGATTCCGGCGTACGCGGTGCGCCAGCTCTCGGAGTGCAGAGCCGCGACGGCTTCGGCGTCGGCGGCACCACCGACGCGGATGACGGGCTGACGGTTCATGTGACGATCCTCCCATGCCCGTCCACTTGAACGCGTTCAAAACTATCTCTAGAGTTATCGCCAGGCAGTTTTGAACGCGTTCGAAACTGCGGGGGTTGCCGACTGGACACCGGAAACCTCGGGGTGATGAGGGGGCAGGGGGGGATCAAACCGCGTGGTACCGGGACCTCCGGGGGAATCCGGTACCACGCGGGACGCGATGACGGCGGACGGGCCGCCATCGCGTCCCGCTAGGCTCGGGGACCGTGGACGACGCGGCAACGACGAACGGTGGAAGCGACCCGATCAGCGCGGCAAGCCCGATCGGCACGGACGGCCCGACCGGAACGGACGCCTCGGAGCACAGGCCGCCCGTTCCCGGGCTGCTGCCAGCCGAGGTGCGCGGCGGGCGGGCGCAACCCAAGACCGACAAGAGCGAGCAGACCCGTGCGCTGATCCTCGAAACCGCGATGCGGCTGTTCCAGGAGCGCGGCTACGAGAAGACCACCATGCGCGCCATCGCCGCCGAGGCGGGCGTCTCGGTCGGGAACGCCTACTACTACTTCGAGAAGAAGGAATTCCTGATCCAGGGGTTCTACGACCGGATGACGTACGAGCATGCCGCCGACGCCCGCATCCGCATGGCCGGAACCACCGATTTCGCCGAGCGGCTGGAGATCGCCCTCACCTCCTGGATCGACTGCGCGGCCGAGTACCACGAGTTCGCCGCCCAGTTCTTCCGTACGGCGGCCGACCCGACGAGTTCGCTGAGCCCCTTCTCCAGCGAGTCGCACCCCGCGCGGAAGACGGCGGTGGAGTTGTTCGGCGAGACGCTGAGCGGCTCCGAGCTCGCGCCGAAGCTGGACGCCGAGCTCGCCGAGCTGCTGCCCGACCTGCTCTGGCTGCACCTGATGATCGTCGTCCTCTACTGGGTCTTCGACCGGACCCCGGACACCGAGCGCACCCGCGAGTTCGTCCGCCGCTCGACCCCGATGGCCGCGCGCATCATCAACCTGTCCCGCTTCCGGGTCTTCCGCCCGATAGTCCGGGACGCCAAGGGGCTGATCCAGGACTTCATCCTGCCGACGATCGGCCGCACCACGAAGTAGCGGCCCCGGTCCGGCCGCCGCGCGGCGGCCCGCCGGACGGCCGCGGAGCCCTGTCCCCCCGAACGGACAGGGCTCTGGCGCACCGGTCCGGAGCCTGCCGGACCGGCGCGGGCGGAGCCTGCCGGACCTCCCCGGTCAGAAACCGTCCGGGTTCCACGGCGCGAGCGGCGTGCGCAGCAGCAGGTCGGCCGCGGCGACCCCGCCCGGGCGCAGCTCGGTGACCAGCGCGGCGGCGGCCAGCCGGGGCACCGTCTCACCGCCGAGGTAGAGCGAGGCGAGGACGCCCGCGTCGAGTGCCAGGTCCGGCTCGTCCTCGGTCGGCGTGCAGCGTCCGGCGCCGTCGGCCCCGGCCTCCAGGGCCCACCGCCCGTCGACGTACCCCTCCGGGTCGTCGACCTGGAGCACCACCCGGCCGGGCGCGGCGTAGCCACGGGCTGCGAAGGCGGCGGGCAGGTCGAGGAGGCGCAGCCAGGTGTGGTCGGCGGTCTCGGGGTGCGGGGTCGCCGCACGTGGCTCATTCAGCCACAGCGGCAGCGCGTCGTCCGGGGAGAGGTTCGCCACCGCGATCCTGCGCACCCAGTCCACCGAGAACAGCAGCCGCCAGAGCGCGACGGCGGTGCCCCGATCGAGGGCGAGGAAGTCGTAGACCGTGAGGGTGCAGTTGGGACAGCTGCCGTCCCAGGCATCGTCCACGCGGTAGACCGCCAGGCCGGTGACGGCACCCTCGGCGTCCCGGTGCACGGCGGCGAACGGCTCCTGCCACACGCGTCCCGGCGACTGGACCTCGCCGGTGGCCAGCTGCCAGCCGGTCGGCAGGCGTTTGATCGCGCCCGGCTGGGTCAGTCGCCAGCGCTCGTGCAGTTCGGGGCCGAGCTTGCCGAGCTCCTCCATGGTCACGAAGCCGATCCGGCCGCCGGGTGAGTCGGGCAGCTCCGCGCGGAGCCCGCCGGCCCTGGCCAGGTCGATCTGCCGGCCGTGCGCCCGGGTCGCCGGACCAAAGCCGTACCGGCCGTAGATGTTGTACTCGGAGGCGATCAGGATCGCCGCGACCGAGCCGCGCTCACGGGCCGCGGCGAGGTCCCGGCGCATCATGCCGCTGAGCAGGCCGCGC
The DNA here is from genome assembly GCF_053598215.1 of Kitasatospora sp. NPDC001175. Classification (NCBI taxonomy): domain Bacteria; kingdom Bacillati; phylum Actinomycetota; class Actinomycetes; order Kitasatosporales; family Streptomycetaceae; genus Kitasatospora; species Kitasatospora sp. NPDC001175. Next base: position 72,031 of record NZ_JBSFJU010000028.1, on the reverse strand, counting down.
CGGCGGTGGGTGGAGCTGACCGTCACCCCGGTGATGGCATCGACCTCGATGGCGGCACCCCCGGGAACCGTCAGCTCGGTGTCGAAGCTGCGGAACGTCCCGACGCAGCGCCCCCCGTCGGACCGGTCGAACGCGCCCTGCCAGCGCCCCGGTTCGAACAGCCGGCGGCGGTACTCGGTAGCGTCCGCACTGTACGGCCGGAGGAACCCCCGGCTGATCGCCCGATCCCAGACCGGGAGTTCGTCCTCGCCGATGTATCTGACCTCGATGTCCTGACCGGTCCGACCATGCGTGTCGTTGCCCATCTGGCCACCGTACGCGGGCATTTCGACTCTCCGCCGGGATTTCTTCACCTCCCTTTGAGCCTCCACCGACTCCCGAGGGGCGCCCGGGCCGACCGGTCCCGCCGGCTCGCGCCGAGCGGCGTCACGTGGGTTGCGGCGCGGGCCCGGGCGCTACGGGCGGCCGTAGAAGTCCGGGCGGCCCATGATCCAGAGGCTGGCCTGTTTGATCGCCCTGCCGGGGCGCGGGGCCTCGATCATCTGGTCGTCGCCGATGTAGATGGCCACGTGGTAGATGTCAGCGGCGCGGCCGGTGTGCGTCCAGAACACCAGGTCGCCGGGCCTGAGTTGGTGGTAGCCGATCGGGGTGGACTCGGCGTACTGGGTGGCGGCGAAGTGGGTGAGGGACTTGCCGCCGTGCCGCCAGGCCTTCATGGTGAGGCCGGAGCAGTCGAAGCCCTCCGGCCCCTCACCACCCCAGAGGTAGGGCAGTCCGATCTTGGAGCGGGCGAAGGCGACGGCCGCCTCCGCGCCACTGGCCGACCAGGCGCTGTCCGCCGCCGGGTTCGAGGGGGTGCCGGTGGCCTCGGTGGCCACTCTGGCCGCCTCCGCCGCGGCGAGTTCGGCACTCGACTCCTGGTCCTCGCGCCGCTGCCGCTCCTGCTCGATGGTGGTGTTGTGGGCGGCGGCGAGTTCCGCGAGCAGGTCCTCACGGCGCTTGGTGATCTCGTCGACCCGGGCCTGCTGGGCCTCGACCCTGGCCTGCGCCCGTTCCTTGGCCGTCCGTACGGCCTCGGCGGCGCGGATGGCGGTCTGCTCGGCCTCACGGGCGGCGGTGGCAGCGTCGGCCGCCGCGGCGGCGGTGGCGGTGGCCGAGTCGAAGATCTCCCGGATGCGGGCTCCGGCCGCACCGACGGCGGTGGCCTGGTCCCTGACGGCGCGCGGGCCCTTGGCGCTCAGCAGGGCGTTGATCGCGGAGAGTTCGGCGCTGATGCCCTGGCGGTAGGACTCGGCGGCGAGCTGGCCGGCGCGTTCGGCGGCGTCGGCGCGGTCCGCCTCGGCCGCGGCAGCGCGCCTGGCTGCCTCGGCCGAGGCGGTACGGGCCCTGGCCAGCTGTGCCTGCGCCCCGTTGTACGCCTCCACAGCCTGTTCGGCGGCCCGGTCGGCGTCCGCGAGTTCGGTCTGGGCGGCGGTCAGCCGGGCCTCGATCGCGTCGGCGTCGTCGTCCTTCGCGGTGGCGTCAGCCCTCACGGCGGCGTCGGCCTTCACGGTGGCGTCGGCCTTCACGGTGGCGTCGGTCCAGGCCGGGGCGGCCTCTTCGGCCGCGGGATCAGGGGGATCGACAGGGGACGCCAGCAACGGCGGGACGTTCACCACTGCACTCGGCGCGGCAGCGGCCGCGGGGAGCAGTCCGAGCAGACTCGAGGATGCCAGCAGGAGCGTCGACAGGAGTCTGCGTGCCATGGGCGGGCCCTCTCTCGCGGTATCTGATAATCGATCAAAGATCTCATCAGGTGACAATTCGGTCACTCGACGCAATATCTCAGATCTCGCATCAAGCCGAGGTCATCCCCGTGCGCCCTGTCGGGTGAGATGTGCCCTCCGCCGATCCGGCGTCAGCTTCCGCCCGCGACTTAGCCGGTGAACGCCGGCCGCGCGGTCAGCGCCGGGGTGCCGGGTGGGGCAGCCGGGGGTGCCCGGGGTAGCGACGGCCCGTGCGGGCCTCCGGCCCGCAGGCGGCCCCGGAGCCCGGCGTGCCACCCTCGCCCCGGCGGACACCGGCGCGAAGGCCGCCGGCCGCACCCGGCCGGCCGACCCAGGCAGGCAGGCGCACGGCGTAGCCGCGGCTGCGCCCGGCGCGTACCACGCGGCGGCGCTGCTGTGCGCGGTTGTGCCGTGCGGGGTCGGTCGCGGCGGCGAGGGCCGCACCGGCTGCGGCGGCCGAGCGGCGGTCGGCCAGCCGGGCGGAGCGGCGGGCGAGGGCACGGGCGGCATGGGCGTCGAGGTGTGCGGTGGCCCGGGCCGCCATGCGCTCCGCGACCCGGTGGGTGGCGGTGTGGTGCGCCGGGACCTTGTCGGGCGCCCCGGCGATCAGGTCGAAGAGCCAGGTGCGCGCCCGGTCCGCCCGCTGGTGCAGGAGGCGCTCGCGCCGTAGCGCACGCGCCGCGCGGCGGGGCCGGCTCGGGTACCACCAGCGGGCCCAGGGGCTGCTGGGGCGGGCCAGCCGGACGGCGCCGATCCAGGAGAGCCCGGGCACCATCATGCCGAGCAGACCCGTCCACACCTTGCCCTTGAGCAGGGTGACGACCGATACCAGGGCGTTCACCGCGATCACCGCGACCACGCCCCAACGGCCGGCCTCGGCGGATGCGGTCTGGCCGGGCACCACCCCGAGCGGCACGTACCCGGTGAGCAGCAGGGCGGTACCCAGGATGCCGAGGATGACGGCGTCCACGGACTTGCGCCCCTGCTCGCTCCAGTAGACGTCGTCCAGGTGCAGGATCAGCGCGAACTCGTCCAGCACCAGGCCGCAGCCGATCCCGAAGGCCAGGCCGAACCAGTCGATCCACGGATGGCCGCCGTTGGCGGCGAACACCCCGATGCCACCGAGCAGCAGGAAGCCGAGGCCGAAGACCATGTGGTGGATGTGCAGGCCGCCGGGCGTGATGTTGCCCGGCCACCAGCGGACCCTGGCGCGGATCATCCGGACGCTGAACCTGATCAGCACGAAGGAGCAGATGAACCCGACCAGCAGCAGGAACAGCGGCTGCTTGTGCGTGGTGACGATATGCGTGCGGTAACCGTCCAAAAGCGTACTGGTCATGGGTCGCGGTGCCTTCGTTCCGTGATCCTCGGGGCGCCTTCCGGCTAACACCCGGTCAGAATCCCCGGGTGCGTTTGGCGGCTCGGCGCGGCACGCCCAGCGAGGCCGCGAGGGACAGTTCGGCGCCCGGCTGCTTGAGGAAGAGGCGGGCGATCTCGCCTCCGAGGTTCACACCGACGGCCAGCGCCAGGGCGAGCGCGGCGGCCCGGCCGACCGCGACCAGGCCGGTGACGGGCTGGTTCTGGGTGAAGGAGAGCATACCGAGGTAGATCGCGGAGCCGGGCAGCAGCGGGCCGATCGCGGCGGTCACGTACGGCAGCGAGGAGGCGTGCCGGTAACGGGCCATCAGCTGGCCGAACAGGCCGACCATGCCGGCGGCGATCCCGGTGGCCACCACCGCGGAGACGTGGGCGTTGAGGGTGAGCACCCCGTAGGTGGACCAGCCGATGCAGCTGTTGAGGGTGACCAGCGGGAGCTTTCTGCGGTCGGTCTGCAGCAGTATCGCGAAGGCGAAGGTCACCAGCATCGCGGCCACCAGCTGCACCGGCGGGTGGCTGTAGCCGGTCAGGCTCTCGCTCGGGTTGAGTTTGGCGCCGAAGGTCAGCCCGAGGTAGAGGATCAGCATGACGCCGATGATGATGCCCGCGACCAGGTAGAGGACTTCCAGCAGCCGGGCGGCCGCAGTGATGTAGAAGCCGGTGAGGCCGTCCTGCACGGCGGCCATCAGGGCGCGCCCGGGCAGCAGGGCGAAGAGTCCACCGGTGATCACCACGGATCCGCGCAGGCCGAGGTGGTTGAACGAGAGGACGATGCCCGAGGCCGCGGCGGGCATCGCGGCGACCACGAACTGGTAGAACTCCGGCAGACCGCGGCGGGCGATCAGCGCGGCGAACCGGTCGCCCAGGATGGCGGCGACGAAGGCGCTGGCGAAGACCAACCATGCCTTGGCGTCCAGCCGCCCGCCCACCAGGAACGACGCCGACCCGGCCAGCAGGCCGGTGGCCAGCGCCAGCAGCCAGACCGGGTACGGGTGCCGGTTGCGGCGGATCTCGGCGAGGCGGCGGTAGGCGTCGTTGACCGAGATCTTCTCGGCGGTGATGTCCCCGACCAGCCTGTAGACGGCGGCGAGCCGGGTGTAGTCGGTGGTCCGGCGGCGCACCACCCGGTCGGCCGTGACCGGCGGCTCGACCAGGGAGGGCAGGTGCGAGATACCGATCAGGGTGAAGGTGACCTGCGGCTCGCAGTGGTCCAGGCCGTAGGCGTGGGTGATGCCCAGCATCGCGGCCTCGACGTCCTCGGCCGCCTCGCCGCTGGCGAGCAGCAGCTCGGCGATCCGCAGCGTCAGGTCGAGGACGCGGGGGATGTTCTTCTTGCTCGCCGCCTCCGGCTTCTCGCGCTGGGTGCGCTCGAAGGCGGGGCGTTCGGACATCGGCGTGCGCAGCAGGGTGCGCATCCGGTCCGGCCAGGGCGCGGCGCCGGGTGCGCCGGGGCTGAGGGCCGAGACGTCGAGACCGGCGGGCAGGCCGTAGCCGACGGCGCGCCAGACCTCGGGGGTGAGGGTGTCCTCCGGGCCGGTCGCCGGGCGGGCGTCCGACGGCTCGGGCTCGGCCGGGCGCAGCAGGCCCTCGGTCTCGACCGGCGGCGGGGCGAGCGGGATGACGGTGGGCCGCTCGACGGGCGGCGCCGCGGAGCCGAGCAGCCCCTCGGTGGGCGGCGCCTCGCGCGGTGGTACGGGCTTCGGCTCCGGCCTGACCGCCCGCCCGCCCCTGACCTTCTTGCCGCCGCCCGATCGGCCTCGGCCCCGCTTAGGCACTACCACTCCTCGCCGCCCCTGGTGGCATCCGGCCACCGATGTGATCTTTTGTCCCACCTTGCCTGATCGAACGCGCGAACGCACATATACGGAGCGGAAGCCTCTGCGCCGACTACTCGACCAACTCGTCCACCGGCCGGTGCCGGTTCGCGCGATCCGCCCGGCGGGCACGCAGCAGTTCGACCACGACCGGGAGCACCGACGCCAGGACGACCGTGACCAAGATCGCCTCGATGTCGTCCCGGACGAAGCCGATCCGGCCGAGCACATGGCCGAGGACGGTGACGCCGCCGCCCCAGAGCGCCGCGCCGAGCACGTTGCACAGGACGAAGGTCCGGTAGTTCATCCGGCCCACGCCCGCCACGATCGGCGCGAAGGTGCGGACGACCGGGACGAACCTGGCCAGCACGATCGCCTTGGCTCCGTGCCGGTCGAAGAAGGCGCTCGCCCTCTCCACATTCTCCTGCTTGAACCAGCGGGAGTCAGGGCGCTGGAAGAGACCGGGGCCGACTTTCCGCCCGAACAGGTAGCCGGCCTGGTCGCCTGCCACGGCCGCGGCCACGATGAGCGGGCAGACCAGCCGGAGCGGCCAGCCGAGAGTGCCGTCGGCGACCAGCAGGCCGGTGGTGAACAGCAGCGAGTCGCCGGGCAAGAAGAAGCCGATCAGCAGGCCGGACTCGGCGAACACGACCACGAGGATGCCGAGCAGGCCGAAGGCGGAGATCAGGGCGGTGGGATCGAGCCAGGACGGGCCGAGGGCGAGGCTGGTCACGCGCTGAACCCCTGACAGGTGGTACGGCCGGTATTGCCCGAGCAATGAAATGGTAAAGTATTCACCAAGGTGAGGGCCAACTTCCTTGAGTTGACCGAAGGTTGACCTTCTCGCAGGGGCGGGCCGACCGACCCGAACTGTATGGTCTGCCCATGCCAATGCCTCCGAGGCCGCAGAGGACCCCACCACTCCCGGTCCTCCCCTACCGCAAGCCCACACCCGGGCGGGACTACTGGGTGCTGGACGACGTGCTGCCCGACGTCGACGCCGTCCGGGCCCGCTGCCTGGCCGAGGACGACTGGACCGAGGGCTACCCGTACAAGCCGGAGAGCTGGCCGGGGCTGCGCGCCATGCCCGGACTGACACCCGAGGAACTCGCCCTGGTCGAGCGGCAGGTGATGAAGGCCACCGGCGCGGGCAGGCTCTGGCAGGAGACCGCCCCCGGTGGTGCCACCCTCAACCACAACTGCGTCCAGGTCGTCGGCCGGGACGAGGGCCAGGTCCGGCCGCACACCGACTCCCGGGCACTGTGCCGGTACGCCGCGGTGCTCTACCTCAACCCGGACGTGCCCCGGGACTGCGGCACCAGCTTCTACCGGCAGAGCCTGCCCGGCGGCACCCTCGGCGGCAATCTGGTGACCGCGCCGCACAACAACCTGGTGGACGCGTTGCGCACCCGATTCGTCTCCCCCGACGCCTTCACCGAGGACGTCCGGGTGGCGAACAAGTACAACCGCCTGCTGCTCTACACCTCCAACATGATCCACAGCGCCACCGGGTACTGGGGCAGCACCCTGGAGGACAAGCGGATGACCGCCGTCTTCTTCTGGATGGCGTGAGCCCGGGCTGGACGGCGTGAGCCCGGGCGCGCTCGGGGGCCGGCCGGGGCGCTGCTCAAGGGCACGGGGAGCGCACTGCGAAACCGTACGAGTCTCCCGCGCCCCCGAGAAGCCGACCGGGCCGCCCGAGGGCGTGTTCAGAGGCCGTAGCGCTCGGCTATCCGCCGGTGGAGGGCCACGTCCACACCAGCCGCCTCGGCCAGTTCGGGCCAGCTGAGCGGGTGCTCCCAGGCCGTCGTGAGCCGGGTGAGCAGGGCGTCGGCCTCGACCGCCGAGGCGGTCGGCGGCACACCGAGCGCGGCGTAGACACCGGGCAGCTCGCCGTCCTCGTCCGCAGGATCGGTGATCGCGTAGTCGCCGGTGCTGTACACCCAGAGGCCGTAGCCCGCCTCGCCGAGTTCCTCGCGCAGTGCCGTCCAGGCCTCGCGGCCCGGCCAGCCGCCGTCCAGCCAGTAGGTGGTGTACCCGGCCGGGTCGAGCAGGACGAGCAGCTCGAAGGCGGGCCGCCAGTTCTCGTCCGGCTCGCCCTCGGCGGGCGGCTCGTTGAGCAACTGGGGACCGAAGACCACGACGTCCCGGTGGTTGAGCGGCAGTTCCTCGCCGAGCACCGGCAGGATCCGAGCGCTCGCCGGACCGGTGCGGACGGCCGGCAGGTCGGCGGTGGAGCCGTTGGTCCTGGTCGCCCGGATGGTGACCAGCTGCCACTCCTCGTCGACCGGGCCGCCGTCGGTGGCGAACCCGATGCCGAGCAGGGCGCCGGTCGAACGCACCACCGCCCAGTCCCGGTTGGCCGTGGCGGCGGTGATCAGGTGCCAGAGGTCGGGCTGCTGGACCGTCCGGTGCCTGAGCTCCGGCGGGGTGCCCTCGGAGGGCAGTGCGTGCTCCAGCAGCTCCTGGTAGAGCCGCTGGGCGGTGGCGTGGTCGCCGAGCCTGGTCGCGGCGGAGGCGGCGAGCCGGCGCGGGTTGATCCGTGAGGGGTCCACGGCCAGCAGCGCGGCGCAGTGCTCGCCGACCTCGGCCCAGCGGCCCTCGGCGGCGGCCCAGCGGGCCCTGGTCCAGTGCGCGTCGGCCGGCCGGTGCTGGATCAGCCGGTCGGCCAGCCGCTTCACGCCCTCGCCGTCGCCCGCGTCGATCAGCAGCCCGGAGAGCATCAGGACCAGCTGCTCGTGCCCCTCGTCCTGGTCCATCCTGGCCCGGAGCAGCTCGGCCGCGGCAGCGCTGTGGCCCAGACTGCCGAGCGCTCCGGCGAGGTTGAGCACCAGGTCGGTGGTGAGCGCGGGGCCGGCCTCCCCGGTGTCGGCGCCAGGGGCCGGCACGGCGGCGGCGAGCAGGTCGACCGCGTGCTCGGCCGGAACCTCCTGCCCGGCCAGCCAGTCGATCAGCCCGGCGGCGGGCACTGGAAGCGCCGGGACGGGCAGCCCCTCGGCCTCCTCGCGCAGGGCGGCGACCTGCGCGGCCACGCCCTCGGTGCGCCGCAGGCGGGTGAGCTTGCGCTCGCCGGTGGCCGCCAGGGTCAGGGCGACCGTACGGGCGCCGCGGCGCAGCGCCAGCCGGCCGGCGATCAAGAGCAGGTCGAGGCAGGGACGGTGGGAGCCCGCGGTGTCCAGGTAGCCGACCCAGTGGGCGAGCCGGGTGCCGAGCTCGGCGTCGTTCGGGTAGGCGCCGGCGGCGGTGAGCGACTCCACGGCGGTGGCCCAGCGGTAGCGGATGTCCGGGTACCGCTCGGCCTCCGCCACGCCCGGCAGCTGCTCCAGGGCGAGTTCGGTGCGGCCGAGGGCGGCGAGCATCACCGCCCGGCCGACGGCCAGCTTGCGGCGGTCGTCGTCGTCCGGCTTCTGGCGCGCGGAGACGTAACCGAGCTCTGCGGCGTCGTACGCGGCGAGGGCGTCCTGGTAGCGGCCGAGCCGGTGGAGCGCGGAGGCACGGCTGTGGCCGAAGGCGAGCGAGACCTGCTGGTCGGCGGCCTTGATCCGGGCCTGCGCGCGGTCGAGGTGGGCCAGCGCCTCCTCGGCCCGGCCGTCGTCCTCGAGGGTGTCCGCGTACTCGCGGGAGAGGCAGTCGAAACAGGCGCGGGCCGGCTCGACCCGCTCCAGCGTCTCCTCCAGCACGGCGAGCCGCTCGGTGACGTACCCGGGCCCGTCGATGTTGGCGTGGCAGATGGTGAAGTCCTGGACGGCGCAGACGGACTGCGGGCAGGTCGCGGTCTCCTCCCGGTGGGCGAACTCCAGCAGCGAGACCGCCTCGGCCATCGCGGCCTCGCCCTGGTGACGCTTGTTCAGCAGGTTCTGCAGCCGCCAGTGGCGCAGGAAGACCTCGACCCAGGGCAGCCCCAGCGCACGGGCGGATGCCATGGCCTCCGGGAACATCGCGTCGAGCTGCTCGTTGCGACCCTCGACGGCGTGCCCGGCGATCTCCGCGAGCGCGTCGGCCAGCCGGTGCTGGCCGGACTCGACCAAGTCGCCGTGAACGTCGTGGACCCAGGCCCAGATGTCGGTGGTCATGCCGTCCCCTCCCCCTGGAGCGCGTCGTGCCGGCCGCTTCCGGACAGTGTGTCCGGCACCACTGACAGTCCCTCCGGTACGGCCGCGGTGAGCGCCGCGACGGCTGTGCCGACACCCGCCAGGGCGGCTGTCAGGTCCCCGCCCGAGGAGCCCGAGGAGCCCGAGGCCGCCGCCATGATGACCTTCAACGAGCGCAGCAGGCCGGCCGCCGTGGTGCTGCCGGTGTGTCCGGTGCGGTAGGCGGTGAGCAGTTGTTCGACGGCGGGCGAGGCGAGGTTGAGGTAGAGCCTGGCCTTGACGGTGCCGTCGGTCTTCGCGGTGAAGGCACGGGCGAGCCGTAGGGCGGCGGTCGGGATACGGGCGTCGGCCTGGTCGTCCTCGATCCTGGCCTTGAGCTCGGCCTCCCGGTCGGGGACCAGGACCAACGGCAGGCCCGGCGGGTCGAAGCGGGCCGGGACCAGCTGTTCGCCCTGGTCGGTGAGGGCGGCGGAGAGCCAGGCGGCCTCCTCGGCGGGCAGCGGCCGCTCGGGGTCGCGGAAGAGCTCGCGGTTGCCGCTCTCGCTGCCGAGTTCGACGATCCGGCAGTCGCGCAGCCGGGCGTAGCGGCGCAGGAAGGGCAGGACGGCGTACCGGTCGCCGCGGGCGATCGGCACCTGCATGGCCCGGTAGAGCATCTCCTCGAAGCCGCCGCCGCTGCCGAGCGCGACGTGCACCGCGCCGCCGCCGGCCGCGCGCAGCGCACCGGCCGTCAGGTCGCCCTGCGAGGTGGGGACCGGGACGTCGTCGGCGAGCAGGGTGAACAGCCGGTCGTCGCAGAGCGCGGCGCCGAGCAGGTCCTGGCCGTGCCGGGCGAGGATGCGGCGCCAGGCGGCCGGGTGCAGCCTGGCGGTCTCGTACAGGCCGTCCACCACGGCGTCGGCGAGGGCCTGCTGGAGTGCGCGGTAGTGCTCGTCGCGCTGGAGGTCCTCGCGGCTGGCGGTGGGGGTGAGGCGGGTGGACTCGATCACGCCGCCGATGAACCCGGCCCAGCTGGGCAGCAGGTCGCGGGCGTCCTCGGAGAGGAGCATGCCGCGCAGGTAGACCGACAGGTCCCGGTTGTCGCTGCTGCCGTAGGTGCCGCCGTCCTGGACCCAGAGCAGGCCGACGGCGTCGGTCGTGCCGTCGACGGGGGTGACCGGGAAGGCGGTGAGCGGCTCGAAGCGGCGGCCGAAGGCGGTGGCGAAGCGCATCCGGGCGGTGTGCGGGTCCCCCGGTACCTCCTGCCGCCAGGGCACGGGCACGTCGTTGACGGGTGTCGGGTCGTCGCCGACGTGGACCGGGATGGGCAGCAGTGCGCAGTACCGGGCGAGCGCCTCGCGCAGTGCGTACTCGTCGGCGAGGTGGGCGTGTTCGGGCTTGAGCAGCAGTTCGACCACGGTGCCGGGTACCGGGCGCGGCGCGACGGCCTCGACGCTGTACTGCTCGCCGCCCCGGCTGCGGTAGCGGTGGCCGGCAGCGGGCTCACGGTGCGAGGTGGTGGTGACGGCGACCTCCTCGGCCACCGAGAAGGCGGAGAGGAAGCCGAGACCGAAGGCGCCGATCAGGCTCTGGTCGCCGGTGACTTCGCGCAGCAGCCGGGTGTAGCCGGTACCGACGGTGGCCAGGTAGGCGTGGATCTCGGGTTCGGTGAGCCCGGCTCCGGTGTCCTCGATGGCGACGGTACGCCGCTCGGCGTCGCCGCGGACCCTGATCACCGGCCGGACGGTGCTGTCGGGGTCCTCCAGCCTGCGGCGGATGTGCGAGTCGTGGGCGTTCTGGACGAGTTCGCGCAGCGCGACCAGGGGAGTGGAGTACAGGTGGGTGGCGAGTACGCCGACCAGGCCGCCGAGATCGACTTCGGTGGTTCGCAGGTCGCGATCGGGCTCGCGACCGGGCTGGAGTCCTTCAGACATGAGGCCCCAGTCTGCCAGTACGACAATCCTTCGACCACTGTTTTCAGTCGCTATTCACGCGACGTGAACCGGTCAACTCGGCGTTGACGCAAGAGTGACCCCGAGCCACTATGGCAAAGCGGGGGAAATTGCCGATATTCGACGCTATTCCGGGCCTCACCAGCCCTCCGTACCAGCCTCGTACCGCTTCGCGCTATTCCATCCGGGTGACACGAACGAGGGAACCTGGCGGCGATCCATTGAAGTCAATCGGCCGTTCGGGGAATGCTTGTCCCGCGACGTCAGGAAGCGGCGCATCCCGGGGCGGCCACCCCGGGATGCGCCACAATTCGCACCAGTTAAGCAGGGAGACCACCGTGTCCCGTATTCGCGCGGCCGCTGCCGTCACCGCTCTCGGCGCGTTCCTCCTCGCCGGAATCGGCGGCGCCCAGGCGAGCAACGGCACCGGCTCCGAGCCCCAGCCCGACAGCGTGGTGAGCGACTCCGGCAGCACCTTCGACGGCGACACGGGCCGGCAGGCCGGCTCGGACGGCGGAGACCGGAACCGGCGGCAGAACCGGAACCACGGCCTCGGTGACGCCCGCACCACCCTTCAGGGCAGCGCCGACCTGGACAGCCGCGTCTACTACCCCTTCGTTCTGTACTGAGCCGCCCAGACCGCCGAGCGGGCGCGCTCAGTCCGCCGCGCGAGTGACCGGGCGGGCCCCTCCCTTCCACAGGGGCCCGCCCTTCACCGTCCGACGGCCGCCCCCTCCCACAGCCGACCGGGGCACACCGTTGCCGCCGTCGGCCGGGTCACACCGTCAGGCCCAGCACCGCCCGGCCCAACTCGACCAGACAGTCCGCCAGATCCGGCCTGGTACAGCCAGGACGGTTCCGCACCCCGTCGTTCACCAGCGCGAACATCGCATGCACCCGGATCCGCGCCTCCGTGTTCTCGAAGGCCGGCCGCACCTGGCGGAGCAGGCCGACCCAGGTGTGCAGGAAGTCCCGCCGGAAGTCCACCGCCGCCCTGCGGTCGGGCTCGGTCAGCCGCTCGGTCTCGACCAGCATCACGCCCAGGTGGTGCCGGTGGCGCAGCGCGAAGTCGACGTACGCGGACAGCCCGGCGGCGAGTGCCCCGCCGGGGGTGCCGCCGCCCGCGATCGCGCTCTCGACCTCGTGCCAGAGCCGCTCGCGGCTGCGCACCAGGGTGGCGGCGAGCAGTTCGGCCTTGGTGTCGAAGTGCTTGTACACACTGGGACCCGAGATTCCGACCGCGGCGCCGAGCTGGTCGGTGCTCACATTGTCGAAACCACGCTCGTGGAACAGCCGTACGGCGGCGGTGAGCAGTTCCTCCCGCCTGGACTCCGGCACCGCAGCGGCGGTCCGGGCCGCCACCACGGGCTCGGGCAGCCCGGACGGGGTGACCGCGAGCACCGCCCCGCCGATCCGCCGCAGCAGCCGCTCGAAGCTGCGGCGGGGTGGTGCGAAGGTGTGGTACGACAGGCTGCCGTACGCGGACAGCGTCGACCAGCAGAGGAACTCGGCGTCCTGGGGCGGGAGTTCGGGCCTGGCGTCGGAGAGCAGCTCGGCCATCGCGCCGACGTCCGCACGCAGCCGCCCCCACAGTTCGGCGCGCTGGACGGACGGCAGCAGCCTGGCGTCCCGCTGCCACAGGGTGCCGAGCGCCCGGTGCTCCACCGCGACGGCGGCGAGCGCGCCGCAGAGCCCGTCCAGGTCCCGGTGGCCGGCGCGGACCGCCGCCCGGACCGCGGCGAGGTCCGACTCGACGGCCCGAAGCAGGAGTTCGGGCTTGTTGCGGTAGTGCCGGTAGAGCGCGGGGGCGGTGATGCCGACCTCGGCGGCGACCTCCGCCATCGAGATCTGGTGGTATCCCCGCCGGTGGAACTGCTCGCTCGCCACCGCGAGGATCTGCGCCCTGCGCCCGGGCGGCCGGCGCACGACCTCCCGCTCCGTCGTCACGTGACTCCCCTCGCGATCGGCCCGGGCGCCGCACCCCGCTGGTCCGTGCTCCCCACAGCGGACCAGTTCGGTGAATCACGGCAACACCACACCTCGATGATTCGCCACAGGTTAGCAAGGATTCACTTCTTCCTCCTCGATCAGCGAGAAAGCAATGCTTCGATGCTGGACAGCCATGGCTACCCGCGATTAACTTGTGGAGCGATCAACGGGCACCACGAAGGGAGCGCCGCCGTGCGCCGCACCGTGTTCACCGAGGACCACGAGGCGTTCCGGGAGACCATCCGGAGCTTCATCGCCAGGGAAGTCGTCCCGGTCTACGAGAGCTGGGAGGCCGAGGGCCACCCGCCGCGCGACTTCTACCGCAAGCTCGGTGAACTGGGCGTCTACGGCATCGAGGTACCCGAGGAGTACGGCGGCGCGGGCGAGACCGGCTTCAAGTACCAGGCGGTGATCAGCGAGGAGTGCGCCCGCGCGGGCGTCACCTTCGGCTCCTCCGGTGTGCACACCGGCCTGGTGCTGCCCTACCTGCTGGAGTACGCCGACGAGGAGCAGAAGCGGCGCTGGCTGCCGGGCTTCGTCTCGGGCGACATCATGACGGCGATCGCGATGACCGAGCCGGGCGCGGGCTCGGACCTGGCCGGGATCAGCACCACGGCGAAGCTCTCCGAGGACGGCACCCACTACGTCCTCAACGGCGCCAAGACCTTCATCACCGGCGGCGTGCTGGCCGACCTGGTGCTGGTGGTCTGCCGCACCTCCCCGTACGACCCGGCCGACCGCCGGGCCGGCCTGTCGATCCTCTGCGTCGACACCACCTCCCCCGGCTACTCGGTCGGCCGCAAGCTCCAGAAGATCGGCCTGCGCGCCTCGGACACCGCCGAACTCTCGTTCACCGACGTCAAGGTGCCGGTGGAGGACCTGCTGGGCGAGGAGGGCAGGGCCTTCGACTACCTCACCCACAACCTGGTGCAGGAGCGGCTGGCGATCGCCGTGGGCGCGTACGCCTCGGCCGCGGCCGCGGTGCGTTTCGCGGTGGGTTACGTCAAGGACCGCAAGGTGTTCGGCCAGGCGGTGGCCGAGTTCCAGAACACCAAGTTCACCCTGGCCGACTGCCAGGCCCAGGTGATGGCCCAGCAGTCGATGGTCGACCGGGCGCTAGAGCTCTACCAGAACGGCGGGCTGACGGTCGCGGACGCGGCGGCGACCAAGCTGTTCTGCACCGAGTCCGCCTCCCAGGTGATCGACAAGTGCCTTCAGCTGCACGGCGGCTACGGCTACATCCTGGAGTACCCGATCGCCCGCCTCTACACCGACAACCGGGTGTTCAGGATCTACGGCGGCACCAGCGAAGTCATGAAGACCATCATCGCCAAGTCCCTGGGCCTGTAGGCCCGGCAGCGCGCGGCGGCCGCCCCCCACCGGATCGCCGCGTCCCCGGCAGCGGGCTTCCCCCATGGGCCCGCTGCCGGACCCTTCGCGACCTTAGACCGACCGGTCTTCCGAGAGCCGACGCACCGAGGACGCCATGACACCCGCGCTCGCCAAGCTCGTCCGCGTCCAGGCCGCGCTCAGCGCACCCGGCGCCCCCTTCGCCACCGCCGACACCCCTGACGGCCCTCACTACCGCCAAGGACCGCGCACCCTACGGGAGTTGCTGGACACCACCCTCGCGCACGGCGACCGCCCCTTCCTACTGGCCGGCTCCCGCGAGCTGACCTACGCGGGGCACCACACGGCCGCCACCGCCCTCGCCCACCGGTACCGCACCAGGTACGGCCTGCGGCCCGGCGACCGGGTGGTGATCGCCATGCGCAACCTCCCCGAGTGGCAGATCGCCTTCTGGGCCACCCAGTTGGCCGGACTGGTCGCCGTACCGCTGAACGCCTGGTGGGAGCGCGGGGAGCTGGGGTACGCGCTGGACGACTGCGAACCGGGGCTGATCGTCGCCGACCGCGAGCGTGCCGAGCGGACCGAGCGGTGGGCCGCCGCCCGTGGAGTACCGCTGCTCACCGTCGGGGCCCCGGGGCTCGGGCACGACCGGCTGGAGGAACTGCCGCTCGACGGCCCGGCCGCGTCCGGGGCCGGCCTCCCACCGGTCGAGATCTCCCCCGAGGACCAGGCCACGCTCATCTACACCTCGGGAACCACCGGTCACCCCAAGGGAGTTGCCGCCACCCACCGGGCCTGGTGCGCGGCGGCGCAGAACCCCCGCTTCTTCGCGCTGAGCGCGATGCTCTGCGCGGACGTGGACCCGGTGGCGGTGCCGCTGCACACCGCGCTGATGACCTACCCGTTCTTCCACGTCGCGGCGTTCACCGCGCTGTTCCCGCTGATGGCGAGCGGCGGCGCCGTGGTCCTGATGCACAAATGGGATGCCGCCGAGGCGCTCCGGCTGATCGCCGGGCACCGGATCACCGCCTACTACGGGGTCCCCGCCACCGCCCTCGGGCTGCTGGACGCGGCCGACGCCGCCGGGGAGGAGCTGCCCACGATGCGGGCGATCAGCACCGGCGGCTCCGCGGCCCCGCCCGGGCTGGCCCGGCGGATCGCCCGCCGCTTCGGCGGGCGGGTGGAGGCCCGCAACGGCTACGGCCTCACCGAGACCTGCGGCGGCGTGATCGCCAACCTAGGCGCCCGCTACGTCGAGCAGCCCGACAGCATCGGCCGCCCCGCTCCCGCCGTCGAGGTGAGGATCGCAGGCCCCACGGGCGCCGCCCTCCCGGACGGCGAGATCGGCGAGCTCTGGCTGCGCGGGCAGCCGGTCTTCAGCGGCTACCGCAACAACCCCGAGGCCACCGCCGCCGCCTTCACCGACGGCTGGTTCCGCACCGGTGACCTGGCCCGCCTCCAGGGCGGCGAGGTCTACATCGTCGACCGCCTGAAGGACATCGTGATCCGCGGCGGCGAGAACGTCTACTGCATCGAGGTCGAGGGGGTGCTCTTCGACCATCCCGAGGTCGCCGACGCCGCCGTGATCGGTGTGCCGCACCCCGTACTCGGCGAGGAGGTGGCCGCCGTGGTGGTGCTCCGGCCGGGCGCGGGCGTCGACGCGGACGGGCTCCGCGACCATGTCGCGGCCCGGCTGGCTTCGTTCAAGGTGCCCACGCACGTGTTCCTGCGCGGCACCGGACTGCCCCGCAACCCCACCGGGAAGATCGTCAAGCGTGCCCTGCGCGCCGAGGTCATCGCGCAGGGAGCCGTTCCGGGCGCGACGTGAGCCGGAGGGCGGCCCACGCGGGGTGCCGGAACGGCTCCGTGCCCGCCAGGGCCGTCCGGCCGGTCAGTCCGCCGCCTGGGCGCGCCAGGCTTCGAGGCCCGCCTGGGAGGCCGCCTTGGCCTGCTGGAAGGCGCGGGCCGCCAGTTCGCTGGGTGGGGTCTCCAGGTGCTGCACCCAGCCCCGTCCGGCCGAGGCCAGCGCCACGCCGACGAGCACCGTGCCGGTCAGCCCGATCAGCGCGCCGATCCCGGTGAGCGCGGCACCGGCGGTGAGCATGCCCCGGTTGACCTGGAATCCACTGATGAACTTCTGATAGTTCGCCATGGCATCCACCATCCAAGAGTGGCGTGCCGCCCGCACCCGGAAGCCGTCCGCCGATGGACCGGACCGGGTACCCGCCTACCGCCCGCGGCTGGTCCGGGCCGGGTGCACGGTTGCCGTCCGCGGAGCGGGCCGCCTAGGGTCGCGGTCAGGGGACCCTCCAGCAGTAGGCCGCGAACCAGGAGGACGCGATGGCCGGCCCAGCCCCCGCCGACACCCCCGTCGATCTGGTGGCACTCGCTGACGAGCACGCCGCGAAGGCCGCCGCCGACCCGCACGGCCGCAGCGCGCACCTCCTGGTCCACGACGGCGTACTGCGCCAGACCGTGATCGCCCTGACGGCCGGGACCTCACTGGACGAGCACAACGCACCGCCCGCCGCCAGCATCCAGGTGCTGCGCGGACGGGTGTCGCTGACCGTCTCGGGCCGGCGGATCGAGCTGCGGGCCGGCCAACTGCGCCCGATCCCGCAGGAGCGGCACGGCCTGCTGGCCCACCAGGACTCGGTGGTGCTGCTCACCGCCGTCACCTACTGACCGCGCGGGCCGCGCGGCGGAACAGCCGTCAGCCATCCGAAGCAACCATCCGGGCCGCGTCGGGCTCAGGACGCCGGTGCGGCCAGGACCGTCCCGCTGACCAGCCGCAACCCGCGCAGGATCTCCCGTCCGTCCGGAGCCTGGTCGGGGGTCGCGAACCACTGGACCGCCAGCCCGATCAGGAGTGACTGGTAGAAGGCACCCCTGGCCAGCTCCTCCGGGCTGTCGGGCACCTCCGCCAGCCCCTGGAAGATCGCCGAGAGTCCGAGCCGCGCCTCGCGCTGGGTGGCCGCGAACGCCTCCCGCAGCTCCGGCGAGTCCGCCACCCGGGTGGCGACCTCCAGTTGCACCGCCCACAGGTCGCGGTGCTCGACGAAGCTCTCCAGCACCCGGTCCCAGACGGCGACGAAGCGTTCCTCGGGGGTGGCGGCGCCGCGCGCCTCGGTCGTCAGCCTGCCGACCGCCTCACCCCACTCACCCATCGCCTCGATGATCGCCTGGACGAGCAGGGCGTCCTTCGAGCCGTAGTGGTAGCCGATGGCGGCCAGGCTGACCCCGGCGGCCGTGGCGATGTCCCGGGCGGTGGTGCGCCCGTAGCCCTTCTCGTACAGGCAGCGCTTGGCCCCCGCCAGCAGATCCTCGCGATTTCCCATGGCCCGATGCTATTCCAGCGCTGGACGACCGTCTTGGACAGTAGAGCAAGACACCCGAGTCACACGACCGTGCGGCGCAGCCGTCCCGGACGGCCCCACTCCACGCCACCGCCGCCGCGCCCCGGCCGCCCCGTCCCCGCCGTCAACACGGCTCTCCACCCGCCCCCGACCTGATGAGATCTCAGACCGCACGCTCGCCACCCCGGTGCGGCCGGCGGACCAGAGCGGGCCGCACAGCCGGTCGGGCGGGGTGCGGCGGCCGGTGCGCGATACCGGCAACAGGCGGCCCATCCGTACGTGGTCGAGACCACATACCCTGCCCCACCTGCAGAACACCCGCTCTTTGACCACCGTTTCCCGGCCGGTGTATACGTTCTGCGCTCGCGCCAGGCATACTGGCCAAGTCGGGCAAGCCCGCCCGGCCCTGATAACGGCGAGATATCCGAAGGGACCGGTGGTCAGGGATGCTGCGCAACGGTCTGGAGCCCTGGCACCTCCTCGTGGTGCTGGCTGTCATCGTTCTGCTCTTTGGCTCGAAGAAGCTGCCCGAGATGGCCCGCGGCCTCGGGAAGTCCATGCGGATCCTGAAGGCGGAGACCAAGGCGCTGCGCGAGGACGAGACTCCGACCGACGGGACGGCCCAGAACTCCACGGCCACCAGCACTGCCGCCGAGCAGCCGCGCCCGGCGGTGAGCCCCGCCAACATCGCCAAGTCCGCCGAGACCGACAGGTCGGCCACCACCGCCTGAACCGGCCACCACGACTTCACCCGGAGCCTCCGGCCCGTCAGCTGACGGGCCGGAGGCTCCGGCGTTTCCGCATCCACCGCGGGCGCCACCGCCGCCGACCGGCCGGCGTGAACGGGTGGCGGAGCGGCCCGTACGGCGGAGCCGGCGAACCGGAGGCCGCCCGGACGCCGCGTCAGTTGTCGCCGTCGTCCGCGTTGCGGTCGCGCGGCTGCTGGCCGTGCAACGTGTTGACCAGTGCGCCGAGGCGGTTCTGCCAGTTCTGGGTGGTAGCGCCGTCGACCCCGTGCTTCTTGGCCAGGTCCTTGACGGTCTTCTGGACACCCCGCAGCACCGCCTCGGCATCCTGCGGCCGGTGGTCGGCGATCGCCTGTGCCGCGGTGTCCAGCCGGCCCAGCAGCTCGCCCTGCTTGTCCTTCTCCTTGCCGAACGGCTGCGCCGCCACGTCGGCGCGGAGCGCGGCCAGTGCGGCGGCCGGGCCGTTCTTGGGCGGGGCGCTGGTCGCAGTGTCCGGCGTCGGGGTGGTGGCCGCGGCGGCCGGGGAGGACCCCACCGCGGTCGGCGGCTTGCCGCTCGGCGCCGCGGCCGGAGCCGAGCCGCCGGAGGACCCACCGAGTGCGAAGGCCGCGACCGCCGCCACGCCCGCCACCGCGGCGACCCCGATCGCGATCGGTACCAGCGGCCGTCTGCGGCGCTGCAGCACGGGCTCGTCGTGGGCGGGAACGGGCTCCATCAGCGACGTGGCAGCCCCGGACGCCGGAGGTCCGCCCGGCGGGGTGAACGAGGGTTGGGCGAACGGCGGCGGGGCCGCCGCCGGGAGTACGGCGGTGCGCTGCGCGTCGGCGTGCCCCCGGCCCGGCACCTCCGCCGGTACTCCGGCGACCGGGGGCAGCAGCTGGGTGGCGGCGAAGAGTTCGGCGCCCTGCCCGTTGGTTGCCAGCAGCTCCGCCGTACGGTCCGCGGCCGCGGCCACCGGGACGGCGGCCAGCAGCTCCGACCGGGCGGCGGCCGCACCGACCGGACGGTCCGCGGGCTTCTTGGCCAGCAGCCGCAGCACCGCCGCGTCCAGCGCCGGCGGTACGTCCGGGCGGCGCGCGGCGACCGGGGCGGGCTGCTCGCTGACGTGCTTGAAGGCGATGCCGACCGGGGTCTCGGCGTCGAACGGCGGCCGACCGGTGAGCATTTCGACCAGGACGCAGCCGACCGCGTACAGGTCGGAGCGGCCGTCCACCGGGGCGGCGGTGGCCTGCTCGGGCGAGAGGTAGGCGGCGGTGCCGACCACCGAGGCGGTCTGGGTCAGCCGGGAGCTGGAGGAGCCGGCTCGGGCGATGCCGAAGTCCACCACCTTCACCCCGCCGTCCTGGGTGATCATGATGTTTCCGGGCTTGATGTCCCGGTGCACGATCTCGGCCGCGTGGGCGACCTCCAGCGCCTCGCAGACGGCGGCGGCGATACCGACGGACCGCTCCACCGGCAGGCGTCCGAGTTCGGCGATCAGGCGGCTGAGCGGCTGGCCGTGCACCAGCTCCATCACGATGTAGGGGGAGCCCTGGTCCACGCCCGAGTCGAAGACGGTGACGATGCGCGGGTGAACCAGCATCGCGGCGTGCTGGGCCTCGCGGCTGAAGCGATCGGCGAAGCGCGGGTCGTCGGCCAGGCCGCCGTTGAGCACCTTGACCGCGACCGCACGGCCGAGCACCCGGTCGTGGCCGCGCCAGACGGTGGCCATCCCACCGACGCCGATTATCTCCTCCAGTACGTAACGCCCGTTCAGCGCACGTCCGATCACCTGGCACCACTCCCCTCGGGTCCACCGGCCGGAGACTTCGGGCCGCTGGTGCACCTGTGCACGATAACCAACTCGACCGTGTGGTGTTCTCGCAGACCGTGTGTGCCTTCCGGGTAGCCGCACCACACGCCGCGGCTACCGGACACCGAGCACGCGGAGCAGCACCAGCCGGACCCGGAGGGCGAGGATGGTGACGCGCGGGGGGAAGTGGATCACCTCGGCACCTGCAGGCTGCCGTAGCGCTGCATGCGCTGCCAGCGCAGGCGGGACCCGGCCACCGCCGTGAAGACGGACTGGATCACCACCAGGTACATCAGCTGCCGGTAGACGAACTGCTGCAGTGGCAGGCTCCAGAGCGGGCCCAGCCGCTCACGGTCGAGTCGGAAGGCGTAGCCGGCCATCGCCAGCTGGACCACCAGGAAGGCGAGCCAGACGCCGATGACCCGCACCGGGTCCAGGAAGGCCAGGCCGTACAGGGCGAAGACGTCCACCACCGGGGAGAGCAGGGGCAGCAGTACCTGGAACATCAGCAAGTAGCCCAGGCCGCGTCGTCCGAGCTTGCCCGCCTGACCCCCTTGGACGAGCGCACCGCGGTGCTTCCACATCGCCTGCAGGGTGCCGTAGCACCAGCGGTAGCGCTGGCGCCACAGTGCGCCGAGGGAGGCCGGGGCCTCCGTCCAGGCCTTGGCCCGTTCCTCGTACACCACCCGCCAACCGGCCCGGCAGAGCGCCATGGTGAGGTCGGTGTCCTCGGCCAGGGTGCTCATCCCCACACCGCCGACCCGCAGCAGGGCGGAACGGCGGAAGGCTCCGACCGCACCGGGCACGGTCGGCATGCACTCGGCCAGGTCGAAGAGCCTGCGGTCCAGGTTGAAGCCGACCACGTACTCGATGTGCTGCCAGCGACCTAGCAGCCCACCGCGGTTGACCACCTTGGCGTTGCCCGAGACGGCGCCGATCCGCCGGTCGGCGAAGGGCTGCACCAGCATCCGGACGGCGTCCGGTTCGAAGACGGTGTCGCCGTCCACCATCACCAACAGCTCGGACCGGGCGGCGGCGATACCGGTGTTGAGCGCGACGGGCTTGCCCGCGTTCTCCTGCCGGATCACCCGGACGCCGGGGAGGTTCAACGACTCGACCAGATCGGCGGTGCCGTCGGTGGAGCCGTCGTCCACCACGATCACCTCGACCGGGTGGTCGGAGGCCAGCAGCGAACGGACGGCCGGTTCGATGCCGGCCACCTCGTTGTAGGCGGGGACGATGACGCTGACCGGCTCGGTGACGGGCGGCCCCCAGGAGCGGCCCCGCAACCGCTTGTGCCGCCGAGCGGCGACCAGCACGGCCACCGCGCGCAGGACGCTCACCGCACCCGCCGCGTACAACAGCCAGTCGAGGATCCCGAGTGCCCAGTCGCCGGCCGTCATGGCCGCGATCAGCGCCTCTCCCTGCCAGCGGTCGGAGGCGCCGGCCGCCTTCACCGGGTTCGGCAGGCCGACGGCGTCACCGACGGTGGCGAACCGGTAACCCGCCGCCTGGAGCCTGGGCAGCAGTTGGTCGAGCGCGGCCACGGTCTGGCTGCGGTCGCCACCCGCGTCGTGCATCAGCAGGACCTGGCCGTCCGCGCCGTGCGGGGTGGCGTTGGCGAGGATCTTCTCGACGCCCGGGCGCTGCCAGTCCTCGCTGTCGAGGGTGGTCAGCACGGTGAGGTAGCCCTCCCGGCCGGCCTGCTGGACCGCTTGCCAGTCGGTGTCGGTCAGCGCGTCGGCGGAGGAGGAGTACGGCGGGCGGAGCAGCGAGCTGGTCCGCCCGGTGGCACCGGCCAGGGCCAGCTGTGCCTCGCGCAGCTCCAGCGAGCGACGCCAGGGTGCGGCGCTGCCGAGATCGGTGTGGGTGAAGGTGTGGATGCCGATCTGGTTCCCCTCGGCCAGGATCCGGCGGGCCAGCCCGGGGTTGTCGGCGACCTGGGTCCCGACCACGAAGAAGGTGGCGTGCACGTTGTGGCGGCGCAGTACGTCCAGGATCTGCGGGGTCCAGCGCGGGTCGGGGCCGTCGTCGAAGGTGAGCGCGATGGTCCTGGCCGATGGCCTGGCGGTGCTGGGCCCGGCGGCCGAGCCCGGGTCGATCACCGGACCGCCTCCGTGGACCACGGCGGGAACGTCGGCGTCGCTGCCCTGACTCAGCGCCGCGCCGTCGGCGGTCTGCCCGTACATGTGCCGGGTGTAGCCCTGCAGCAAGAGCGCCGCCGAAAGCGTGGTGATCAGCACGGTGAGCAACAGCCAGTGGGTGCGCAGCGGGACGCTGCGCACCGTGCCGCGCCTGCCGCGGCCTCGGCGTCGGGGGGCGGTACGGGTCGGCGTGGTCACTCGGTCCTCGGTCGGGGTGCAGGGGCCCAGGGCTCGGGGCGGGCGGCTCGGGAGACGGTCGTCGGGTGTCAGGCGGCCTTGGTCGGGTGGGCGTGCGACGCTGCCGCACTCGGGTGGCCGTGGCTCGTCGGGCTCGCGGTGGCGCTCGGGGCGGGCGCTGTTACGGGCGCCGTGGAGGGGCCGGGTGCGGCCGGGGCTCCGGGTGCGGCCGGTCCGGCGATCGCCGGGGCACCGGGGGCCACGGGGGCTCCTGGCCCGCGGCGCGTGACAGCGGCGACCGCGGACCTGGAGGGCCTCGGTCCGGTCGTACCGGAGGCCTTGGGATCGCCGGGCTCTCCGCTGGGCTCCGAGCTCGGTACCGGCTGAGGCGCGACCGGCGGCCGGCCGGCCTGTTGCACCGGCGACTGGGGGAGGAAGGGAGCGTTGACCGTGGGACCGCCGAGCGCGCTGCTGATCAACAGAGCGAGGTAGCCGACGGCGGGGACGGCGGCCAGCCGGCCCAGCCGCCTCACCCGGCGCTGGCGGCGGCCCGAGGAGTCCACGAAGACCGGCGCGTCGGGCGGCGCCGTCCCGGCCGACGGTAGCGGCACACGGTCGATCCGCACCGTGTCGTCCGGCACGGCCTGATCCGCCGGCGCGTAGTCCGGCTCCACGTAGTGCGGCACCCCTTGATCTGCCGGCGCGTAGTCCGGCACCACGTGGCCTGCCACCGCGTAGTCCGGCACCGCGTAGTCCGGCACCACGTGGTCCGACAGCACGGCGTCGGCTGCCGGATGGCACCTCGCCGTCCCGTCCCTTGTGGTCCAACTCGTCGTCATGGCCGGGCCTTTCGCCTGGCAACCACGCGATCGGGTCACCGGTCGTGGCGTGCCAGGAATGGAGTGGCCGGGCGGCCGGTGGACACGGGGAAGCCCACCGACCGCCCGGTGCCGGGGAGTTGACACTC
Organism: Kitasatospora sp. NPDC001175; assembly: GCF_053598215.1. Taxonomy (NCBI): domain Bacteria; kingdom Bacillati; phylum Actinomycetota; class Actinomycetes; order Kitasatosporales; family Streptomycetaceae; genus Kitasatospora; species Kitasatospora sp. NPDC001175. The sequence goes on along the minus strand of NZ_JBSFJU010000028.1, from coordinate 48,531 downwards.
CACCGGCGGGGTGGTCCGGGCGGCCGACGGGCCCGGGGGTGCGCCGTCGGCCGTCCGGAGTCGAACCGGGCGTGCGGTGGACACGGGGGAGCCCACCGACCGCCCGGAGCTTGGGAGTTGCTGCCGGGTACTGCTGGTCCGGCACTTCGGTTCACTGATGCAGCGGTTCACCGGACGGACGGTGTGCCCGGGGGGAATGTCGCACACCGTCCGTCCGGGGTTTCGGGGGGTCACCTGCCAGGGCCGTTGCCTCCGCCGGTGTCGTGCCCACCGGGCCCGCCGCCGGGCCGGGTCGGCTGGCCCGGCTTGGTCGGCAGTTCGGTGGGGGGCTTGTCCTTGAGGTCCTTCGTGCGGTCCGGGGCCGGGGTCGTGCCGTTGCCACCGCCGTTGCCGTTGCCCTTGGACCTGGCGGCGACAGCCGTGCAGTAGCCGTCCACCCGGTCCACGTCACCGGCGGCCGCGACCAGCGGGGCCAGCCGTGCGTCGGCGAGTACCGTGCGGGCCGCCGCTCCGCCGACCAGCCGGTCCGCGTACAGCCGGCAGAGCTCGGCCGACCGCTCGGCCGCGGCGTCCGGGACCTGCCCGGCGGGTTGGCTCGGGTCGCCGGCCGGGTTGCCGCCGGGATCGGCACTCGCCTCCGGGCCCCGGTCCGCGGCCGGTGAGGCCGCACCGTTCGGCCGGGGCTGTCCGGAGGCGGCGGTGCCGGCACCGACGTGGTGGGCGGTGGCCGGCGAGGCGGCCACCGTGGCACGCGCCGCGGTGGGACCGGCCGCGGCGGGCCGGCCGCCCAGTGCCGCGGGCAGATGTCCGGTACCGGCGGCGACGGCCACTCCCCCGAGGGTGGTGGCGGCGAACACGGCGGCGAGGACCTTCGCACTGAAGGCCCGCGCCAGCGCGGTGCTCGCCATCGTTCGTCTCCCGGGTAGCGGTGCAGGATTGCGACGGGCCTCCCGGAACGCGGCCAGTGCCGCCTCCTCTCCGGGCAGTACGCCGTCCGCCTGCTGCGCGCCACCCGCCGCGGTCCCTGCGGCGGCGGCGGCGAGCAGCCCGGCGAGGGCGGCATGACCGGTGAGGGGGGCCTGACCGGCCGACGTGCCGACCTTGGCGCCGCCGAGCAGTTGCTCGGCGGCGCTGCGGTCGATCCGGCGGGATCGGTTGGTGCTCATCTCATGTCCTTCAGCGTCGCTGCTCCGGCGCGTGTCACACCCTGCGCGGAATTCTTCGAGGAATTTTTTTCCAGCCCGGGCTCCGGCCCGCCGTCCGGTCCCCGTCCCGGGCCCCAGTGCGTCGCCGACGCGGTCCGTCCGGGTACGCCCAAGGCGGCTCCGCCGGCCTGGTCGAGCAGCTTGGCCAGTTTGCGCAGCCCGCGGTGGGCGGCCATCCGCACGCTTCCGGGGCGCTTGCCCAGCACCTGGGCGGCGGCGGTCGCGTCCAGGTCGAGCACCACCCTGAGCAGTACCGCCTCGGCCTGGTCCCTGGGCAGCCGGGCGATCAGGGCCAGCGCGTCGGAGGTGGCGACGGTGGCCAGCGCCGTCCCGGCGGTGTCCTCGGCGGCGGCCAGCTCGGTCAGGTACTCCACCGGGAGGTCCGCGACCGGACGGCGGCGGATGCGGCGCAGGTGGTCCATGGCCCGGTTGCGGGCGATGGTGGCGGCCCAGCCCCGGAAGCCGTCCGCGTCGCCGCTGAAGCCGCCGAGGTCGCGGGCGATCTGCAGCCAGGTCTCGGAGGCGATGTCCTCGGCGTCCTCGGGTCCGCCGCCGACGAGTACCCGCAGATAGCGGAGCAGCCCCGGCTGGACGGCGCGGAACAGCTGCCGGAACGCGTCCTCGTCCCCTTGCTGGGCCGCCCGTACGGCGGCGGTGAGGTCCGCCGCACGGCGGGCGGGCAGCGGATCGTCCGGCGGGCCCGGCCGGCTGGGTGATATCTGGTCGCCGGCGAGGTGGTCGGCGCCCGTCCCGTGTGGTTCTGCACTGTGCACCCGCCACATCATGCGCCATCCCGGTGAGACGCCCCAGAGGCGAGGGGTGGCCCGGCAGGAGCGGGAGCCGTATCCGGGGGGCGCGCGGTATGCGCCCCGCCTCCTCCGCGCCGGGGCCCCGGCCGGTGGGACCGACGTCCGCTCCGGTGCTGTCGTCGGCCGGTGCCGTCCCGGCCGCCCCGGTCATACCTTGGCAGGGAGGGGCGCGCCCCGCCCCGGGCGGGCCCGGCGGCACACCGGCCCTCCCCACCCGGCCCAGCGCGACCGCACGCCCAGCCAGCACCGGGACAACGCGATGACCACCGCCCAGGACCTGTTCGCCGAGGGGCTGCGCACGCACATCGCGCCGTCCCTCCGGTCGATGGGCTTCACCGGCGGCGAGCAGCACGTCTTCCGGCTCCCCGACGAGACGTACCGGGCGCTGCTCGGCATCCGGTTCGGCACCGTGAGCCAGCACGCCGTCCGGTACACCTTCGACCTCAGCCTGTCCGCCGCGACGGGCGGTGCCGAGCACTGGCACTCCTCGATCGGCGAGCTGCTGCCGGTCGGCGGCGAGGTGTGGTGGGAGATCGCGGCCGGGCCGCGCTGGCTGGTGGCCGTGGAGGACTCGATCGCCGCCGTCCGCCACTACGGCCTGCCCGAGCTGCGCCGCCGACTCGAACAGGCGCGGGCGGGCGGTGCGGGCAGGGCGGCCTACCTCTCCGCCGCCGAGCTGGAGGAGGTGAACGCCGCCCTGCTCATCGCCGCCGTGGCCAGGATCCAGCGCGCCGAGCTGGCGGACGGGGATCTGGTGCTGGTCGGTGCCTGGAGCCGCAGCGACCCGGTCGCGCGCGAGGTCCTGCAGGGGGCGGCCGAGGGCTTCCTCTCCGCCCGGGACGAACGCTTCGGCCGGGTGCGCTGCCGGGACACCCTCGGCCGCGACCTGTGGACCTTCTGACCGCGCCCGGAACCGATCCGCACTCCCCGGATGTCCTGGTGGACAGGGAGCGAACAGCTCCCGTCCAAGGGGGAACAACCGAATGAAGACCGAGCTGCCGGCCGACCGCCGGCTCTTCTGGGACGGCTGCCTGAACGTACGGGATCTCGGCGGCCTGTCCACCACCGACGGCCGCCGCACCCGGCGCGGCGCCGTGATACGAGCCGACAACCTCGACATGCTCACCGCCGAGGGCTGGGCGGCGCTGGCCGACTACGGCGTGGGTACGGTGGTCGACCTGCGGGACGAGCCGGAGTGCCGGCCGCTGCTGCCTCACCCGGAGGGCGTCGACCTGGTCCGGGTCCCGCTCGACCAACTGGCCGGGGCGGCCTGGTGGGAGCGGTTCGGCGAGCTGGACGGCACACCGCTCGCCTTCCGTCCCTATCTCGACCACTGCGCGGGCGCCGTGCGCTCGCTGGTCGCCGCGGTCGCGACGGCCCGTCCGGGAGCGGTGGTGGTGCACTGCAAGGCCGGGCGTGACCGGACCGGCCTGGCCGCACTGGTCCTGCTGGCGGCGGCCCGGACCGAGCCCGGCGAGATCGTCGCCGACTACCTGCTCAGTGCCGCCAACCTTCGCCCGCTCTGGGGCATCCTCGGCCGGCCGGACCAGGAGCGGGCGGCGGAGGACCTGCTGGCCCGGGCCGGCACCACCGCCGAGGGCGCGCTGCTGGACACGCTGGCCGGGTTCGACCCGGACCGCTACCTGCCGTCCGGCGACCTGGCCGCCCTACGGGCCAGGCTGGTGGGCTGAGGACACCGGGACCGCGCTCACCACAACCTCTCGACGGTGCCCGGATGGCGGGCGATCCTGGCGCCCACGAAGCCGTCCCTGGCCGACCGGGCCCGCCGGGAGCAGAACCCCGCCATGGTGGCCTTGTCGAAGCCGGGCTAATCGCGGGTTCCTCGGGGGTGCCGCCGACCAGCACCGTTCCCGGCAGCGCCGCCCATCCCGTGCTCTCGTAGAAACCCCCGAGGACCCGGTCGCAGGTGAACAGGCCGAGGTCCGCACCGCTTTCCTCGACGGCCCGGCGGGCGGCGGCGACCGCCCGCCCGCCGTGGCCGCGGCCCCGGTGGGCGCGGTCGGTCACCACGCAGCTCAGGCCGCGGGCGGTGAACACCTCGCCGGCGTGGGCGAGTTCCTCGGAGAGCGGGTCGAGGGCGGCGAGCACCCGGCCGCCGCCGTCCACCAGCAGCATCGACCGCGGATCCAGCGCCGGGTCGCGGCTCAGCCCGGGATCAAACCCACCGCTGGGCCATGCCTGTTCCTGCAACTCCCACACCTGCGCGCGGAGTTCCGGCAGAACCTCGGTTTCGGACCAAGGCGTGATCAGCAACTTCGATGCACCGCACAGGAGTTGACTTCAGGTCAGCGATACTAAATCCACTCGCCGTTGGAGCGCCGGACCGTCAATACTCCCGGCATGGTGCAATTCGCAGATTTCGATTCCCGCGGCTATCCGATGGTGGACGTCCGCACAGGGTATGGCCAGTGGGTCGGCAGCTACGAGCAGACCGTCGAGGACGCGATGGACCTGGCCGTCCTCGCCCGGCTGGCGGTGCCGGACTGGGGCGCGGCCGCGCGGGCCGCCGACCTCGGCTGCGGTACCGGCCGTACCGGCGTCTGGCTGCGCGACCGGGGCGTCGGCGCGGTGGACGGGGTGGACCTCACCCCCGAGATGCTCGAACTGGCCCGCGCCAAGGGCGTCCACGACCGGCTGGTCGAGGCCGACCTGGCCGCCACCGGACTGCCCGGCGTGGCGTACGACCTGGTGGTCTCCTCGCTGGTTGACGAGCACCTGGCCGACCTGGCCCCGCTGTACCGGGAGGCGTTCCGGCTGGCCAGGCCGGGCGGGCTGTGCGTACTGGTGGGCCTGCACCCGTACTTCATCATGGCCGCCGGGATGCCCACCCACTTCGACGGTGCGGACGGCTCACCGATCGCCATCACCACCCACATCCACCTGGTCAGCGACCACCTCACGGCCGGACTGGCCGCCGGGTGGCAGCTCGCCGAGATGCACGAGGCCGTGGTCGACGACACCTGGGTCGCCCTGAAGCCCAAGTGGGAGCGCTACCGCCACCGCCCGGTCTCCGCCGCGTACGTCTGGCGCAAGCCGGCCTAGCCCGCACCGGAGCCTTCCGCACCCGGCCGCGGCCCGGTCCGCCCGGCCGGCTCGTGCTCAGAAGCCCACCATCGGCGTGGTGAGCACCCGGGTGCGCCCGTCCGCTCGGGCGGCGAGGCCCGCGGCGAGGCGCAGGGACCGGCTCGGGCCGAGCAGGACGAGGGCCTCCTCGGGGGTGGCCCAGCGGTAGGCGTCGAGCTCGCCGGGCGGCAGGGCGACCGGGGTGTCGGCGGGAATGGTGCCCAGATCGAAGAGGAAGTGGCAGGCCGGGTGGTCGAGTTCGGCCGAGGGGTGGGTCCAGCCGACGGCCAGCAGGGCGCCCGGCTCCTTCACGATGCCGGTCTCCTCCAGGAGTTCGCGCTTCGCGCACTCCTCGGGGTTCTCCCCCGGGTCCACCGTGCCGCCGACGAACTGCCAGTGCTCCCGGTAACCGGCCTTCACGATCAGCAGCCGCCCCTCGGGGTCGCTGATCAGGCAGCCGGAGGCCGCGTAGACGCGGCGCAGCGAGGCGAGCCACTCGTCGCGGGTCTGCAGCAGCGGGGTGTCCGTCATGGGCTGTCCCTCCGGAGGTGTCGTGGACCGGTGTGCGCGCCCACTCTCCCACTCCCACCGCGTCGCCGGGCAGGGCGTACGACATCCTCACGGGGCGGCCCCGGCCACCGGGCGCCGCCCCGCGTCCTCTGGGTCAGTGGGCGGAGTGCTTCTCCGCGCCGCGGTGGCGGTGGCCCGGGAGTTCGGCGTGGTGCGCCGATCCCTGGAGCGGGCCGGCGGAGTCGGCGGCGCGGCGGCCGCCGTGGCTGAAGACGGCGTCGCCGAAGTGCGCCCCGGACTGGGTCGCCTTCGGTGTCCCGGCACCGAGGACGGGCGGGAGTCCGCGGGGATTGGCAGCCATGCCGCGGCGTTCGAGGAGCTCCTGGGTGCCGCGGCGGAGCCTGGTCATCTTGCCCGACGGTTGCTTGGTCATCGTGGACCTCCCTCCGGCGACCGCTCGTCGCGGCGGAGTGCGCGGCAGGGCGGGCGCATGGGACGTTATGTCCCGGATTCTAGCCTTTCGGCCCGTCATGGTCTCCGTCGCCCGGCCGCCGGCCGTCCCGGCGGCAACGAGACACCTGACCGTCGGCCGTACGCCGAACCGCATCTGTGGAAGCATGCGCCGGGTGGCAACGGTGATACGCGACGACAGTCGAACACGGGCGGGGGACGACGCGGCCTCCCCCGAGGTCCGGCGGATCCGCTACCCCGGCTCGCTGCTGCGCTGCGGGCTGGGCCTCGCCGCCGCCGCACTCTTGCTGCTGCTCGCCATGGGCGCCCACGGCACCACCAACGGCCTGGAGGCCGATGTCGCCGAGGGCGCGGAACACGTCCCCTGGCCGCCCGGCCGGCTCGCCTCGGTGGTCTCCGGCGCCGCGCTGCTGCTCGTCCCGCTCGCCTTCTCCGTCGACCGGCTGGCCCGCCGCGCCGGGCTGCGGGTCGCCGACGGGGTCTTCGCCGCCGTGGTCGCGTACGGGCTCTCGCTCGGTCTCGACACCGTCTTCGGCGACCTCGCCACGCTGACCCACGCGGCCCCCGAGGGCCTCGGCCGGACCGACGCCGTCTACGGGCACCTGGCACCCGTCCTCGCCTTCATGACCGCCGCCGATCTCGTCGGACTGCCCCGCTGGCGCGCCGCGTTGACCGCGACCCTCGCCACGGCCGGGCTGTCCGGGCTGATCACCGGCTGGGCCACCCCGCTCTCACTGGTCCTGGCCCTGCTGGTGGGCTGGGCCGCCGCCCACGGCACCGTGTACGCGATCGGGACCCCGGTCGTCCGCCCGAGCACCGAGCAGCTGCGAACGGCGCTCGGCCAGGCCGGCACCCGCCCGGACCTCGCCCGCCGCACCGGCTCCTTCCGCTACCTGGTCACCCAGCACGACGGACGCCCCGACCTCGACGTCCACCTGCTCGACCGCCACGCCCAGGCCACCGGCCTGTTCCACCGGCTGTGGCTGCTCCTGCGGCTGCGCACCGCCCCGCGCCCGCGCGGCCTGCGCTCGCTGCGCTCCGGCCTGGAGCACGAGGCCCTGCTCGCGTACGCGGCGTCCGCCGCCGGTGCCCGCACCCGCCGCCTGGCCGCCACCACCGAACTCGACGCCGACCGCGCCCTGGTCGCCTACGAGTGCCTCCCGGGCCGGACCCTGTCAGAACTCGACGACACCGAAGTCACCGACGAGGTGCTCAGCGACGCCTGGCGGCAGCTGGACCTGCTGCAGCGCCGCCGCATCGCCCACCGCGCCCTCGCCCCCGAGAACGTGCTGGTCGGCCCGGACGGCGCGGTCCACCTGGTCGGGCTCACCGACGGCGAGATCGCCGCGGGCGAGCTGCTGCTGCACCTCGACGTCGCCGGACTGCTCACCTCCCTGGCCCTGCGGGCCGGCGCCGAACGCGCGGTGACGACCGGCACCGCGGTCCTCGGTGCGGCCTCGATCGGCGCCGCCCTGCCGCTGCTCCAGCCGATCGCCCTGCCGCGCGGCACCCGGAACTCGCTCAAGGGCCGGCCCGAACTGCTCGCCGCGATCCGGGAGGAGACCCTGCGCGGGCGGCCCCAGGCCCCGGTCGAACCGGTACGGCTGGAGCGGCTGCGCCCGCGCACCCTGCTGGCGCTGGTCGCCGGGGTGTTCGCCGGCTACCTGCTGCTGCAGTTCATGTTCAGCTCGAAGACCGACCCGATCTCCACCGTCGCCCACGCGGACCCCGGCTGGCTGGCACTGGCGGCGCTGGCCGCCGTCGCCAGCCACTTCGCGGCGACCATGGGCTTCGTCGGCTTCGTCCCGGAGCAACTGGGCTTCCGGCGCGCGCTGGCCGCCCAGGTGGCGGGCTCCTTCGTCAGGCTGGTCTCCCCCGGCGGGGTCGGCGGGGTGGCGCTTAACACCCGCTTCCTGCAGTGCAGCGGCGTGCCGACCGCGCAGGCGCTGTCCAGCGTGGGCGCGTCCCAGCTGATCGGGGCGGCTCTGCATCTGCTGCAACTGGCGGTCTTCAGCGCCCTGCTCGGCCGCGGCAAGGGCGCCGAACTCCCCGAATCCCCCGTCCTGCTCGCCTCGCTGGCGGTGCTGGCCGTCCTCATGGTGCTGGCGCTCTCCGTGCCCTGGGTGCGCGGGCGGCTGGCCAAACTGCTGCGGCCGCTGCGCGCCGAGGTACTGCCCCGGCTGCTCGACCTGCTCCAGCAGCCCCGCAAGCTGGTCATCGGACTGGTCGGGCAGTTGCTGGTGTCGATGACCCTGGTCGCCTGCCTGTACTGCTGCACCCGGGCCGTCGGACCACGGCCCGCCTTCGCCGCCACCGCCGTCGCCTACCTGGCCGGGAACGCCGCCGGCAACGCCGCCCCGACCCCCGGCGGCTCCGGCGTGGTGGAGGGCCTGCTCGCCACGGCCCTGGCCGGCACCGCCTCGATCGACAAGGGCACCGCGCTCGCCGCGGTGATCCTGCTCCGGGTGCTGACCTTCCTGCTCCCGATCCTCCCCGGCTGGCTGGCCTTCACCTGGCTCCAGCGCCGCAAGGCGCTCTAGCGGCGCGCGCGAGCCACCGCGCACCACCCCGGGGCCCACCGCGCCCGGGTGCCGCACGGCCGGTCCCCGCGGCCGGACTCCGTCAGCGGTACTCGTCCTCGTCGAGTTCGACGATGCGGGCCTGTTCGACCGCGTCCGCGTCGTTGGCGTCGTCCGAGCCGAGCGAGCGGCGTTCGCGCAGCTGCTCGAAGTCGTCGCCGGGGTGGCCGTCGACGTCCCGCTCCTCGTCCTCCGTCTCCAGGACGAGCGGGGATTCGTCGGCGAAGTCGTCGAAGTCCTCGGGGAACTCGGGGTTCTCGGGGTTCTGCCGCATGGCGTCCGTCCCTGCTGCTCGGAGCCCCACCTGGGCCCAGGTCGGTACTGGAAGTATCCGACGGCGGCGGCCCGGCCGCGCGCCTGCGCCGTCCCGTCGGCATTTTGTCCGGCTCTCGCACGGTAGACCGCTGGACCGCCCTCCGGACAGTGCCTGTCACCCGCGCGGCTCCTCCGTTCCTCCCGAGGCCGCCGCCGCGGCGGCCCGGGCGGCGAGGGCGCCGAGCCGGTCGCGCAGGGCCGCGGGCTCGTGGACCTCGAAGTCGCAGCCCAGCATGGCCAGTCGGACCGCCAGCCAGTCCAGCGACTCGGAGCTGGCCCGCAGCCTGCAGGTGTGCTCGTCGATCGGCTCCAGCCGGTCGGACGGGCCGGTCAGCCAGCGCGAGACCCGGTCGATCGGGGCGTGCAGGGTGACCACGGCGGTGTAGGTCGTGGTCAGGTCGGCGAGTTTGCGGGCGACGTATGCGGCGGCGTCCTCGGCTGGCAGTTCGCGCGGCGGCACCCGGGCCCCGGTGGGCAGGGGGTCGCGCAGGCGGTCGACCCGGAAGATCCGCCAGTCGTCCCGTTCGTTGTCGTACGCGACCAGGTACCAGCGCCGTCCGGCGGCGACCAGTCGGTGCGGCTCCACCAGGCGGCGGGTCTCGTCGGCGGCGCCGTCGGGCCGGCCCCAGCCGGCCCGGTAGGTGAAGCGGATCCGTTCCCGGGCGGCGACCGCCGAGGCCAGCACGGTGAGCGTCTCCGGATCGACCCGCGGACCGCCGGCGTCCAGCCGTACGGTGGCGGCGCCGAGCGAGCCGACCCGGTGCCTCAGCCGGGACGGGAGCACCTGGACCAGTTTGGCCAGCGCCCGCACCGAGGCCTCCTCGACACCTTCGACCGCCGCGCCGGCCGCCGCGCGCAGGCCGACCGCGATCGCCACCGCCTCCTCGTCGTCCAGCAGCAGTGGCGGCATCGCGGTACCCGCGACCAGGCGGTAGCCGCCGATCGGACCGCGCGTCGCCTCCACCGGGTAGCCGAGGTCGCGCAGCCGCTCGATGTCACGGCGGATGGTGCGCGGGGTGACCTGGAGGCGCTCGGCCAGTTCGCCGCCGGGCCACTCGCGTGGGGTCTGCAGCAGGGAGAGCAGGTTCAGCAGGCGTGCGGAGGTGTCCGTCATGGTGCCAGCATGACGGAGGTAGCGGACAGGTTCTGACCTGTATACGGGCTACCGTCGACGACGTCCGGGGCGCCGGCCGCGGGAATCCGCGGGATCCGCCCCACCCCTCCCCAGAACCCCCTGCTCAGGAGTACCGCCATGCCATCCGCCCAGACCGTCCCCGATCGCCGCCGCTGGGCGGCGCTCGCCGTGGTGATGACGGCCAGCCTGATGGACCTGGTCGACGTCACCATCGTCAACATCGCCATGCCCAGCATCCAGAAGGACACCGGCGCCTCGTTCAGCGCGCTGCAGTGGATCACCGCCGGGTACGCGCTGGCCTTCGCCGTCGGCCTGATCACCGGCGGCAGGCTCGGTGACATCTACGGCCGCAAGCGGCTGTTCCTGCTCGGTGTCACCGGCTTCACCCTCGCCTCGGCGCTCTGCGGGCTTGCCGGCAGCCCCGCGTTCCTGGTCGCGGCCCGGGTGCTGCAGGGCGGCACGGCGGCGCTGATGGTGCCCCAGGTGCTCGCGATCATCCACACCACCTTCCCGGCCGAGGAGCGCGGCAAGGTCTTCGGCATGTTCGGCGCGATGGTCGGCCTCGGCGCGGTGCTGGGCCCGCTGCTGGGCGCACTGCTCTCCGAGTGGGACCTGTTCGGGCTCGGCTGGCGGCCGATCTTCCTGGTCAACCTGCCGATCGGCGTCGCCGGACTGCTGCTGGGCGCCAAGTACGTGGACGAGTCGCGCGCACCGCGGGCACTGAAGCTGGACCTGGTCGGCATGGCCCTGGGCGCCGCCGGACTGCTGATGCTGCTCTACCCGCTCACCCAGGGCCGGGAGTCCGGCTGGCCGCTGTGGGGATTCGTCTCGATGGCGCTGAGCGTGCCGGTACTTCTGCTGTTCGTGGCGTACGAGCGGGCGAAGACCCGGCGGGACGGCTCCCCGCTGGTGGAGCTCTCGCTGTTCCGGGTGAAGAGCTTCGCGGGCGGCATCGGAGTGCAGCTCTGCTTCGGCGTCGTCACCGGGATCTTCTTCCTGGTCTGGACCCTCTACATGCAGCTGGGCCTCGGCTGGAGCCCGCTCCGGGCCGGACTGACGGGCGTGCCGTTCTCGATCGCGGTGTCGGTCGCCGCGGGGCTGTCGGTGCAGCGGCTGGTGCCGCGGTTCGGACGGAAGGTGCTGCAGGCCGGGGCGCTGGTGATGGCCGCCGGAACCCTGCTCCACCTCGCCGAGGCCGAGCACCTCGGCACCGGGATCCAGCCGTGGCAGATGGCGCCGCCACTGGTGGTGATGGGTCTGGGCATGGGCCTGATCGTGGCGCCGCTGACCGACGCCGTGCTCTGTGAGGTGCCGCGCGAGCATTCCGGTTCGGCCTCCGGGCTGATCAACACCACCGGGCAGCTGGGTGTCGCACTCGGTCTCGGCCTCTCCTCGGTGGCCTTCTTCTCCGTGGTGGACGGCGCCGCGCCGACGCGCTCGGCGGGCCCGGTCTTCGTGGACGCCTTCACCCACTCGCTGTGGTGGGTGACGGCCGGCCTGCTGGCGGTGTTCGCCCTGGTCTTCGCCCTTCCGGCGCGGGCCGCACGGCCCGAAGCCGTCGAACCCGAACCCTCGAAGGAGCCGGCCCTGGCGGCCGGCTGAACCCGGCAGTCCCCGGCTGGTCCCCCGTCGCGGCACATGGCGGGGGACCGCTTCGCGGCCCGAGGCTCGGCACACCTCACGACCGAGCCCGCGCACGCCCAACCGACCGCCTTCCCGGGCGAATCGGGCACCACCGGCCCTACCGATCGACAACTCTCCTTCAAAGCACAGCGATTGACGGGCGATGCGATCATGACGGATGGATACTTGACTCTCCTCCAGGGGCCGTCGGACAGGTGGGCGGGGCCTCGGAATCCGCTTCACTTGAGGGGATTTGAGCTGTGCACGGTTCTCGCATACTTGCGCTCGGCCACTACCAGCCGGCCAGGATCCTGACCAACGACGACCTGGCGAAGATGGTCGACACCAGCGACGAGTGGATCCGCAGCCGGGTCGGGATCAGCACCCGCCACATCGCCGGCCCGGACGAGTCGGTGGCCGACATGGCCGCCAAGGCCGCGGAGAAGGCCTTCGCCGCCGCGGGCCTCACCCCCGCCGACATCGACCTCGTGGTGGTCGCCACCTGCACCTCGCTCGACCGCTCGCCCAACGTCGCGGCCCGGGTCGCCGACCGGCTCGGGGTGCCCTCCCCAGCCGCTCTCGACGTCAACACCGCCTGCTCCGGCTTCCCGCACGCCCTGGCGATGGCGAACCTCGCCATCGCGGGCGGCTCCGCGGCCAAGGCCCTGGTCATCGGCGTGGAGAAGCTCAGCGACTTCGCCGACTGGTCCGACCGCTCCACCTGCGTCCTGGTCGGCGACGGGGCGGGCGCGGCCGTGGTGGTGGCCTCCGAGACGCCCGAGATCAGCCCGGTGGTCTGGGGCTCGGTCCCCGAGATGGGACGGGCCGTCCTGATCGAGGGCCGCGACGGCACCTTCAGCCAGGAGGGCCAGGCGGTCTACCGCTGAGCCACCACCACCCTGCCCGCCATCGCCCGCCGGGTCTGCGAGCGCGCCGGTGTCGCCCCCGAGGAGCTCGGCGGAGTCGTCCTGCACCAGGCCAACCTCCGGATCATCGAACCGGTGGCGCACAAGATCGGCGCGGTCAACGCCGTCATCGCCCGCGACGTGGTCGACTCCGGCAACACCTCCGCCGCCAGCATTCCGCTCGCCTTCTCCAAGCTCGTCGAACGCGGCGAGGTCGAGAAGGGCGCCCCGGTCCTGCTCTTCGGCTTCGGCGGCGGCCTCTCCTACGCCGGCCAGGTCGTCCGCTGCCCCTGATCCCACGGCACCACGGCACGCATCCGGCGGCCCCTCGCCCACCGGCAGTCGAACGCGGACGGCCGGCCTGGGACCGTCGGGCCGCAGGCCGGCAGCATCGAAGCCCCTCGGGCGAAGCGCCTCGGCACCCCACTGAACCCCGGCCCCGGGTACACCGTCGCTACAGACGACAAAGCCCCCGGAATCCGGAACACCGGACCACGGGAGCTGTCATGGAGCCGCCTACGGGATTCGAACCCGTGACCTACGCATTACGAGTGCGTTGCTCTGGCCAGCTGAGCTAAGGCGGCACCGCCGTCGTGCGGGACCGAATGATCGTCGCACTGACAACGGGCGCAAGTCTACACACATTCGGGTCGTGGTCCGTACCCGCACCCGCCACCGCTCAGGTGGACGCCCCGCAGCCGGAACGGACGCTCAGGCGGAGGAGACTGCGAGCTTGGCGGCGAAGCCCGCGAAGAGGATGGCGACGGCGCTGGTGAGGCCGGCCGTGAGGCGCTTGCGGCGGCGGAAGGCGGCGGCCAGCGAGGTGCCCGCGAAGATCAGCGCGGAGAGGTAGAGCAGGCTGAACGACTGCAGTATGCCGCCGAGCAGGGCGAAGGAGAGCACCGGCTGCCCGTACGAGGGGTCGACGAACTGGGTGAAGTACGACAGCAGGAAGAGGATGGCCTTCGGGTTGAGCAGGCTGATCACCAGAGCCCTGCGGAACGGGCGCTCCGCGTCGGTCCCGGCCGCGCCGTCGGACGCCTCCGCGCCCTCGGCCCGCTCCGCGGTGGCCCGGCGCTCACGCCAGAGCTCGCGGGCCGCTCGCAGCATCCCGAAGCCGATCCAGAGCAGGTAGGCCGCCCCGCCGAACTTGACCACCGCGAAGACCGCGGGGTTGGCCCGCAGCAGCGAGGCGGCACCGAGCGAGGTCAGCGAGATCAGGGTGAGGTCGCCGGTGAAGACCCCGGCGGCGGCGCGGTAGCCGGCCCGTATGCCCTTGCGGGCGGCCACGGACGTGACGTACAGCGAGTTCGGTCCCGGCAGCAGGATGATGACGAGGGCGCCGAGGACATACGTCGCCAGGTCGTTGACTCCAAGCACGGTGCACTCCAGGAGCGGATACGAGGTGTGGGGGACGGGCCATCGTATCCGCGTCCCGAGCGGCTGCCACGGTGGCTACTTGGCGCAGCGGGTCCCCGGGTTCGGGGCGGTCCCCGCGAGCAGGTAGGCGTTGACGGCGTTGTCGATGCAGGCGTTGTGCCGCTGGTAGGCGGTGTGGCCGTCGCCGTCGTAGGTCAGCAGCCGGCTCGACTCCAGCTGGCCCGCCAGGGCCTGCGCCCAGACGTACGGGGTCGCGGGGTCGCGGGTGGTGCCCACCACCACGATCGGGGGCGCCCCGGCTGCCCGGATGGTGTGCGGCGTTCCGGTGGCCTTGTACGGCCAGTACGCGCAGCTGAGCGCCATCCAGGCCATGTCGCGGCCGAAGTGCGGGGAGGCCTTCTGGAAGGCGGGCATCGCCCGCTCGACGTCCTCCGGGCTGCTGAAGGGTGCGGGCAGGTCGAGGCAGTTGATGGCGGTGTTGGCGAACATCAGGTTGGCGTAGCTGCCGTCCGGCGACCGCTCGTAGTAGGCGTCGGCGAGCTTGAGCAGCGCACTGCCGTCGCCCGCCTTGGCACTGGTCAGCGCGGAGCGCAGCGAGGGCCAGAGGTAGTCGGCGTACATCGCCTCGATGACTCCGGCGGTTGCCAGCGACTCGGTGAGCTTGCGGCCGGAGTCGGTGTTCAGCGGCTGGTCGTGGATCTGCTTGAGCAGGGCGTCGATCCCCTGCCCGGCCTGCTGCTCGGTCCGGCCCAGCGGGCAGTCCTGGTGTGTGACGCAGTCCTTGGCGAAGTCGGCCCAGGCGACCTCGAAGCCCCCGGCCTGGGTCTGGTTGCCTGCCAGCGAGTCGAGCGACGGGTCGATCGCCCCGTCCAGCACCATCCGGCCGACCCGGCTGGGGAAGAGCCCGGCGTAGGTGGCGCCGAGGAAGGTGCCGTACGACTTGCCGAGGAAGTTCAGCCTGCTGTCGCCGACCAGCGCGCGCAGCACGTCCATGTCCCGGGCCGACTCCGCGGTGCTGACGTGCCCGAGGAAACTGCCGGACTGCATCTCGCAGGCGGCGGCGTAGTTCTTGTCGGCGGCGACCAGGGCGTTGATCTCGCCAAGGTTGTCGGGGGTCATGTCGGTCGCGGTGTACGCGTCCATCTGCGGGCCGCTCAGACAGGCCACCGGAGAGCTGCGGCCGACACCGCGCGGGTCGAGGCCGACCAGGTGGTAGGCGGCGCGCAGGCCGGGGTCGAAGCTGTCGATCGAGCCTTCCAGGTAGTCGATCGCCGACCCGCCGGGACCACCCGGGTTGACCAGCAGCGACCCCTGCGCCGCGCCGCCGGCCGGCTTGCGGACTGCGCTCAGGGTCAGGTCGCCGCCGGCCGGGTTCGCGTAGTCGAGCGGCACCTTGAAGGTGGCGCACTCGAATCCCTGGTCGCAGGCCTGCCAGCTGAGCTTCTGTGCGTAGTACGCGGACAGGTTGGCCGGGATCGCGGCGGGGAGCGGTTCGAGCGCGGTCGCGGGCCGGCCCTGCTGGGCGCCGCGGACACTGGAGTCCGATGCCCCGCCGCCCGAGCTGCAGCCCGCCAGCAGCAGCGCGGCGGCGGCCGCCATGGCGGACAGGACGCGGGTCGACCGGACAGCTCGCATGGAGGCTCTCTCCCATCGGACACCGACCGCGAGGTCGCTCGGGTGGCCGAGTCGCTGATCACCCGGCTGTGCAGAGCGTAGCCGGACGTACCGATCGCGCCCGGCAACCGGCGGCGGCCGGGCGGGGAACAGCCCATCCGGCGGCACCCGGCCCCGCCGCCCCGGCTTCGCCTCCTCCCGGAGCGGATGAAGCAGGTACTCCGTCGCCCCCGGGTCACTGCGCCGGCTTGGCCAGGCTCTCCGCCAGGTACTGCACCGCGATCCGAACCAGCCGCAGCCGCACCCGCTCCGGGGAGTAGTCCTGGACGATGTCGGAGATCCTCACCTCGGCCTGCGCGGCCCGGCCCCGGCCGCCGTGCAGCACGGCCTGGAGCTTGCGGGCGGAGTCCAGTCCGGCGGTGTCGGCCCTGGCGGCCGCGAGCAGCAGTCTGGCGGTGACCGTGCCGGACGCGTCGGCGCCGGCCCGGGCGAAGGCTGCCGGGTCGTAGCGGCCGGAGACTGCGGCGGCCGCGCCGTACAGGTCGGGTCGGGCCAGCCCTGCGACGGCCGCACACGGCGCCCCGGCCTCGATACCGAGGGCGCCCCAGTTCCCCGGGTCGGCCGGAAGGGTGCGGAACGCGGCGGCTACGGCGGTCCGCAGCGCGGCGTCGTCGGCCACCGCCTGCGGGGCGGCGGCCACCGGTTCGCACGGGCCTGCCGGGCCGGACGGCGACTGGGGGGCGAGCACCACGAACGGCTGGGACCGGCCCAGCTTCACCGCCGAGGCGACCCCGTCGAAGACGTCCGGGAGTTCGGCGTCGGCGGTGGTCCCGGCGCCGCCCGCGTGCAGCACGATCACCGGGAAGCGGGCCTTGGGGTCCTCCTTGTACTCCGCCGGCAGCCAGACCCGCACGGTACGTGGATGACCGTCCGGGCCTGCCACCGCACCCTCCAGCAGCTGTCCCCCGGCTGGCTGCCCGACCTCCTGGAACCTGGTGACCACCGGCTGCGGCTCCCGGGAGGGCGCCACCTGGGACGGCGGGGCGGGCGGAACGGGCTGAGGCTGCACGCTCCGATCGACGGAGGCGGTCTCCTGCGCGTCCCGTCCGCCGTACCCGCCCATCACCACCGCCACGACCAGCGCGGTGGCGCACATCCCGCAGACCATCGCGCCGCCGACCCGCAGCAGCAGCGGCCGCTGCTCGGCCGCCAGCTCGTACGTCTGGGCCACCCGGAGGTCACGCCAGCGGAGCAGGGCGGATCGGAGCAGCCAGATCCCGACGACGGCCACCGGCAGCACGGAAACGGCGAGGAGCGAACGGGGCATGGGACGCACCACCTCGGAGGAACCGACACCGCCCGGGTCCGGCCATCAGCGGCGCGGACCACCGCGGCGTACTCGGTCCACAGGGTGCAAGACGACCGGGTTCCCGGCCCGCGAGGCTTTCCTGCCGCACCCCGGTGTTCACTCGAACGAGCGAGTCGCACACCGTCCCGTGAACAACCCGATAGGGCGAGGGGCCCCGGGGCACCCACGGCTCGAACAGGCCGCACCGCCCGGCGCGCGGGCCCGCGCGATGCCCGGAAGCCGTTGCCCTGCTCGGGCCCGCAAGCCGGCCGAGCGGGCTCAGCCGGCCCGCAGGGCCACCGTCATGGCCTCGACCGCCAGCAGCGGGTCCACGTTCCGGTCCAGCGCCTCCCGGCAGGCGAGCACCGCCTCGATCCGGCGCAAGGTGTTCTCCGGGGCGCCCGCGGCCGCGACCTTGGCGAGTGCGGCCCGCTGGTCGTCATTGGCGAGCGCACCCGTCGCCCCGAGCTGAAGGGCGAGCACATCCCGGTAGAACCCGAGCAGGTCGAGCAGCGCGACCCCCAGCGTCTCGCGCCTGGTCCGGGTCGCCCGGCTCTTCTGGCGCTTCTCCAGCTCCTTGACCGCACCCGCCATTCCGCGCGGCGCCCGGCTCCCCTCCGTGGCGCCGTAGGCAGCCCTGAGGTCGTCGGTCTCCTTGGCGTCCTGGCTCTCGGCAAGGGCCTCGGCGTCGGCTTTGGCGGTGTCCACCAGCCGCTGGGCAGCGGCCAGACATCCGCCGATGTCGGCGACCTCCAGCGGGATGCGCAGCACGTCCAGACGGCGGGCGCGGGCCTGCTCGTCCACCGCCAGCCGGCGCGAGCGCTCCACGTCGCCCTGTCCGGCAAGCGCCGCCAGCCGGGCCGTCTCCGGGTCGACGCCGTCCCGCTGGACCAGCATGTCGGCGACCGCCTCGGCCGCGGGGGTACGCAGCACCAGCAGCCGGCAGCGGGAGCGGATGGTGGGCAGCACGTCTTGCACGGACGGTGCGCACAGCAGCCATACCGTCCGGGGGGAAGGCTCCTCGACGCCCTTGAGCAGCGCGTTCGCCGCCGCTTCGGTGAGCCGGTGGGCGGCGTCCACCAGGATCACCGACCAGCGGCCGCCGGTCGGGTAGCTGGAGGCGCGCAGCACCAGGTCGCGCATGTCGCCGACACCGATCGACAGACCGTCGGTGCGGACGAACTTCACATCGGCATGGCTGCCGGAGAGCACGGTGTGGCAGCCCTCGCAGAACCCGCAACCGGGCACCCCGCCGAGCTCCAGATCGGGGCTGGTGCACTGCAGCGCGGCGGCGAAGGCCCGCGCGGCGGTGGTCTGCCCGGCCCCGGGCGGACCGGTGAACAGCCAGGCGTGCGTCATCAGCGAGGCGTTCCCACCGGTCTCCGGCGCAGCCGTACGGCCTGCGGCCACCGTGGCCCGGGCGGCCTGGGCGGCCGCCTTCAGCTGCTCGACCACCCGATCCTGGCCGACCAGGTCGTCCCACACACTCACGCCGCGCTCCCGCCGACCACCGGTACTCCTCGCTTCCGGTCGAGCCTAACGCCGTAGGCCGACAACCGGCTCCACCGCGGCCTGCTGCTCCGGCAGCGGCTGGTGACCGCCCGGCCCCGCCGCGGTCCCGGCCGCCACCGCCCCCTCGTCGACGGCCGGCTCGTCGGCAGCCCGGACCCGGGCGAACGAGTTCCGCAGGTGCCGCTTCATCCAGCGGGATACCGGCCGCTCGACGAAGCGGTGCACCAGCCAGGAGGCCGCGATCATCACCACCAGCAGCCCGCCGGCGAGCAGCCACGGGTTCACCCGGAACCGGAGCTGATCGATCACCGCCCACCCGATGTACTCGTGCAACAGGTAGAGCGGGTAGGTGACGGCCCCGGCGGTGGTGAGCCAGCGCCAGTCGATCCGGTCGAACCAGCCCAGCGCCACCCCGGCCATCAGCAGGTAGCACGCCGCGAGCACCACCGCCACGGCGGGTCCGGGCAGGTGGTAGTCGGTGTTCTTCTGCACGAACTGGAAGGTGGGCTGCACCGTCCGCAGCCCGGCCAGGTAGCTGAAGCCGACCAGTAGCCACAGCAGCAGGTCCGGGCCGAACCGCCGCATCAGGTAGAACGCCATCCCCCCGATGAAGAACCAGCAGTGCTCCGGCATCACCAGTACCTGCAGCCAGGCCTCGTTCGACAGGGCGTACGTGAGTACCCCGGCGGCCGACCAGACCATGCAGAAGGTCAGCACCCGGCGGTAGGTCAGTCCGCGCCAGACCACCAGCGCGAAGATCAGGTAGAACCTGGCCTCCACCCACAGGCTCCAGTACACGGCGTCCACGTACGGTGCCCCGAACGGGTGCTCGAACATGGTCAGGTTGGTGAGCACGTCCTGCCAGGAACGCGGCGAACCGCCCGGGATCAACACCAGCGCAACCGTGGTCACCAGCACCGCCAGCCAGTAGGCCGGGAAGAGCCGGATCACCCGCGAGGTGAAGAAGTCGGAGACCGACCGGCCCCAGCCGCTCAGGCAGATCACGAAGCCACTGATCAGGAAGAACAGCTGCACGCCCAGCCAGCCGTAGGAGGCGGGCAGGTGCAGCACCGGGAACACCTCGGCGCGCGGCCGGCCCCAATCCGAGCCGTACGCCACGTAGTGGTACGTCACCACCATCAGCGCGGCGACGAACCGCAGACCGTCCAGCGCGGCGAGCCGCCCACCGCGCGATGGCGTCTTCG
Organism: Kitasatospora sp. NPDC001175; assembly: GCF_053598215.1. NCBI lineage: Bacteria > Bacillati > Actinomycetota > Actinomycetes > Kitasatosporales > Streptomycetaceae > Kitasatospora > Kitasatospora sp. NPDC001175. The sequence goes on along the minus strand of NZ_JBSFJU010000028.1, from coordinate 28,836 downwards.
GGGCAGGGTCGGTGGCTCTCACGTGTGATGACTTCCTAGACGCCGGACGGAACGGGGCAGGCGTAGCAGTCTCTCAGAATCCGGCGTCCCGTCCCGCCCCGCGGTCGTTGGCGCACGACCGACCCGGGCGGTGCGCGGTCTCGATCGGGTCTCCGGATCAACGAGGGGCATCAGGCGCGGGAGCGGGGAACCGGGTGATCGGACACCCGGATCCGGCCGCCCCGGGCGGGACCTACTCCCGGCCTCCGCGCCACTTGCGGCCCTTGCCGCGGCCGTCCTGGCCCTCGCCCTGCCGGTCACTGTGCTCCCACTCCTCGCGGGAGCCCAGCAGGGTGTCGGTCAGGCTGGGGCCGCCCTCCGGCTCGACCGAGGGCAGCTCCCTGGTCGCCTCCGCGGCGGTCTCCGCCTCGGACGGCTGCTCGGCGCGCCACAGCCCCTGCGGCACCCGGTCCTCGGCCGGACCGGACTCGGTGCGCGAGCCGCTGCTCCTGCCCCAGGACGTCCGCGCTCCGCCGCCGGCGGTGCCGGACCGCGGCGTCGGCTCCACCCGCGGCAGTACGGCGGTCTCCTCCGCCGCCCCGACCGTCGGCAGCACCGTGGTCTCCTCTGCCGCCCCGACCGTCGGCAGCACCGTGGTCTCCTCCGCCGGATCAGCGTCCAGTGCCTCCGCCGCCCGGACCGCGGCCCGGCGCTCCGGCTCGGAGATCTCCCGGGTGACCTCCTCGGTGCCGCCGACCTTCGGCAGCTCCACGGTCGAGGCCGCAGCCGGACCCTCGGCGGCCTTCGCGGCCTTCGCGGCCGCAGCCTCCTCCGCCAGCCGGGCCGCCTCGGCCCGCTGCAGAGCCTCCTCCGCCCGGCGCCGCTGCTCGGCCCGCTGCAGCTCGCGCTGCCGCTGGAGCTCCGCCTGCGCCGCCGCCTCCGCGGCCAGCCGCTCCCGCTCGGCCTCCTCCGCCTTCCGCTTGGCCTCGAGCTCGGCCTGCCTTGCGGCCTCCTCCTCGGCGCGCCGCTTCGCCTCGGCCTCCGCCTTGCGCCTGGCCTCCTCGGCCGCCTTCTTCGCCTCCTCGGCAGCGACCCGCTCGGCCTCCTCGCGCGCCAGGCGCTCCTGCTCGGCCTGCTCGGCCCGCAGCTGCTCCAGCAGTTCCTGGCGCTTGCGCTCGGCGGCCTCCTCCTCGGCCTTCCTGCGGGCCTCCTCGGCGGCACGCCGGGCGGCCTCCTCGCGGGCGAGGCGCTCCTGCTCGGCCTGGGCCGCCCGCTCCTGGGCGGACAGCGGCAGCTCCCGGTCGAGCCGGTGGCGGATCGCGGTGGTCACGAAGGCGGGCTGCTGGCTGCCGTCCACCACTAGGTAGCGCGCCGGATCGGCAGCGGCCAGGGCGAGGAACCCGGCCCGGACCCGGGCGTGGAACTCGGTCGGCTCGGACTCGAGGCGGTCCAGCGCCTCGGTGAAGCGCTCCCTGGCCTTGCCCGGGTCGACGTCCAGCACCACCGTCAGGTCGGGCACCAGACCGCCGGTGGCCCAGCGGGAGATCCGGGCGACCTCGGTGGCGGCCAGGTCGCGGCCCGCGCCCTGGTAGGCGATGGAGGAGTCCATGTAGCGGTCGGTGATCACCACCGCGCCCCGCTCCAGCGCGGGCCGGATGACGTTCTCGACGTGCTCGGCCCGGTCGGCCGCGTAGATCAGGGCCTCGGCGCGGTGCGACAGGCCGGTGTTGCCGACGTCCAGGACGAGCGAGCGCAGCCGCTGACCGATCGGGCTGCCACCGGGCTCACGGGTGAGCACCACCTCGTGGCCCTTGCTGCGGATCCACTCCGCCAGCGCGTTGGCCTGGGTGGACTTGCCGGCGCCGTCGCCGCCCTCCAACGCGATGAAGAAGCCGGTGCCGCTGATCCGGTGCGGCGCCGGCGCCGCACCGCCGCGCAACGACTCCAGCAGCTCGCGCCCGAGCGGGACGCTGCCACGCTGGTCGTCGGTCTTCAGCAGCACCACCGCGGCCAGCACCATGGTCAGCAGCCCGGCGGTGGCGATCGCCAGCGCGGCCCCGTCGTGGATGAAGGTGAAGCCGCCGGGCCCGACCCGGCCGTACTCGACCTCGCCGTAGCCGGCGGCGATCAGCGGGACGACGATCAGCCCACCGCCCACCACGGCCCGCAGCACCGCGTACAGGTGCTCGGTGACCTTGGGCAGCCGGATCTCCTCGACCTCCTGGGCGAGCAGGGTCCGGCCGGTGGCGATCACGACTCCGGCGGCCAGTCCGGCCAGCACGGTGAGCATCAGCACCAGGACGAAGTCCAGCACCAGACCGGCCAGGATCAGCGCCACGCCCTCGATGAGCAGAGCGAGCGCGAGCAGGCGGCGCCGGGAGAGCGAGGGCAGGGTCGCCCGGGTGATCCGTACGCCGAGCGCGGGAGCACCGGCCGCGGCGAGCACCAGCAAGCCGAACCCGATCGGGCCGGCCCGGTGGCCGATGGCGGTGAGCAGTCCGAGCGCGGCGACGCCAGCCATCGAGGCATAGGCCGCGGCGACCGAGAAGGTGAAGTAGGGGGCGGAGCCGGTGCGGCCCTTGCGCAGCGTCGGCCCGGGAGTGGCGTCGGTGGGGGCGCGCAGGCCCTGGAGCGGGGAGCGCGGCGCGGCCGCCGTACCGCCGGGCAGTTCCTGCAGGAAGATCAGCGCGGCGGAGCCGGCCAGCAGCAGGGCCGCGCCGACCCCGGCCGCAGTGAACTGGTGGGTCCGCAGCCAGTGCGAACCGAGCGCTGCGAAGACGTTGTTGACCAGGGTGAAGGCCACCAGCGCGATGGCCGCGAGCGGAACGGTCGCCCAGCCGGTGCGCATGTCCAGGGTGCGTACGGCGTCCAGGCTCGCCACGGACGGCCGCTGCTCGGACGGTGCGGCGCCGGCATCGGCGGGCGGCAGCAGCGCCGGCACCGCGGCCGTCTTGGCGACGGACCAGACCCGCTCCGCGGCGCCGGTCAGGAAGACCGTGCCGAGCAGCAGGTAGGTGGCCGAGCCGGGGCTCCAGCCGAGCCACCACGGCGCGACGCCGATCAGCACCGCACGCAGCGCGTCGGCTCCGAAGAGCACCCAGCGGCGGTCGAGCTTCCCGGCCACCAGGCCGTGTACCGGGCCGAGCAGCACCGCCCCGAACAGCAGGGTGGCGAACACCCGGACGCCGAGCACGGCCGCCACCGCGAGCGCCTGCGCCCGGTAGCCGTGCCCGAACTGACCGCCGAGGATCGCCGCCGCCCAGGTCAGCGCGAGCAGCACCAGCAGGCCCAGCCGGTCGCCGGTACCGCCGACGAGCTGCGCCGTCCAGAGCCGGCGGTAGGGGCGCAACCGCAGCAGCGCGCGGGCCCGCTCTCCGGGAGTCCCGGCCGGGGCCGCCTCGGGGAGTTTTGGTCGGGCGGCGCTCGTGCTGGTGGGCTGCTCCTCGCTCGTCATACGGTCAGGGTAGCGGGCGGGCCCTGCGGCGAAGCCCGGGAACGAGCCCCGACAGGCCCTCATGACAGGGTTGTGACGTGTGCGACCCCGCCCACCGACCGGACGGCGGACCCATGCGTCCCGTCACCGGAACGCCGGGCCCGCCGCGCGGATCGCTCAGCCCTCCTCGGGCGCTGCGGCCTTCCTGGCCACCGTCTTCTTGGCCGCGGTCTTCTTCGCCGCCGCCGTGGTGGTCTTCTTGGCGGCGGTCTTCTTGGCCGCCGTGGTCTTGGCCGCGGTCTTCTTCGCGGCCGTCTTCTTGGCCGGAGCCTTCTTGGCGGCCTTCTTCACCGGACCGCGTGCCCGCTTCTCGGCGAGCAGCTCGTAGCCGCGCTCGGGCGTGATGGTCTCGACCGAGTCGTCCTTGCGGAGCGTGGCGTTGGTCTCGCCATCGGTGACGTACGGACCGAAGCGGCCGTCCTTGACCACCACCGGACGCTCGCTCACCGGGTCGGTCCCGAGCTCCTTGAGCGGCGGAGCGGCGGCGGCCCGGCCACGCTGCTTGGGCTGGGCGTAGATCGCCAGCGCCTCGTCAAGGGTGATGGTGAAGAGCTGGTCCTCGCTGGTGAGCGAGCGCGAGTCGGTGCCGCGCTTGAGGTACGGGCCGTAGCGGCCGTTCTGCGCGGTGATCTCGTTGCCCTCGGGGTCGGTGCCGACCACCCGGGGCAGCGAGAGCAGCCGGAGCGCGTCCTCCAGGGTGACGGTGTCCAGCGACATCGTCTTGAACAGCGAGGCGGTGCGCGGCTTGACCGCGTTCTTGCCGGTCTTGGGCGTGCCCTCGGGCAGGATCTCGGTGACGTACGGGCCGTAGCGGCCGTCCTTGGCGACCAGCATGTTGCCGCTGACCGGGTCGACGCCCAGCTCGAAGTCGCCGCTGGGCTTGGCCAGCAGCTCCTCGGCGAGCTCGACGGTCAGCTCGTCCGGCGGCAGGTCGTCGGGGACGTCGGCGCGCTGGCCGGGCTCGTCCGCGGTCCTCCCGGCCTTCTCGACGTACGGCCCGTAGCGGCCGACCCGCAGGACGATGTCGTCGCCGACCGGGAAGGAGCTGATCTCCCGGGCGTCGATCGCGCCGAGGTCGGTGACCAGCTCCTTGAGGCCGCCCAGGTGGTCGCCGTCGCCGTTCCCGGCCTCGGCGGCACCGCCGGCGCCCTCGCCCTCGCCGAAGTAGAAGCGCTTCAGCCACGGCACGGACTGCGCCTCGCCCCGGGCGATCCGGTCGAGGTCGTCCTCCATCTTGGCGGTGAAGCCGTAGTCGACCAGTCGGCCGAAGTGCTTCTCCAGCAGGGCGACCACGGCGAAGGAGAGGAAGGACGGGACGAGCGCCGTGCCCTTCTTGAAGACGTACTTGCGCTGGATGATCGTGTCGATGATCGAGGCGTAGGTGGAGGGACGGCCGATCTCGCGGTCCTCCAGCTCCTTGACCAGCGAGGCCTCGGTGTAGCGGGCCGGCGGCTTGGTGGCGTGGCCCTCTGGGGTGAGCTGCTCGGCGGCCAGCGGGTCGCCCTCGGCCACCTGCGGCAGCCGGCGCTCACGGTCGTCCAGCTCGGCGTTCGGGTCGTCGGCGCCCTCGACGTAGGCCTTCAGGAAGCCGTGGAAGGTAATGATCTTGCCGGAGGCGGAGAACTCGACGTCCCGGCCGTCCGCTGCCCGGCCGCCGACCTTGACGGTGACCGACTGGCCGACCGCGTCCTTCATCTGGGAGGCGACGGTCCGCATCCAGATCAGCTCGTAGAGCCGGAAGTCGTCACCGGACAGGCCGGTCTCCGCGGGCGTGCGGAAGCGGTCACCGGAGGGGCGGATCGCCTCGTGCGCCTCCTGGGCGTTCTTCACCTTGGAGGCGTAGGTGCGCGGCGCATCCGGCAGGTAGTCGGCGCCGTACAGCTGGGTGACCTGGGCCCGGGCCGCGGTGATCGCGGTGTCGGAGAGCGTGGTGGAGTCGGTACGCATGTAGGTGATGAAGCCGTTCTCGTACAGCTTCTGGGCCACCTGCATGGTCCGCTTGGCGCCGAAGCCCAGCTTGCGGCTGGCCTCCTGCTGGAGCGTGGTGGTGCGGAACGGCGCGTACGGCGAGCGGCGGTAGGGCTTGGACTCGACGCTGCGGACCGAGAACGCGGTCTGCTGCAGGGCGGCGGCCAGCGCGCGGGCGGCCGTCTCGTCCAGGTGCAGGGTGTTGACCGTCTTGAGCCGGCCGTCCGGGCCGAAGTCGCGGCCGCTGGCGATCCGCTTGCCGTCAACGGCGGCCAGCCGGGCGCCGAAGGTCTCCGGGTTCGCGGCGTCGGCCGGAGTGCGGCCGGTGCCGAAGACACCGGTCAAGTCCCAGTAGGAGGCGCTGGTGAAGGCGATCCGCTCACGCTCGCGCTCGACCACCAGACGGGTGGCGACCGACTGCACCCGGCCGGCCGAGAGCTTCGGCATGACCTTCTTCCAGAGCACCGGCGAGACCTCGTAGCCGTAGAGGCGGTCGAGGATGCGCCGGGTCTCCTGGGCGTCCACCAGGCGCTGGTTGAGCTCGCGCGGGTTGGCGACGGCCTCCTGGATGGCGGTCTTGGTGATCTCGTGGAAGACCATCCGCTTGACCGGCACCTTGGGCTTCAGGACCTGCTGGAGGTGCCACGCGATGGCCTCGCCCTCGCGGTCCTCATCGGTGGCGAGGTAGAGCTCGTCGGACTCCGCGAGCAGGCCCTTGAGCTTGGTGACCTGCGACTTCTTGTCCGCGTTGACCACGTAGATAGGGGCGAAGTCGTGGTCGACGTCGACCCCGAGGCGGCGCACCTCGCCGGTGTACTTGTCCGGGACCTCGGCGGCAGTGCCGGGCAGGTCGCGGATGTGCCCGACGCTGGCCTCGACGACGTAGCCGGGGCCGAGGTAGCCCTTGATCGTCTTCGCCTTGGCCGGCGACTCGACAATGACGAGTCGCTTGCCGTGCGCGGTCTCGCTGCTCGGGGACACCTTCGCTCTTCTCTCCCGGTCGTTTCCTGTGCTGGGCGGCGCACCGGCGAAGGAAGACGTCCCGCCTGACCATCGCCGTCCGGAGCTGCCGCTGCGCGACGGCCCCACCAGCGGAGTGTGACCGTACCCTGGCCACCCTTGTCAAACGGACGGTTCCCGCTTTTTCACCGGCAAGGTCGACCCACGCCACTCGAACGGTAACCCGACGATGCGCGGTCGTGCCGCGCGGAGGGGTGGCGAGGGCCTGCCACCGGCCGGTTTCGGCCGTCGGCGAGCGGCCCGTCTGCGGAACCGCGATCAGCCGGGGCTTGAGCGGCAGCGGGCCGGGTCCTGAGCCGTGGTGCGGCTGGCTGAAGTCGTGGTCAGGGATCTACTTCTCGCCGAAACCCGCTGGGCTTTCCGGGACTTCGCGTGACCCTGCGGAGACCATCGGTGACCCGGGGTTCCAGCGGCCCCGGTCCGGCGGCCGCCGCATCCTCAGCTCTGGAGCGCGCTCGCGATCAGACTCAGGCCGACCGCGAGCGCGCTCGTGCCGAGCAGCACCCAGAAGACGTCACTGGGCAGGCAGGGGCTGGTCTCGGAGGCGGCGAGGACCACGCGGCTCGGACGACGGGCGTCGTACGCGACCTGGACGACCGCCCCGGGCAGCAACCCGGCCGGACGCCGCAGCCTGGTGTGCCCGCGCGGCCGGGAGAGCACCGACTCGGCCTCGCCCGCACCCGCCGCTCCGACGGTCGGCAGGGTGGAGTACGAGAGCAGCGGGGCGGTGTCGAGTTCGCCGTACGGGTCGCCGTAGAGTTCCCCGTACGGATCGCCGTCCACCACGACCCTGGCCGTGGCCGGGACGCCGTGGCGGCGCAACCGGTGGCGGAGCCGCAGTTCGAGAGCGCACCAGACGAGCAGCGCGCCGCCGAACAGGATGAGGACGGACCCTGCCGCGGTCGCCGTCTGCGTCTCCATGTACGTCTCCCTCCGCGCTGTGCACCACTGGTGTCCGCCCGACCACTTGAGCCGGTGCACGGGAGCGTGGCAGCTCGGGGACAACCCGGGGCTGACGTTCGAAGTACGGTGGAGAACACCGGGGGGACGGGCGGGTGAACTGCCACGCGCACGAGGACCGCACGGACCGCACTACCGAAGCACGGCGCCGGGCGACCGCTCGGCGCTTCCGGGAAACGCTTCCGGAGAACAGGGGAACTTCGGGGGGACGCGGTCATGTTCGTTCGCCGACCGGCACTCAATACAGCCTGCCTGGCCGGTGCCGTGCTGACTCTCTCTGTCCCTCCCTGTCGCTTGCGAATCACGTCCGGCCACCGGGGCAGGGGCGTCCTCCCCCTCCGCCTCCCCGCCGAGCTCGGCGGCGACGATCTGGCCACCGGAGTCGACCTTGATCAGGAAGTAGTTCCCGTGGCAACTGCGCCGGTAGAGGGCGCCGGACCACGGCCGGAGGGTCCGGCTCGATCACCCGCCGCGTGCGCCTTCACCAGCCGCAACCGGACCAAGCCAGACCGGGCCGGCCTCCGACTGGACCCACCATGGGCCCGGACTTGGCCACAGGGACGCCCCTGCGGCCAAGTGCCGCCTCAGATCACCGGGTTGATGAAACCCTGCTCGGTCAGCAGGCGCAGCGACTCGGGCGTCCGGTCGCGCAGCACCACCCGGTCCTCACCGAGCAGGTGCGCGATCGCGTCGATGATCTCGCCAGCCGTGAGCGTTCCGTCGCACACCCCGACGAAGCTCGCGCCGACCGTGTCCACCTTGGTCGCCCGCCGCATACCGCGGTTGTGACGGAGGATCACGTGCTCCGGGTCCTCCGCCCCGGGCGCGCCGACCTGCTCCTGGACCACCTCGTCGGCCAGCAGGTAGCGCGCTGCGAGCAGGGCCGCGTCATCGTGCGTCCGCAGGAAGTCCTGGCGCGCGAACCAGCTCTCGATGTGCGGGCCGAGCGGCTGCTCCACCGGGTGCGGCCACTCCTCGATCCGTACGGCGGGCCGGGCCGCACCGCCGGCCCGCAGGGTGATCCAGCCGAAGCCGATGCCCTCGACGCCCGCGGCCTCGAAGGTCTCCAGCCACTCCTCGTAGCGGGTCTGGTAGTCGGAGCCGGAACCACGGTGGTCGCCGCCGTCCCGCAGCCACAGCTCGGCGTACTGGGCGATGTCCTGGACCTCTCGCTGCACCACCCAGGCGTCCAGCCCGGTACCCGCCACCCAGCCCGCCAGGCGGTCGTGCCAGTCCTCGCCCTTGACGTGCTGCCAGTTGGCCAGCAGATGGCAGTACCCGCCCGGCTCCAGGTGCGCGGCCGCGCCCCGGACCAGACTGCGGCAGAGGTCATCCCCGGCCATCCCGCCGTCGCGGTAGACGAAGCGGCTGCCGGGCGAGATCACGAACGGCGGATTGGAGACGATCAGGTCGAACTTCCGGTCGCCCACCGGCTCGAACAGGCTACCCTCGGCCACCTCGACGTTCTCGAACCCGGAGAGGGCCAGGGTCAGTCGAGTGAAGTGCAGCGCGCGGGGGTTGAGGTCGGTGGCGGTGACCCGCTGGGCGTGCCGGGCGGCGTGCAGCGCCTGCACCCCGGAGCCCGAGCCGAGGTCCAGCGCCTCCCGCACCGGCCGCCGTACGGCGAGGTTCGCCAGCGTGGTGGACGCGCCGCCGACACCGAGCACCAGGTCCTTACGGGCCACTCCGTGTGCGGTCTCTCCCGAACCGATGCCGCCCGCGCCACCGACCGCGCACCCGAGGTCGGACACCACCCAGGCATCCGCGCTCGGCAGCCCCGCGACCTCGTTCGCGTACGGGCGAACGTCCACGGTGGCCCGCACGGTCTCGCCGTCGCGGATCAGCCAGCCGTCCGTCAGGCAGTCCTCGACCGGCAGGGCCGCAGCCGCCGCTGCGTACGGGACCGGCCGCTGGAGCAGGAAGAGCCGCACCAGCGTCTCCAATGGGCTCCCGCCACGGGTCGCACGCAGCGCGGGCACCGCCTCGCTGCGGGCCAGTGCCGCGTAGCCGGCCGGCCCGAGCAGGTCGAGGCAGCCGTCGGCGGTGTACGAGGCGGCGAGCAGCGCCTCACGGAGCTTCGCGAGGCGGCCGAGGTCAAGAACGGGGCTACTGGTCACCGGCCCATTGTCCCCCGTCCCTCACCACCCCGACCGCGCGGCACCGCTGCCGTCGCGGCACCGTTCCCGGGGCAGCCGGTGTGCCCGGAACAGCCGGTCGCCGGATGCCCGGCTGGCGAACTGCTCAGCCGCCGGACCGTCGGCGCCGCCCCGGACGGCTACCTGACCGGTAGGCCGCCGGACGACTGATGCGACTGCTGTCAGGCTGCTGGATCGGGTTACCCGCCAGCCCGCTCAGTTGCCGGACGAGGAGGCCGACGGCGACGCGGCGGCCGTGTCCGCAGCGCCGTCCGTGGGAGCCGCACTGGACGCGGCGACCGACGGGGAGTCGGTCGGGGAGGCCTCCGGGGAGCCGCTCCGCGATCCGCCGTGGTCCGAGGAACCGGCGCCTGGGGCACCGGTCACGGCACCGGTGGGCGCACCGGCCGCCCCGCCCGACGGCCCTCCGCTCGCCGCTCCCGCACCGGGCTTCGCCTTGCAACCCGGCTGCTTGCTGATCGCCACCCCGAGGTCGCCGCTCTGGACGTTCTTCAGCGCGGAGGTGGACTGCTGGGCCAGCCGCTGGATCTGGTCGCCGATGCTCCTGAGGCCGTCCGCGAACCGCGCCTGGTCGGCGTTGTCCAGCACGTTCAGCTTCTTCTGGACGTCGAGGTAGCCCTGGGTGGCCTGCTTGAGCTCGTCCACGGCCCCCTGCTGCAGCTTCGCGCCGTCGCTCACCTTCGGCGCGCCTGCCTTGTTAATCGCGTCGGCCAGCTGCTGGTTGGCGGTCGCGAGCACCGCGAGATCGGTCGACAGTCGCTTCTGGAGGTCCACCGGGGCCTCACCCTGCTTGACCCTGCCGGTGTCGGCGAGGGCGTCGCTGGACTTCCCGATCGGGCCCTGCGCGCCATCGCAGACGTTCTTCGCCCAGTTGTTGAGCGAGGCGCTGTTGTCGTCGCCACCGCACCCGACGGCGCCGAACGCCAGCAGCGCACCGAGCGCGGATACGGTCAGCAGTCGCTTCTTCACCGGGAAGGCCCTTTCGGTGTCGGTCATCGACCTGCGAACCTACACGGCCACGCGTTCGGCCCGCAGGCGCCCGGCCCCCCACGGCCCTAGAGGACAGTTCGGCAAGGGCAGACGGCTGGGACAACGGGTGCCGGTCAGGCCCACCCGACCCGGATCGGGTCCGCACTCCGGACGGTACGCAGTACCTACGGTCACCGGCCGACACTCCGGGTCCGACACACCAAGGATCTTGCAGGCACCAGCCAGCCGGCACTCGTCGCCGCGCGAGGTCGGCGTGGGCTCGTAGGGCCGCACCGGGCCGTCGCCGCCGGTCCGGAACGCAAGCGTGCCGGGCTCTACGACCTGCCGGGCGCCGGCCTCCTCGGTGTGTCGACCACAGAGTTGCCGGCGCCTGCCCGGCCGCCCACGGGGTGCATCCGGACGCCACGCACCCGGGCAGGCAGGAACAGGCAGAGTGAACCCGGGCAGACGGGAGCCAAACAGCGTGAACCCGTGTGAGCGTGAGCCCGGGCAGAGCGACACGGGCAGCCGAAATCGGGGCGACCGGGAGCTGGGCAGATCGGGATCGGGAACCGCAGGGCTCAGTCGTCGGTCGCCGGGTCGGGCATCGGCCAGCTCATCCGGATCAGGCCGCCGTCGGCGCCGCTGGTCACCTCGACGTCCTCGACCAGGCCGGTGATCACCGCGAGGCCGAGTGCGTCCTCGTCGGCATCGGCCCCCGCGTCTCGATCGGAGGCGGGCATTCCGGCTGGACCGGCCTCATCCTCCACCTCGATGAAGAAACGCTTCTCCTGGTCAATCAGAGCGACCCGTACCGCTCCGTCGACGCCGCCACGGCGGTGCAGCCCGACCGCGCGCGAGCAGGCCTCGCCGACCGCGAGTCGCACCTCGTCGAGCACCGACTCATCGACACCGGCACGTCTCGCCACAGCCGCGGCCACCAGCCGGGCCGTGCGCACGTGCTCGGGAAGCGGACTGAATCGAAGTTCGACGGTTGCCATCTCTCCCCCTCCGGGGTAGCTCCCCAACACCTCACCGCTCATTGCGGCACCGGGTCCGTTCCCGGTCCCGCACAGCCGGCGAGGCACGGTCGCCCCGCCGGTCTGCTCACATCGGCGTGTCGAAGGTGGATCAGTCGGTCGCGGAGACCGCTTCCTCGACCGAGTTGTGGATCGGGAAGACCTTGGTCAGGCCGGTGATCCGGAAGATCTTGAGGATGCGCTCCTGGTTGCACACCAGACGCAGCGAACCCTCGTGTGCCCGGACCCGCTTCAGGCCGCCGACAAGGACGCCCAGACCGGTCGAGTCGAGGAAGTCAACGCCCTCCATGTCGACGATCAGGTGGTAGTTACCGTCGTTGACGAGCTCGACCAGCTGCTCGCGCAGCTTGGGGGCGGTGTACACATCGATCTCGCCACCGACCTCGACAACCGTGCGGTCGCCGATCGTGTGGGTCGACAGGGACAGGTCCACGGAACCTCCAGCACCTTGCCTTGCTACGTCATTGCAACCTCGGCCGGTCGGCCGCCATCGCTTGGCCGCAGAGCGGGCACACCGCCACGGCAAATGGAACCCCGGCGTTGCGACCCTCGGCCATGCGGCCGTCACGGCTTCATTCAACCACCTGTGACCATGCCCGCACGATGGCTTGGAGCGATTCTCCGTCACGCCGGTGACACACTGGGTCCTCATGCCGCCCCACCATCGCGCGCCCGAAGCCCTGTTGACCGCCCTCGCCGGTAGCCGGTCCCGTTCCGACCGCCTCACCCATACGGAGCAGTTGCCAGCCCGTCAGGCATGCTTTTCGCCGTGGCCGGACGGCATCCGCCCGGAAATCGTGGCCGCCGCCCGGCCCCTGGGCGTCGAACTGCCCTGGGCGCACCAAGCCGAGGCGATGAATCTGGCCAAGAACGGCCAAAGCGTGGTGATTGCCACCGGGACCGCCTCGGGCAAGTCGCTCGGCTATCTGGCGCCGGTCCTCAGTGATCTGCTGGACGGCACCGAGGCCCCGAACGGGCGCGGTGCGACCGCCCTCTACCTGGCCCCGACCAAGGCTCTGGCCGCCGACCAGCGCAGACGCGCCGCCGAACTCGCCCCGGACCGGGTCCGCCCGGCCCTCTACGACGGCGACACGCCGCCCGAGGAACGCGAGTGGGTCCGCCAGTACGCCTCGTACGTGCTCACCAACCCGGACATGCTGCACCGGGGTATCCTCCCCGGCCACACACGCTGGTCCTCCTTCCTCAAGACGCTGAAGTACGTCGTGATCGACGAGTGCCACAGCTACCGCGGTGTCTTCGGCTCGCACGTCGCCCAGGTGTTGCGACGGTTGCGGCGGCTGTGCGCCCAGTACGGCTCAGAGCCGGTGTTCCTGCTCGCATCGGCCACCACCGCCGATCCGGCGGCCACCGCCGAGCGGCTCACCGGCCTCCCGGCCGTGGCGGTGACCGAGGATGCGTCACCGCGCGGTCCGCTGGTCTTCGCGCTGTGGGAGCCGCCGCTCACCGAGAACGTCGGCGAACACGGCGCGCCGGTGCGCCGTACCGCCACCGCCGAGGCCGGCTATCTGCTCACCGACCTGGTCGGCGCCGGAACCCGGACGGTGGTGTTCGTCCGGTCGCGCCGCGCCGCCGAGCTGGTCGCCCTGCAAGCCCAGGAGCAGCTCGGCCCACCCCTTGCCGCCCGCGTCGCCGCCTACCGCGGGGGCTACCTCGCCGAGGAACGTCGCTCCCTGGAACGCGACCTGTACTCCGGGCGGCTGCTCGGTCTCGCCTCCACCTCCGCCCTCGAACTCGGCGTCGACGTCTCCGGTCTGGACGCCGTCCTGATGGCCGGCTACCCGGGCACCAGGGCCTCGCTCTGGCAGCAGGCCGGGCGGGCGGGACGAGAGGGCCAGGGTGCACTTGCCATGCTGATCGCCCGGGACGACCCGCTGGACACCTACCTCGTGCACCACCCGGAGGCCCTGTTCGCCAACCCCGTCGAGGCCACCGTGCTCGACCCCGACAACCCCCACATCCTGGCCCCGCACCTGTGCGCGGCGGCGGCCGAACTCCCGCTCGGTGAGAGCGACCTCGACTTGTTCGGTCCCTCCACCGCCCAGTTGCTCCCGGTACTGGAGCAACGCGGGCTGCTGCGCCGACGCGGTGCCAAGGCCTGGTACTGGACCCGGCGTGAGCGCGCCGCCGACGCGGTCGACCTGCGCGGCAGTGGCGGCAGCGCGGTGCAGATCGTCGAGGGACGCACCGGCCGGCTGCTCGGCACCGTGGACGCGGCCGCCGCCCACACCACCGTGCACACCGGCGCGGTCCACCTGCACCAGGGCCGTACGTACCTGGTGCAGGACCTCGACCTGGAGACCTCCGTGGCCGTGGTCGAACAGGCGGACCCGCCCTACACGACATCCGCTCGGGACATCACCTCCATCGCCATCCTCGGCACCGACACCACCGTCGAGTGGGGTGAAGCGCGGCTCTGCTTCGGCTCGGTCGAGGTGGTCAACCAGGTGGTCGGGTACCTGCGGAAGCGCATCGCCACCGGCGAGGTCCTCGGCGAGAGCAAGCTTGACCTGCCGCCCAGGACACTGCGCACCCGAGCGGTCTGGTGGACCGTTACGGAGGACCAGCTGTTCGACGCGGAGATCCCGTTCGACCAGCTCCCGGGCGCCGCGCACGCGGCGGAGCACGCCTCCATCGGCCTGCTCCCGCTCTTCGCCACCTGCGACCGCTGGGACATCGGCGGCGTGTCCGTGCCGCTCCATCCCGACACCCAGCTGCCGACGGTGTTCGTGTACGACGGGCACTCCGGCGGCGCCGGCTTCGCCGAACGGGGGTTCCGACGGGCGGGGCAGTGGCTGACGGCGACCCGGGACGCGATCGCGGCGTGCGAGTGCGAGCGGGGTTGCCCGTCGTGCGTGCAGTCCCCCAAGTGCGGGAACGGCAACGACCCGCTCGACAAGGCGGCAGCCGTGAGACTCCTGGATGTCCTGCTCGCCGGGGCTCCGGGGCAGGGCGCCTCGGCCGGGGGTGACGGCTGAGCCGCCGCTGGCGCATCACCTGTCACCGGCGGGTGGGGCGTGCGCGTCACGCGCAGGTGTAGCGCCCCCGGCGGTCCGGCCTTCGCAGGGCCGCCACCGGCCGAGCTCTCCGCCACCGGATCGGCCGTGGGCCGTGGCGGCTCGGACTCGTCTGCTCCCCAGGACCAGACCGGTCCGGCCCTGGCCCGGGCCTGAGCCGGACCGACCGGAAACGGCAACCCCCCGCGGGGCACTTCGACCTCGACGGTCACCGTGACGGCATCCGCGCCCGGATCCACCGAGCAGGACACCAGCGCCGCCCGGTGCTCGTCCGCGATCCGGGAGGCCCAGCCGCAGCCGCCGTCCGGGTCCAGCAGGAGTCGATCGGCGGCAGCGAGAGCGGCGAGATCCGCCGCCGACTCCGCGCGGTGCCGCGCGGCCACCACCGACCCGACGACCAGGCTGGCGGCGAAGACCACGCAGCCCAGCATCATCAGCGTCACCAGCCAGACAGTCGCCGAACCGGCGTCGGGGGTGGCGAGTGGCATGGCGGGGCACGGTGCGGCGGCGGTCGGCTCGGTGGAGCTTGGTGGGCGCGGTGCGGTAGACGGGGGTCCTGTCGGAGCCGGCTCCGTAACGACCGGGCCGGCCGGGTCAGCCGACCTGAGCAGTTCTGCCGACCTGGCCACCCGAGGCGACCTGAGCGATCCGCCCGCCCCGACCTCGGCGAACCCGGGCCCGCCGAAACCGGCCTGGCCGAACCTGATCCCACCGAACCCGGTCCAGCCGCAGGAACGGGGATCGCGGGGAACGTACGGGCCCAGTGCTCGGACCGCCATCATCCACCGCCCTCCGCCTTACCGATGATGTCCTCGCGGGCCGCCACCGCCGATGCCCCCAGCCGGACCGTGAGAGCCGCCGCGAGACGCCCGGGCCCCGGGCAGGGTGCGTCGATCGCCACCCGTACCGTCTCGCCGTCCCGGGAGACCTGGACGGCAGCCCCGGCCGGTGCCGCGGCTTGTGCCAGCTCAGTGGCGTTCGCGTCACCGCGTGCGGCCGCTCTCGCCCCGATCCGCGCGGCGTCCACGCACCGGATCTGGGCAGCCGCCGCCACAACTCCCCACATCAGCACGGCCGCCAGGAACACCAGGGCCGGGAGTGCGACGGCGGTCTCGGCTGTCACGAACCCGCCGTCCCCGGCCGTCCTGACGTCGTGCCCCCGCGGAGTTCGGCCGCACCGTCCGCCCGGTCGGAGAACCCGCCGCCCGGGCGGGTCAGATGACATGGAACGCCCGGTTGACCAGTTCGGTGAACGCATCGGTGAACACCCCACTGGTCACCAACTTGTAGAGCGCCGCAGCGATCGCACACGCGGCGACCGTCCCGATGGCGTACTCGGCCGTCGACATTCCCGCGTCGCTCCGCGCCCCGCGCAGTCTCCTCAGCCGCGCGGACAGCCACCTCCGCACCCTCCGGGCCGGCGGGATGGAGCGGACGCGCCGTCGGCCGGTCGCAACCGCGATGGAAACGGTCATGGCAGATCTCCTTCGACTTGTTCCGTGAGTTCGCAGCGGTTCCGCGAGTTGGGGCTTGGTCCCTCACTCGGGGCTTGTTCCACGTGTCCGGACCTGTTCCGTGAGTTCGTCCTCGACGATGTCCGAGGGCGAAGAAATCTGACATCAAGTCAGATTCGTTTGGCGAAGAGCGAGGTCAACCCGATGACCACGGGAACGACCCCGATCAGGATGAATGCGGGCAGGAAGCAGACGCCCAGTGGAGCGGTGGCAAGCACCCCGGCCCGGCGGACACGGACGTGCGCGGCCCGGCGGACGGCCTCCCGCTGGGTCTGGGCCAGTCCGATGAGGGGTGCGGCCGGCGGCGAACCGCTGGTGCTCGTCCGCACCAGACACCGAGCCAGCGGGGCGAGTGTCGGACAGTCCGCGCCGAGCCTCTCCCAGCAGACCTCCGGCGGTGCTCCGAGCGACAGCTCGGCCGCCACCCCCGCCAGCCGGTCGCTCATCGGCGCGCTCACGCTCGCCGCCACCGCCACGGCAGCCTCGCCCGGCGAGGAGCAGGAACCGAGACAGGCGGCCAACAGTTCGGCGGTCAATGGCAGTTGCCGGGACAACTGCTCCTGTTCCAGAGCGGTCCGCCGCTCGGCCGGAGAGCGCACCCGCGGCAGCCACCGCTTCGCGGCGAGGGCAAGCAGGACTCCGGCCGATAGTCCGACCGGGCCACCGACCACAGCCGCCGCACCGACCCCCACCACGACCGGTGCCGTCCACTCGGCTCCCGCCAGTTCGGTCGCGCGGGTTCGCCAAGTCCGCGTCGACGAGCTTCGACCTGCTCGGTGGAGCCCATGCACCGACCATCGGCGTTTCCCCAGGCCATGATGGCCTTGAAGGCCGGCCTCCGCACCAGAGGCACGGGCGATCCATCGGCCGGCCCGACGCCGGGCGACCCGGCGCCGTCCCACCCCGGCCACCTCCCCGACAGCCGCCATCACCACGACCGACAAGGCGAACGACAACACCGGAACTCCCACGCTCACCACCCCACCTCCGCCCGGCCGGCCCGACTCCTTGAGATCCCGCACTCAATCGCGCACCCCTGCACGTCCGTTGCTCTTCGGCGACCCCCCGCGTCGCGAGTCGCCGCTTCGTCCCGCGCCGGGTCCGGCTCCACCACCGGCCGGCGAGCAGGCGGCTCCGGGCGGCCCACTGGTCCCCCTCGGGCCGGCAAGCCCCCGGCGGCCTCAGCAGCCCGCACGATCCGGGCCGTCCACGCCAGCCCGGCCGCCTCCAACAGCGCCCCGATGACAAGGCATCCCAGGCCGATCGGCCTGTGCAGCAGGACCTGTATGGGCTTCGCGCCGAGCGCGGCACCCAGCAGCAGCCCGATCAGTGGCAGTGCACCGAGTACCACGATGGTCGTCCGCGGCCCGGCCAGCTCTCCGGCGATCTCCTCGTTCAAGGCCCGCTCGGCCCGCAACGCGTCGGCGAGTTGGTCCAGACCCGCGGCCAGGCCGGTTCCGCTCTCCGCGGTCACCTCCCAACAGGCTGCGACGGCCGCCGCGCCTTGCCCGCCGGGCAACTCCGCCACGAATCTGAGTGCGGCGGGGATGTCGGCGCCGTACCGGCCGGCGGCCAACCGGGCGGCAGGCTCCGCTCCCAACCCCGCCCACAGGGACGTACGGACGATCACCGAGCCCAGCGCCTGGTCCGCCGTCGCTCCCGCGCGCAACTCGGCGGCCAGGCCGGTGCAGAGCTCGATCACCGCTGTCGCCCGCGTGCGCGCCTCCGCCGCCAACCGACGGCGGTGCCGCCACCGCCGCAGCGGCACCACGGCAACAGTCGCCACCACCAGTGGTACTGGCGACCTCACGTGCAGTCCGAATGCCAACCCGACCGGCAGCACGAGGAGTTCCGGAGCCAGTCGGCCAAGCCAGCCCGACCGGGCCCTAGCCAGGAGGCCGTGTGCCAGGTCGCGACGTCCACCTCCTGCCGCCCTGCCGAAGAGACCTCGTACCCGCTCGGCCGCTCGCGTCCTGCGCCCCAGAGTCGACCGGAATCCGGCCACCGCGCCGATCGTTCCGACCACCCAGAACAGCTGGCCGCTGATCACTGCAACCCCTTCCTGGCCGACTGCAGCAGCCGCCAGGCACCGAACGCGGCGGCGCACAGGAGCAGCGCCCAGAGGATCTCGATCTGCCGCACGTTCATCGGATGCTCCCCGGCAGCTCCACCCCTCGGACCGCACAGCGCTGCCGCAGCCGGTCCCAGCCGGGACCCGGCTCACAAGCACCGTCGGCCGTGAACGTGACCGCCGACGTGGTCGTCGCGAGCCCTCGCTCGTCGCCCGTGAGCATGTGGATCTCGGCGACCCGGCGCAGCCCGGTGTGCGACTCACGCACCAAGTGGATGATCACATCGAGGGCTGCGCGCAATTGGCTGTGCAGGGAGAGTCGGTCCAGGCCGGCGAGCGAGCCGAGCGCCTCCAGCCTGGCCGGGACATCGGTCGCGGTATTGGCATGAACCGTGCAGCAGCCGCCCTCGTGACCGGTGTTGAGCGCGGACAGCAGGTCGACCACCTCGGCCCCTCGGACCTCACCAACCACCAGGCGGTCCGGCCGCATGCGCAGCGCCTGCCGGACGAGATCCCGCAGGGTCAGCTCACCGAGCCCCTCCTGATTCGGAGGCCTGCCCTGGAGCCGCACCACATGGGGGTGGTCCGGCCGGAGTTCGGCCGAGTCCTCGGCCAGCACGATCCGCTCCCCCGGCCCGACCAGCCCCAGCAGGGCCGCGAGCAAGGTGGTCTTCCCCGTGCCGGTCCCACCGGCGATCAGGAACGAGAGCCTGGCGTTCAGCAGCGCCAGGAGCAGGTCCGCTCCGGCCTGGGGCAGCGTGCCACCGGATACCAGCTCCGTCAGGGTGAACGGCCGGGAACGGGAGATCCGGAGCGAGATGTGGGTGCACCCGGCGGCGATCGGTGGCAGCACGGCATGCAGGCGTGTCCCGTTCGGCAGCCGGGCGTCGACCCATGGCCTGGCGTCGTCGAGACGTCGACCGGCCGCAGTCGCCAGCCGGTGCGCCAGGTGGCGCACCGAGGCGGCGTCGGGGAACCGGATGCCGGACACCCGCTGCAGCCCGGCTCCCCGGTCGATCCACACCTCGTCGGGACCGTTCACCAGGACATCGGTCACATCCGGCTCACCCAGCAGCTGGTCGAGCGGCCCGGCGCCGACCAGCTCCGAGCGGAGCACCCGCACCGCGTCGAGGACATCGTCACCGCCCAGCGGCGGCCTGGCGGCCCGTACTGCCGCCGCCACCGACCTCGCGGTGGGCTGTGCACCGGCTTCGGCCAGCCGCAGCCGCACGGCGTCGAGCAAGGCCACGGCTCGCGGATCGGTCCGCCCGCGGACCACCGCCGCCCCGGTCCGCCCCAGCCCCTCCGGCTCCGCTCCACCGGGCCGCTCGCGCCCGAGCTGCGGCCCGGAGCCGGCCGCCGCTTCCGCGTCCAGCCCGGCGTCCTGACCCCTTTCGCTCCGGCCTCGCCCGCCCGCCTCCGCTCGACTCGGGTCCGCATACCCCGTGTCGGCCCGGCCCGGCCGGTGCGGCCGGCCACCGAGGCGCATACCGGGGCCGAGCGGCCGCCGGTGCGGGCCGGTCGTGGTCCTGTCGCACTCCCCCGGCCGGCTCGACCCCCTCAGACGACCTGTCACAGCACACCCCCTCCATCCGCCGGAACCGGCGGCATCGCTTCGTTCAGGAAACCTGCGCAGAACCGCGCCAGCGGTCCTTTCGCGCGTGTACCGGGCGGTGCTCCCCGCTCGACGTCGACGCCCAGTCCGGGCTCCCGTGGCAGCTCACCGGCCAGCCGCAGCCCGAGCCCACGGGCGATCTCCGGGGCCGCCAGCCCGGCCGGCCCCGGCACCCGGACGACCGCGCGCAGGTCCGAGAGCCGCATCCGGGCGGCGGAGGCCACCCGGTCCGCCGCCGCCATCGCGCGCAGCTCCGCCGGAACCACCAGCAGCCCGGTGTCGGCCTGTTCGAGTGCCTGCCCGGCGGCCGAGTCGAGGTGCCGGGGAAGGTCGAGAACGACCAGCCCCCCGCGGCGACGGGCCGCGGCGACCACGCTGCGCATCGCCTCTGGCGGCACGGCGAGCGTGTCGCCGCGATCCCAAGACAGGGCGGCCAGCCGGTGCAACTCGGGTAGCGCTCTAGCTAGTTCGGCTCCATTGACCCGCCCGCGGGAGGCAGCCAGGTCGGGCCAGCGCAGGCCACCCGCACCCTCGCCACCGAGCAGCACGTCGAGCCCGCCGCCCAAGGGGTCGGCGTCAATGAGCATGGTGCGGTGTCCCGTGCGGGCCGCGGTGATCGCAAGGGCGCAGGCCAGGGTCGAGGCGCCGGCCCCGCCGCGGCCGCCGAGCACGGCGACGGTCAGTGCGGGCGGGCCGACGCCCTCGGCCGCGTCGGCGATCCGGTCCAGCAGCCACGCCTGCGCATCGGGGAGGAACAGGACGTGCTCGGCCCCGAGTCTGACGGCTCTGACCCAGACCTCGCAGTCGTCCAGATCGAGGCCGAGCAGCAGCACGCCGGCCCGGCGGCCCAGAGCCGCACAGCGCTCCGCCTGGTCGTCTCCGACCAGCACCAACGGCGCGTTCTCCCACAGGTCTCGGGACGGTGGAACGCCGCACAGCAGGTGCGGGTCGGTGCCTGCGGCGACACAGAGCCGAAGCAGGTTCTCGGCGAGGGACTCGTCCTCGGTGACGATGAGCGGCCCCGACGGAGCCGTCCGGTCGGCCGAATGGTGGTCTGCGGTGGGTGTGGACATGGCTGTCTCCCCCGGTGAGGTGCTGTCCGGGCGCCGGCACCGGACATGGCCCCGGCGCCCGCCGGTGGGTTGTCAGCGGCCTCCCCGAGAACGGAGACGACTGCTGCCCGGACACCAAGGTCGCGGCCGCGGCCGAATCCGTCAGCCCCCTCCCGATTACCTGTGGACAAGTCGGGTCTGTGGATAACTTTGTTCACCCGCACGGGGGGTTAATGAGCAAAGAATTGACACCCGCGAGACTGCCAAGAAGCCCGGGAACGCGGCGGCCCGCCCCCACCCGAGATCCGCAGCCAGGGGGCGGAGTCACGTCTCGCCACCCAAGACTCAATAGACACGGAGAGTGACGGATCAATGCCGATGAGCCCTCCCGGCAGATCGCTCTCGCCCATCGCGAATACCGTCGGCGAGCCTTCCCCGAGATCGTCGAGAAGCCCGGAAAATGGCCCCGGACGTGCGACGACCCCCGCCGGGGGGGAGAGCGGGGGTCGTCTATCCACAGCCCGACTCGGGGGGGAGGAGCCGGACCGGGTTAGCACGGTCGCGAACGATCCGTGACTTCCATGGTGTACCCGAGCGGCCAGAAACACAAACCCACACGCCCGCGAGTACGCCGAATGGCGGGGTGTTTTGCCGGGCCCTCTATCCTCAGATCCCGTGGACACCTCCGAGAACGCCGACATCGCCGAGCACGACGGGAACTCCGCGTTCCGTTCCGCACCGGACGGCACTGAACCGGCACCTGCAGCCATCTCGCGTCGCCAGTATGGCGCGGTGCGAACCGCCGCATTCTTCGATCTCGACAAGACGATCATTGCCAAGTCGAGCGCCCTGGCGTTCAGCCGCCCGTTCTACCAGGGCGGACTGATCAACCGTCGGGCCGTGCTGAAGAGCGCCTACGCCCAGTTCGTCTTCCTGGTGGGCGGCGCGGACCACGACCAGATGGAGAAGATGCGCGAGTACCTCTCCGCACTCACCCGGGGCTGGAACGTCCAGCAGGTCCGCGAGATCGTCGCCGAGACCCTGCACGGGCTGATCGACCCGATCATCTACGACGAGGCCGCCTCGCTCATCGAACAGCACCATGCGGCCGGCCGCGATGTCGTGATCGTCAGCAGTTCGGGCTCCGAAGTGGTCGAGCCGATCGGCGCGCTACTCGGCGCGGACCATGTGATCGCCACCAGGCTGAAGATCGAGGACGGCAGGTACACCGGCGAGATCGAGTACTACGCCTACGCGGAGAACAAGGCCGCGGCGATTCGCGAACTGGCCGATGCCGAGGGCTACGACCTGGCCAACTGCTATGCGTACAGCGACTCCTCGACCGATCTGCCGCTGCTCGAGGCGGTCGGCCACCCCTCCGCGGTCAACCCCGACCGCGCTCTGCGCAAGGAGGCCCTGGCGCGCGACTGGCCGGTCCTGGCCTTCGACCGCCCGGTCGAACTCCGACGTCGACTCCCGGACTTCAGCGCGCCGAGCCGCTCCGTGGTGACGGCCGTGGCAGTCGGCACCGCACTGCTGACGGCCGGGGTGCTCTGGTACACGGCGGCCAAGCGACGGCGCCCGTCCGCTTGATGCGACCGGCCCCGGGCGACGTCACACCGGGGCCGCCGCACTGGTCTACGCGCCCAGTCGGTTTCCGCGCGCCCAGTCGGCAAACCACTCCATCAGGACGAAACGGACAAACAGCAAAGACTTCTTTTTTCGGGTTCCGCTTTCCGTCGAACCGCGATAGAAATGAGTTACGGCCCGCGAGACCCGGTCAGGACCCAATGAGGGTCGTTCCGACAACGCAGTTCAGGCCCACGGACCGCGTACAGATAGCTGGGCACCCACATGCAGCCGACCCGCTGTCGGGCCGCCGCACCAGGTGAACGGGCAGGATCCCCGCCTGATGGGCACTTACGGTGCATGCTTGGTAACTCGGTACCTGTACCAGCGGCGGCACCCAGCAGGATCAGGTGCCGCCGCAACTCTGCGCCGGGACGGTGCCCGGGTCGCTCAGACCATGCCGCGCTGCATCGCTTCACAGACCGCCGTGCTCTCCCGCACGCCCAGGCGGAGCGCCTTCCCGCAGTGCCCGATCCAGGCGGCCATTCCCTCGGGCGTGCCGCCAAGGTAGCCGCGCAGGGCCTCCTGATAGGCGGCCGTGCCCAGCTCCGCGAGACCGACTTCCACCGGGCAGATGGCCTTGGGGTCGAGCCCCTCGGAGATCAGGACGATCCGCTGTGCGGCGCGGGCGATCATGCCGTTGTGCGAGGCGAACGGCCGCAGCGCGAGCAGCTCGCCGTGCACCACCGCGGCCACGACCAGCGCGGGGGTTCCGCTCGCCGCGCCCTCCGCCCGGGCCACCAGCAGCCGGGAGAGCTGATCGAGGCGCGCCGCGACCTCCTCGACCTGCGGTGCGGGCGGGAGCTCCACCGCGCCGGAGACCGCCTCCTCGACACCCTCGACCGCGGCCAGCTCCAGCGGGAAGAGCTCGGCCACCCCCTCCCCCGCACTTCGGGGCCGCCCGGCGGACTCGTCGGCATCCCCGACCGCCAGCAGGTGCAACCGGGCCAGCACCTGGAGCGGAGAGTGCCGCCAGACGCTCAGCAGCTGCCCGGCCTCGGCGGAGATCCGCAGCGCGGCGCCGACCGTCCGGGCCCCGGGATCGCCGCCGAAGTCGCTGCGGCGGCGCACCTCCTCCAGCGGCCAGTCCGCCCCGTCCAGGGCGGCGGAGGCACGCGCACCGCGCAGTGCGGCCTCCGAAGTCACCTCGGGCGAACGGCGGCGCATCACACGGTGTCCGTACAGCCGGTCCACGGCCTTGCGCACCTCGGCAACAGCCTCGGGCACCCCGGGGAGCTCTGCCAGCGGGGCGAGGGGATCAGTTCCAGTGGTCACCTACCCGAGAGTAATGAACCACCCGCTGGGGCCGGTACAGCAACCCCGCCATCACCCGTTTGAGGCAATCCCCGATTCCCGCCCTCGCGGGGCACCGGCGCGCCGCTAGCATAGCCACTATCGGTGACGATAACGATTTCCAAGAACAATCCCGGCGGCACACGTCCCGCCCGAGCGAGAGTCGGGGTCCCAGATGAAGATCGCCTTCGTCGGCAAGGGCGGCAGCGGCAAGACCACGCTGTCGGCGCTGTTCATCCGCCACCTGGCCGCCGCTGGGCGCCCGGTCATCGCCGTCGACGCCGACATCAACCAACATCTGGGAACAACCCTCGGACTGACCGACGACCAGACCGCCGCGCTGCCCGCGCTCGGCGAACACCTGCCGCAGATCAAGGAGTACCTACGCGGCAGCAACCCGCTGATCGGCTCCGCCGAGGAAATGATCAAAACCACGCCGCCCGGCCGGGGTTCACGCCTGCTGCGGATCGTCGAGGAGAACCCGGTGTACGCCGCCTGCGCCCGGCCGATCGCACTCGACGAGGGCTCGGTCCGCCTACTGGCGACCGGCGCCTTCGCCGAGGAGGACCTCGGCGTCGCCTGCTACCACTCCAAGGTCGGCGCGGTCGAGCTGCTACTGAACCACCTGGTCGACGGCCCGGACGAGTACGTCGTCACCGACATGACGGCGGGCTCGGACTCCTTCGCCTCCGGCCTGTTCACCCGCTTCGACCTGACCTTCCTGGTGGCCGAACCGACCCGCAAGGGCATCTCGGTGTACCGCCAGTACAAGGACTACGCGCGGGACTTCAACGTGGCCCTGCGGGTCGTCGGCAACAAGGTGCAGAGCCCCGACGACCTCGGGTTCCTCCGACGCGAGGTGGGCGACGACCTGCTCGCCGCCTTCGGCCAGTCCACCTGGGTCCGCCACCTGGAGCAGGGCGCCGAGCCGGAGCTGAGGACGCTCGAGCCCGCGAACCGCGAGGTGCTCGCCCGGCTCAAGGCGGAGGCCGACGCGGCCTTCAGACTGCGCGACCCGCTGCGCTACACCCGGCAGGCCGTCCACTTCCACCTCCGCAACGCGGAGAGCTGGGGCAACGCGAGGACCGGGATCGACCTCGCCTCGCAGATCGACGAGGACTTCGCACTCGGCGTCGAACAGGCCACCGATCAACTGGACGCCGCCCCTGCCTGACGACCCAGCTCGCACACCGGCGCCGATCGGCCCTCGCGAAGGCCGGCATCCCTAGGGGGTGCCGGCCTTCGCGCTGCCCGGCGACGCCCGGTCGGCCCTCGCGCAGGTCAGGACGTATTCCCGGAAGACCCGGCCGCCACCCATAGGAATGAATCCAGGGCCGTTTCCTTCCACTCAATTTCACCATGTGCAAAGCTTTCATTACTCTCGGTTTACTGATTCTTGATGGTTCATGGGCCGCCCGCGACACTCCCCGCCGCGCCCACGCCATCCCGCCGTACCGTCGCGACCCACGCCGATCCGCCTCCGAGCTCCCCCACCGGACCTGACTGCGTTCGCTCCCCGGAAAGACGGGAAGACATGACCCTCGACATCTCCACCGCACCGATCGCCTCCGACACCACCGACCACGCGCCACCGGAAACCACGGCCACCGGCCCCCTCCCGGCGCGGCCCACCGGCCTGCCGCACGACCTCGCCGCCTCCCTGGTGGTCTTCCTGGTCGCCGTCCCGTTCTCGCTCGGCATCGCCCTGGCCACCGGCGCCCCGCTCACCTCTGGCCTGGTGGCCGCCGCCGTCGGCGGTCTGGTGGTCGGCCTCCTCGGCGGTACTCCGCTCCAGGTCAGCGGCCCTTCCGCGGCACTCACCGTGATCGTCGCCGGGCTGATCGCCCGGTTCGGCTGGCAGGTCACCTGCGCCGTCACCGTGATCGCCGGACTGCTGCAGCTGCTGCTCGGCTCACTGCGGGTCGCGCGGACCGCGCTCGCCGTCTCACCCGCGATCGTGCACGGGATGCTGGCCGGCGTCGGCCTCACCATCGCCATCGCCCAACTGCACGTGGTACTCGGCGGCTCACCGATGAGCTCCGCACAGGCCAATCTCCTCGCGCTGCCCGGCCAGCTCTCCGGTCCACATCTGCCCGCGCTCGCGGTCGGCGCCGTCGCCATCGCCATCCTCTGCGGCTGGCCCCGGCTCGGCCGGTTCCCGGGCTCGGCAGGCCGGCTGGGCGGCGCACTGGCCAGGGTTCCCGCCGCCCTGGTGGCCGTCGCCAGCGGTACCGCGCTCTCCGCGGGCCTCGGGCTGAGCCTGGCCCGGGTCGAGCTTCCCGCCTGGAGCCGGCACGCCCTCGCCTCACCTCCCAGCCCCGCCGTGTTCGTCCAGCACTGGCCCGTCCTGCTGGCCGCCGCGCTGACGGTGACGGCCGTGGCGAGCGTGGAGTCGCTGCTCTCCTCCGTCGCGGTGGACCGGATGACCCACAGCTCGAGCGACCTCAACCGCGAGCTGCGCGGGCAAGGCGTCGCCAACCTGCTGAGCGGCCTGCTCGGCGGGCTTCCGGTGGCGGGCGGCGCCGTCCGCAGCACCGCCAACATCCGGGCCGGCGCCGTCGGCCGCAAATCCGCCGTCCTCCACGGGGTCTGGGTGGCTCTGGCCGCGGTCGCCCTGGCCGGCGGGTTGCGCCGGATCCCACTGGCGGCGCTGGCCGCGCTGGTCCTAGTGGTCGGCATCCAGATGGTGAGCTTCGCGCACATCCGGCGGGTGCACCGGCACCGGGAGTTCCCCGTCTACCTCACCACCGTGCTGGGAGTGGTTCTGCTCGGCGTCCTGGTCGGTGTCGCCCTGGGCGGCTCGATGGCCGTCCTCCTGGCCCTGTACCGGCTGACCCGAGCCCATGTGGACGTCTCGGTAGAGCCCGACGGCTCGTACCTGGTCCGCACCCATGGCCCGCTCACCTTCGCCGCTGTCCCCAAACTGAGTCGGGCACTCGCCCTGATCCCCCCGCGGGCCCGGGTGACGGTATGCCACGACGGCTCGTTCCTCGACCACGCGGCATACGAGCAGGTGCACACCTGGCGGGTCGGCCACCAGGCCGGAGGCGGCCGGGTCTCGATGCTGACGGAGCGGCATGACGACGGGGTACTGGACCCGGACGGCACCGTTCGCTCCGGCAGCTCCTCGGGCCCGCACCGCTGCCGGGCCTGGACACCCTGGGGTCGTCACCACTGCATCGAGCAGGGCAACGAGGACCCGCATGGCCGGCTGCTGGACGGGGTCCGCGGCTTCCAGCAGCACACCGCACCGCTGGTCCGCCACGAACTTGCCCGGCTCGCGCGTGAGGGCCAGGCGCCCTCGCAGCTCTTCCTGACCTGCGCCGACTCCCGCCTGGTCACCAGCATGATCACCAGCAGCGGCCCCGGCGACCTGTTTACCGTACGGAACGTCGGGAACCTAGTCCCGGCACCGTACGAGCCGGGGGCCGCCGACGACTCGGTGGCGGCAGCGGTGCAGTACGCCGTCGAGGTGCTGGAGGTCCGCAGCATCACCATCTGCGGGCACTCCGGGTGCGGCGCCATGAAGGCCCTGCTGGACGGGGTCCACGAACAGCCGGGGCCGCCGACACCGCTGACCCGCTGGCTGCGCAACGGGCGCGGGTCGCTGGCCCGGCTGAGGCGGGCACCGGCCGAGTTCGCCGGGCGACCGGTAGTCGACCTCGCGGAGCAGCTCTGCATCACCAACGTGGTCCAGCAGTTGGATCAGCTGCTGGCCAACCCGGCGGTGGAACGCCGGGTCAACGAGGGCACCCTGCGACTGGTCGGCATGTACTTCGACTTCGCCACCGCCCAGGCGTACGTCTTGGACCGGGAGAAGAGCCGGTTCGTGTCCGTGTCGGAGGAAAAGCACGACGAACGGCCAGTGGCAGCCTGACGTCGCGCGCCTCCTCCGGCGCCTGCCGGGCCCGGTCGGGCAGAACCGGGCCCGGCCCCCGAGGGGATCCTCGAGTTCGAGGCTCGGGGCCGTAGTTGTGACCTTGGACAGAGTGGGTCAGGGCCATAGCAGATTGGCCAGGTCGGCCGGGGTGACGTAGCCCGGCCAACGGCCGTCCCGGAACAACTGGATGCCGGCGTCCCGGTAGCACTGGTCGACCAGTTGGGAGCAGATCATGTGCCGGCTGTCCGCAACATAGGCCTTGATCAGCAGGCCTATCGGAAGATGGAAGTGGTGTGCGGCGAGCGCGAAGTAGTCGGCCGCACTGTAGGGGACCCCGACGTAGCCGCGGGCCGCAGCGACCACGGCCTGCCGCTGTTCCTCGGTCAGCGCGAGCCTGTCGGTCGACCAGCGGATCGGCTGGCCTTCGTACTCGGTCAGCGGCCCGACCCGGGCACCGCCGGGTTCGGCCTCCATCAGCTCGCCGTCGCCGAGGTAGACAAAGGCGTGCTCGAAGTCGGCGAATCCATCGCCGTTGAGCCACTGTCCGATCCTGATCAGGCGGCCGACCTGGCCGTTCATCCGGACAACGGCGAAGTCCCCTGGAAGGGGCGGAAGTAGGGGCTCCCCGGGGCGGGCCGAGGCAGCGGGGGTCGCGGGAGTTCCAGGCATGTGCATCCCCCCAAGAACGGGAGCGCTGCGTTGAGGAGCGGGCCCGCGAGTGACGACGACGAGCCCGTACCTTCAGTGGATTACCCGCCGGACCAGCCGTCAATACTCCTCGTGGCAGCCCGCCCGCAGTCGGTGATCGGTGATCGGTGGTCGGTGGTCGACGGAAAGCAGCCGTCGGTTGGCGCTCGGCGGTTGGCAACCAGGGAGCCGGATGGAACGCCCCCGAGGGCGGGGCCGCCAGCGCACGTCCGGGCCGGCCCACTTAAAGGTCTAAACCAATTGAGAGCAGCTGCCTCTTGTCAACATGGCGGTTCGCCTGGTGAGCTGTGCGCTGGAACACACGGGACAATCCCGCCGCACGGGATCTCCCGGCATATGAAACTCGATGAGGAGTGCGCGTTGAGCAACGAGAGCCTGGCCAACCTGCTCAAGGAGGAGCGCCGTTTCGCTCCGCCCGCGGAACTCGCCGCCGCCGCCAACGTCACCGCGGCCG
>NZ_JBSFJU010000027.1:0-109241 GCF_053598215.1 Kitasatospora sp. NPDC001175 | reverse complement strand
CCACGTACGCGGCGCGGACGTCGACTGGGAGGCGTTCTTCGCCGGCACCGGCGCCCGCCGGACCGAGCTGCCCACCTACGCCTTCCAGCGCCAGCGCTACTGGCCCGAGGAGGCCGATGCCGACGCCTCGGCGGCTCAACTCGGCGCGATGGACGCCGAGTTCTGGGACCTGGTGGAACGCGAGGACATCGACGCGCTGACCGCCACCCTGGGTGTCGACGGCGACCTGCCGCTGAGCTTCGCCCTGTCCGCCATGTCCGAATGGGCCCGAGGCCGCCGCGCGGAGCAGTCGAGTGCCGCCGACGGCGAGGCGGCCCCCGAGGCGGCAGGCCCGGCCGGGCCCCCGCTGCGGGAGCGGCTGGCCCCACTTACCGAGAACGAGCGCGAGAAGACGCTGCTCGCCCTGGTCAGGACCGAGGCGGCGGCGGTGCTGGGCTACCCGGGACCGGAGGACGTCGACCCGGGGCAGGCGTTCCGCGACCTCGGCCTGGACTCGCTGACGGCCGTCCAGTTGCGCAACCGCCTGGCCGAACTCACCGGGCTCACCCTGCCGGCCTCGCTGGTCTACGACCAGCCGACGCCAGTGCTGCTGGTCTCCCACCTCCGCGGCGAGCTGGCCTCGGGCGACGCGGCGAACCCCGCCACGACCGTGCTCGACGAGCTGGACCGCCTGGAGGCCGCACTCGCGGCGAGCAGCCCGGACGGCGTCACCCGGGCCCGGATCCAGATGCGCCTGCAGGCGCTCGCCACCCGGTGGAGCGAGTCGCAGCCGCTGGCCGACTCCGCGCCCGCCGAGCCCGGTGAGGTCGTGGACGTGGAGAACCTCGACTCGGTCTCGGACGAGGAGCTGTTCGCCTTCATCGACGACAGCCTCGCCTGATCCTCGACTCCCCGGCGGCGGGCAGGGCGCGGTGGCCGAAACGGCTACCGCCCCTGCCCGCCGCCCGCTTTCCGCCGTCCGTTTCTCCGCCCTACAGACCCGGTGTCCTGATCGACCCGGTGTCCTAGAGGCCGAACCGGCGGGTGGCCTCCTGCTCCTGGGCGAGGCGGCGCAGACTCAGCAGGACGGGCTCGAACAGGACGGCCGAGGCGACGGCGGCCTCCACCTGTTCGACGGCGGTCGGGAACCGCTCCATCCGGTCCAGGTCGTGGATGGCGGTGTGCTCCATCTGCCGCGCGTACGGGGCCAGGTCGTCTGCGTCGAGCGGGTATCCGAGCCGGTTCAGCGAGGCGACCGAAGCGACCAGTTCCCGGTAGACGGGTGAGAGCGGACCGATCTCGACCGCCAGGGTCCAGCCGAGCCGGGTGAGCATCCGGTCGACCTCCTGGCGGGCCGTGATCACGGCGGGGTCGTCCTGCTCCGGCTCGGTGGCCCGGGGGAGCGCCCAGAGCGCGGCACCGAGGCGGATGGTCGGGCCGAGCGAGTCGTCGTCGACCTGGGCCAGCACCTCGCGGACGGTGGCCACCGGGATCCGCCCGACCTGGACCATCGCCCGCACCAGCCGCAGCCGGCGCAGGTGCGACTCGTCGTACTCGGCCTGCGTCGCGTTCACCCGGCGGCCCGGCGGCAGCAGGCCCTCACGCAGGTAGTACTTGATCGTGGCGATGGAGACCTGACTCCGCTCGCTCAGATCGGCCAGGCGCATCCTCTTGTGCCTCCTATTGAATAGTGCCACTATCCCACTGGTCGAGAGCTGGGCCATCCAATCACGGGCGGGCGCATCGCGTCCGTCGATCACCAGGGGGTGCCATGGTCAGCAGGCCGATACCCGGTCGTACCACCGCTGCCGCCGAGGGGGAGGTCGTCGTCTTCCTGATCGGCATGCGGATCAACCACTTCTGGGCGCCGCACCACTGGCTGCCGACCATGCTCGCGATGCCCCGGATGCTCCGCGAGCTCTCCCGGGACCCGCAGAGCGGGCTGAAGGGCTACCAACTGCTCAGCGGCTCACCGCGCACCTACCTGGTGGTCCAGTACTGGGAGTCCGAGGAGAAGCTGCTGGAGTACGCCGCTGCGCCCGACCGGCTGCACCGCAAGGCCTGGGCCATGATCAACCGCTTTGAGCGCAAGTCCCGCCGGCACGTGGGGATCTGGCACGAGACCTACATCGTCCCGCCCGGCTCCTACGAGTCGATCTACGGGGACATGCCCCCGCACGGCCTCGCCGCCGCCACCGGCGTGCTGCCGATCGAACGGCGCGGCGCCACCGCCCGGGAGCGGCTCGGTCGAACGGACCCGCGGTAGGGGCGCTGTCTCCGACCCCTCCGGATCCGGGCACCTAGCGGTTCAGCACTCTGTCGAGAAAGGCCCGGATGTGGCTGGTGACCGGCTCCAGATGGCTCTCCAGTAGGAAGTGGCCGCCGTCCAGGAGGTGGACCTCGGCGTCGGGAACGTCGTCGCTGAAGGCGATGGCCCCGGCCGGTCCGAAGATCTCGTCGTTGCGGCCCCAGACGGCGAGCAGCGGGACCTGGCTGGTCCTGAGGTACTCGTGCAGCCTCGGGTAGACCGCGAGATTGGTGATGTAGTCGCGGAACAGTCCGAGCTGGACCAGGTCGTTGCCCGGACGCTGGACGAGCGCGGCATCGCGCCACCAGGTGTCGGGGCTGACCAGACTGGGGTCGGGAACGCCGTGCAGGTACTGCCACCTGATGGCTTCGACACCGAGCGCGGGCCGGACAGCGGCCTCGGTCTGCGGATTGGGGTCCTTGGCGTAGGCCCAGACGGGCTTCCAGAAGTCCTCGACGAAACCGGCTTCGTAGCCGTTGCCGTTCTGGCTGATGATCGCGGTGATGGCATCGGGGTTGTTCAGCGCGAGCCGCCAGCCGATGGGTGCGCCGTAGTCCTGGACGTAGATCGCGTACCGGTCGGCACCGAGTTGGGCGAGCAGGCCGGCGGTCAACTCGGTCAGCGCGTCGAAGGTGTAGTCGAACTCGTCGACCCCCGGAGCGTCGGAGAAGCCGAAGCCCAGGTGGTCGGGAGCGATGACGTGGTAGCGGTCGGCGAGGGCCGGGATGAGGTGGCGGAACATGAACGAGCTGGTAGGGAAGCCGTGCAGCAGCACGACCTTGCCGGCGTCGCTCGATCCGGCTTCCCGGTAGAAGAGCTGCCGCCCCTGCACGGTGGCATAGCGATGGTGAACGGCCATCCGACCCGACCTCCTGCCCTGGGATCCCGTAGCAGTTCGCTCCATTCCGCAGGCTAGGGGAATCTCTCACCGCCAGCCAGCTGCGACCCCGGCCGTGCTCGGCCGCCGTAGCCGTGCTGCTGCCAACCGGGACCACCGGGACCAGTGGATGCGAGCTCGCCCCGCCGACGGGCTGACGGAGGTGCGTGGCACCCCCGTGCGGCGCGGGATCCGCGTCTGGAAGCGGCCACCTCACCCTGGACGGCGAGAAGAGCGGTTGCCTGCGCAGCAGGACCGGCAACACCCGGCTCGGGTCGGCGGGTGGCGGGTACTGCGGAGTCTTTGCGGCGGGCGGGACGGGTCGCAAGCCGGATGCCCCACCCCGCCCCGCCCGCGCCCCGGCCTCAGCGCAGGTCGAGCCACATGGTGACCTCGTCCCGTTCGTCGCCCGGGGCGACCCGGATCGTCCGGGGTGCCCGACCGATCTCCAAGTAACCGCACCGGCCGTAGAACTTCCCGAGGCCGTGTCCGCCGCGCAGGTTCAGCCGCAGATCGCTCGGCCCCCTGCCGATCAAGTGCGGAAACCCCCCCAAACCGGCCCGATCCGGTGAGGGTCGTCACACCGTCCGAACGTCCACGACTGCCGATAGTTGATCGCCGAAGGCGCAGCGGCCGCTCCCCCCCGGCTGCTTACCATGATCGCGCCAATTCAGGCTGGAATCGAGCCCTCCGGGTGCCTTCCGTTGGCTTTCGCCCAGGTCAGCGGGCATGTCAAAACTCTAGAAAAATGTCCGATTTGTCAGGTTTGGCGATCGAGCGGGCGGGAACAGACGGCTGATCGGCGCTCGTCAAGAACCGTCCGCCACTACGACGAGGCGTCGTATCAGGGGGTCTTGGCCCGGGCGCGACAGCTCGCTAAGAATGGCGACGTCGTCAGAGACCGCGGCTCCTGTCCCGCCGCGGAACTTCCCCCTGGCACCGAACGCAGACGCGTCGAGTGCCGCCGTGCCCCCACCCACACCTACGTGAACCCTGTCCGGTCACGTGGGCCCTTGAACGGGCGAGGACACGGCCAACCCGATTGAGGTCTCTATCTACATGCCCGCTTTCCCCGCTCGTATGCGTACCGGTGTCGCCCTGCTCGCCTCCGTCGCCGGCCTGACCGCCCTCGGCGCCGGTTTCGCCCCCGCCGCTTCCGCTGCCACCCCGCAGCAGATCGCGAAGCAGATGGTCCCTGCGAACCAGTGGGCCTCCTTCAACCAGATCATCTCCCACGAGTCCAGCTGGAAGGTGACGGCCACCAACCCGTCCTCCGGCGCTTACGGTCTGGCTCAGGCGCTGCCGGGTTACAAGATGGCCTCCGCCGGTGCCGACTGGCGGACCAACCCGCGGACCCAGATCAAGTGGGCCCTGAACTACATGAACACCCGCTACGGCAGCCCGAACGCCGCGTGGGCCTTCTGGCAGACCCACCACTGGTACTAAAAACCCGGAACGCGCACCGAAGGGGCCCTGACGGCACGCCGTCAGGGCCCCTTCGGCTCTGTAGCAGGCCCGTGTCTTCGTGCCGGACCTACGCGTCAGACCTTCAGCCGCGCGACGGCCCCCGTCTCCAGCGCGACATAGAGGGCGCCGTCCACCCCGACGGCCAGGCCGTGCGGCTCGGAACCGGGACTCGGCAGGGCGTACTCCTCGATCCGGCCGTCGGCGGTGATGGACCCGACGCTGTTGCCCGCCCACTGGGTGAACCAGCAGGTGCCCGCCGAGTCGACGGTGATCGCGTGCGGACGGGCCGAGCGGTCCGGCAGCGGGAACTCCGTGATCGCGCCGTCCAGGTCGATGTGCCCGACCTGCCCCGCGCCGATCTCCACGAACCAGAGCTTGCCGTCCGCGCCGGCGCTGAGGCCCACCGGAGCGGCCTGCGGAGTGGGCAGCGGGTGGAGTGTGACCTCCCCGTCGAGCGTGATCCGGCCGATCGCGTTCCCCTGGTTGAGGGTGAACCAGAGTGCACCGTCGGGGCCAGCGGTGATCGCCGAGGGGAAGGCGTGGTCGACGGGTAGAGGAAACTCCGTCACCTGGCCGTCCGTGGTGATCCGCCCGATCCGGTCGGCGTTGGTCAGGGTGAACCAGAGTGCGTCGTCGGCGGCGGCCGCGATCCCGAAGGGGCCGCCCTCGGCGGTGGGGACGGCGAATGAGACCGCCTGGCCGTCGGTGGTGATCCGCCCGATCCGGTGATCCCGGTACCGGGTGAACCACAGCGCACCGTCCGGACCCGGCGTGATCACCGTCGGTCCGCAGTCCGCCGAGTCCAGTGCGTACTGCTCGCACGCACCGTCAGGTGTCAGCCGTCCGATCCGCCCGGCGTGGACCAGTGTGAACCAGAGCGCACCGTCCGGGCCGACGGTGATGCCGTAGGGTCCGGCATCCGCCTCGGCGACGGGAACCTCGGTGATCACATGAGCTTCAGTTGACGGCATGCGGTGTTCCTCCCCGGTCGATCGGCCGCTCTCGGAGTCGGCCGGGTACCGAGCGTAGGCCGTGACCAGGCCGCCGCCTCGGCCGGGGCGCCCGGTGACACGCACGTGTGCTCGTGCCGCTACGCGGCCGAACCGGTCCGCCGCGAACGGCCGATGCCGGACAGGGCACGGACACTGCCGCTCCCAGCCGCCGTCATCCCTGGTCGGTACGCGCCCCGGAGGCCGCCGACTCGGCCTGTCCGTCCAGGAGTTGACGGGTTCCCGTGCCGGCGGAGCGCCTGATCGCGTCGAGCAGCCGGTGCAGCCGCAGGCCCGCTCCGAAGTCCGGGACGGTGTGCGATCCAGTCCGGATGTCGGACGCCAGTCCGGCGTACAGTCGGGCCACGTTGAAGCCCTCCGCGTCCGGGGCGACACCGGGTGCCGGATGGTACCGGTCCGGAACGGTGAGCTCCCGGTAGGTGCCCTCCGAACCATCGAACAGGCGGAGTCCACCGATCTGGATTCCGGCCGGGCCGCCTGGCCCGGTGGAGACGAGGGCCAGGTCTCCCTCGGTGCCGGAGATCTCCAGCCGGGTCCGCGCCTCGGTGGCCTTGGCGTCGTGGATGTGGGCCGAGACGACACCGCCCCCGGTGAGGGTCGCGTTGAGCATGAGGTGGTCGGGGCTGGTGGCCTCGACCGTCTCGCCGGTCTCGGCGACGGTGTAGCCGGGCCGCTGGACGGACAGTTCGGCCGAGAGAGCGCTGAAGCCGCCGAGCACGTACTGCACCGCGTCGAGGGTGTGCCCGCCCGCGACCTCCAGGAGCCCGGCGCCGTTGTCGCGGTCGAGGGTGTAGGCCGCCCAGGCGGGGATCCGCTCCCCGGCCCCCTTGCCGCGGGCGGCGTACACGGTGGCGGAGACCACCCGTCCGATCCGGCCGGTGGCGACCAGATCGCGGGCGTAGGCGATGGCCGGGGCGTAGCGCGCCTGCAGTCCGACCGCATGGTGAAGGCGCGTGTCACGAGCGGAAGTTACCAGTGCCCGCGCCTCCTCGGAGGTGCGTGCCAGCGGCCACTCGCAGTACACGTGCTTGCCCGCGGCCAGCGCGGCCTCGACCAGTCCGGCGTGCGCGGGGACCTTCACGGTGATGGCGACCAGGTCCACGTCGGGGTGCTCGGCGAGCCGCCGGGCGTCGGTGAAAGCGTGTGCGGTCCCGAACCGCTGCGCCGCCGCCCGGGCGCTCTCGGGGCGGCTGGTGCCGACCGCGGTGAGCTCGTAGTCCGGCAGTGCCAGCAGGGCCGGTATGTGCGCCCGCGCTGCCCAACCCCGGTCGGGGCTGGCGCCGATGATGCCCACTCGGATCCTCTTCGCTTCCATGCGCGTGACTCCTCGGCAACATAAATGGACAACCATTGTCCGGTTAGCTGTCCGGAGACTGTAGCTAATCGGACAGGGTTGGTCCAGTTATTGCTAGGATCGGCTCATGGAGCAACCGCGAAGTGCCGTGGACCGCCTGCTGGTCGACGAGTCCGGGCGCCGCCCGCGCGCCGATGCCCGGCGCAACGTCGAGCGCCTGGTGGCCGCGGCCCGGAACGCGGTCGCCGAGGTCGGCGTCGGAGTGTCCGCGCACGAGATCGCCCGCCGGGCGGGCGTCGGCGTGGGCACCTTCTACCGGCGGATCCCCTCGCTGGAAGTGCTGCTGGAGGCGGTGCTCGACGAGGTGCTCGACGAGATCGCGCACCTGGCCGATCAGGCGCTGGACGACCCCGACCCCTGGCACGGACTGTGCGAGTTCGCCGCGCGCTACGTGCGGCTGCGGGCCGAGAGCTGCGGCATCGGCGAAGCACTCGGCGGTGCCTGCCCGGAGACCCTCGCCGAGCGGCTGGCGGGGCTGCGGGAGCGGATCGGCCGCCTGGTGGAACGGGCCCGGACGGCCGGCGTGATCCGGGCGGACGTGACCTGGCAGGACGTGGCGTTCCTGCTGGCCGCCGCGGCGACGGGAGACCGGACACTGGGCATCCCGGCGGACGAGCGGCAGTGGGAGCGCAACCTCCGGATCGTGCTGGACGGCCTGCGCGCGACCCGCTGCCGCTAGGTATGGCGGCTCGCTCCCGATGACCGTGCGGCGGTACGCATCTGGCGGGCGGCCGAGCGCGCGGAATCAGCCGGACAGGGTCTGCCGGATCCGCTGGGGAAGGGTGTCCCACGGGCGGCAGTCGACCACCGGCAGGGCGTGCAGCCCGGCCTGCTCGGCCAGCCACCGGGAGTACCGGGCGCTGACATCCGCCCGGTGGCTCTGGACGCCGGCCCCCGGCTCGCGCTCGGCGTAGTT
This sequence comes from Kitasatospora sp. NPDC001175, assembly GCF_053598215.1. Classification (NCBI taxonomy): domain Bacteria; kingdom Bacillati; phylum Actinomycetota; class Actinomycetes; order Kitasatosporales; family Streptomycetaceae; genus Kitasatospora; species Kitasatospora sp. NPDC001175. The sequence continues at coordinate 101,330 of NZ_JBSFJU010000027.1, read as the reverse complement.
GGCGGTGATCTGGGCGGCGTCCTGCTCGTGGAGGAACACCGCCCGCACGCTGCGGCCCGCTGCCGCGCCCTCCCGGATCGCGCGGGAGGCGGCGGCCGGGGTGAGGTAGTCACCCTCGACCAGTGCGGGCACCTCGACCGTCAGCCGGTTGCGCACGACACCGAGCACGGCGGGCTCAAGTGCGTTCGCGGTGGCGATCTGCAGCTCCACCACCCGTGCGACGCCGAGTGCGGAGGTGTCGGGAATGCCGTCGAAGTGGTGCAGGCCGGGATGCTGCCCGGCGGTGGTGACGGTCTGGACGGCGCTGACCACGTCGTCGAACTCCACGACGAACGCCCCGGCCTCCAGGGCGAGTTGGGCGGCCGCCCGGCTCTTGCCCACCCCGGAGGCACCGCCGACCAGAAGGATGTCCCACCGTGCGCTGCTCACGGCCCGACCGTACCGCACCGCCGCGGCGCGTCCCCGGCGCCCCCGGACCGCCGGTCCGGGGGCTGGCTGCTGTTCGGCCTCCCCGAGCTCCTTCGAGTTCCCCGGGCTCCTTCGAGCCGCCCGGTTACGGGTGGGGGGTCGAGGGGCTGAGCGGTCGGTCCGCCCGCGCGGAGGGGGCGGTGGGCAGGGATCTGCCCCATGAGCTCGGCGTGTGGCCGCCGATCCGCCGGTAGTCGCGATCGCGGGCCCAGGAGCGCTGCTGGCCGTGCTCGACCTCGCGCTCACCGTGCGGACCGGCGAGCATCGAGCAGCGCGGGCGCTCGGCGGAATCGCCTGTCGCGCCGACCGCCGTCGTCTCCAACTCCCGTACGTCCAACTGACTCTGGCTGCGCTGCGGGACGATGCCGGCGGCCTGCGGAGCGGTGTCGAGCGAATCGGCGGCGACCTGGTCGGCCGTCGGCAGGTACGCGGACAGGAACCGGCGCTCCGCGTGGGTCAGCCTGCGCGAGCGGCCGGAGGCCCGGTCCCGCGCGACCACGACCGTACGAGCCGTCATGTAGATGTGCGGATCGCGGCAGACATCCACCCGGACGTGGGCGGAACTGCGTCCCAGTCGCTCCACCGTGAGCCGGACCTCCAGCGGTTCGGGCCGGTGGTGCAGCTGTTCCAGGTAATCGATCTCGTGGCGAGCGATCAGGAATCCGGCCGGGAAAAGCGATTCCCGGGCCGCTTTGGCGTGGTGGTTGAACAGATCGTGAATACCCTCCTGGATGTACGAGACCAGGCGGGCGTTGTTGATGTGGCCGTTCTCGTCGACGTCGCCCCACCGGGTGGGGCAGTGCAGGACGTGTGCGTTCGTGTCCGGGTACCCCGCGCTCACTGCTTCTTCCGCCCGGCATTGCCACTGGCCCCGGCCGGTGAGGTCAGCAGGGCCCGCCTGAGGCGGGCGTGGTACGCCGAGTGCTCGGCCGCCATCTCCCCGGCGGTCCAGCCCTCTTCGGCCGCCTCGGCCGCGGTGCGGACGACCAGCGCGTCGAGCGCGCCGTCCACGGTCCGGCAGAGCTCGGCGACAGCGGCGAACCGTTCGGGGACACCCCCGCTCCCGGCCTTGAACCTGGCAGGGAACGCCGCGAGCGCGTCCACCGCGAACTGCAGACCGTCGGGGGCAGTCGAACCAAGTCCCGGTCGGCATTTGTGCACGATGTCTCCCGAAGTGATGGATAGCTGGGACGGCCGGATCCGGCTCATTCACTGGATTCCCCCGGACCCCGCCCTTGCGGAAATTACGTTATCGCAATCCGGCACTCGGTCGGGACTTTTATGCAAGGATTGGACAGATTGCCTACTTCTGGAGTAGTGGAATAGCTGCTGAACTCGCCTTCTCATGCTCGGATCCGATACCATGATCGGCGAGTGGGATGTTTTTGCGCTTCTCTGTCCCGATGGTCTCGAACGCATTTCTCGGCTATTGGCCCCTGTTCGAAATCATCGCTTCCTGTCGCCTTGCATCGCCCCGTTCCCGAGGCTCCCACTGGACAACGCGGGTAGCCGCCCGTCGGTCGCGGCCCCGGCGAAACCGATCCGACTCGTTCAGTTCCGATCCCCTTCGCCCACCGCGAAGTCGGCATCCGGCCACCGCCGGCCGCTCGGAGGCGAGCGCATCGCACCTCCGGGGGCCGGTTCCGTCCACCTGGGGCCGACCGCCGCAGGCCGAAGCCCGCTGCCGGATCGGTGAGTTGAGACCGGGTCCGGCCGCCCCCGGGACGGCCGGACGCCCATCGGTGCGGTGTGCCTTCAGCTGCGGGCGGCAGCCGCCAGCCGCCACAGCGAGGTGACCTCGGCGGCGCGGGCCGCATGCGGCGGATCGGTGGTGTCCCGTGCACGCGGGTGCCGCGGGCGGATGTCGATCCGGTCCACCAGCCTCGGGCCCGCGGAGTCGAAGGCGGCCAGCAGCTCGCGGTGGCCGGCAGCTGCTGCGGGCCGGCCGTCCCTCGGGCAAGCCGAGGAGGCGCCGGAGCCACTGGGCAGTGGATCGATGACGCTCCGTCACACCCGTCGGACGGTTGAAACCTGCCGCGCGTCCCCCCGGGTGGAGCCGACGGTGCGGGCGTCGCGCCTATGCGTAATTCCATATGGTTTTTCGCACAGTGGCCCCATGAGGCCCGTCACCCACGCCGCTGCCGCCTACCTGGTCGTTCTGCTGAGCACGTCCATCGACCCGTTGCCGAGGCCGCCGGTCCCGGCGGCCGATCGGGCCTCCCCGCCAGCTGCCGCGAGGCCGCAGGCACCACCGGCACCCGCCGTCGCCGCCAGGCCGGCGCCCGAGGAGCCCTACACCGCCCCGGACGAGGGGCGCTTCGGCCCGTCGGAGCCGGTGGTGCCGGGTGTGGACTACCGGTCGTTCACCGTGCCGGGTTCCCACGGCGAGACGCGGGTCCATCTGCTGACGGTGGATCTGCGGCAGCCGGGGGTCCGGGCCGGGCTGCTCTTCCCGGGTGCGGTCGCCTCCGGGGCGCCGGTGTCGGGGATGGCGGCGGAGCAGGGCGCGGTTGGGGCGGTCAACGGTGACTTCTTCGACATCAGCGAGGAGCAGCACCCGGGGGTGGAGGCGACCGGCGCCACCTCGGGGCCGATGGTGCTGGACGGGCATCCACTGAAGGCCGCCGTGCCGCAGGGGCAGCGGTTCGGCTGGACGCCGCCGGAGGGGGACAGCAGTGAGGACGTGTTCGGGGTCGGCACGGACGGCCGGGCGCGAACCGCCCGGCTCGCCCTGCGCGGCCGGGTCCGTACGCCCAAGGGGGCGCTGGAGCTGCACGGGCTGAACCAATACGCCCTGCCGGTGGACTCGATCGGCGTGTTCACTCCGCAGTGGGGGGCGGCCTCGCGGGCCCGAGCGGTCTGCGGGACCGACGAGAACCGGGCGGCGCCGTGTTCGGGAGAGGTCTATGAGGTGACGGTCCGCCAGGGGAAGGTCGAGTCGGTGTCCGAGGCCCCGGGCCGGGGCGCGATCCCGGCGGACGCGGTGGTGCTGCTCGGGCGGGAGGCCGGTGCCCGGGCGCTGCGCGAGTTGGCGAACGGCACCCCTGTCACGGTGGACTACGCCTTCGAGTCCAGTACCGGGGTGCCGTTCGCCTTCGCACTCGGCGCGTACCCGCTGGTCCGCGCGCACGCGCCGCTGCCGGGGCTGGACACCGAGGTCGCGGAGCCCCGGAGCGCGGTCGGGATCGCCGCCTCGGGACGGGTGCTGCACCTGCTGTCGACCGACGGGCGGGAGAATGCCTCCAGCGGCCTGACCGTCGGTGAACTCGCCGAGCTGTTGCGTTCGTTGGGCTGCGCGGAGGCCGCCTACCTGGACGGCGGCGGATCCGCCACCCTGGTGACCCGGGACCAGGGCAGCGGCCAGGTGCGGATCCGCAACAACCTGGACCGGGGCCAGGAGCGCTCGGTGCCCAACGGGATCGGTGTGTTCGCCGGATGAGGAATGGCTACTGCGAGGGATCCGCCGGAGCGAGCTGGGCCTCGGTGGCGACCTTGGTGATGCCGAGACCGCTGAGCGGACCGGTGCCGTGCTCCAGTTCGAGCAGGGCCAGCAGGATGTGCTCCGTCCCGATGTGGCTGTACCCGGTCCGCAGGGCCTCGCGGAAGGTGAGCTCGAGCGCCTTGCGAGCCTGGCCGTCGTAGGGGATCAGGTCGGGCACCTCGTCGCGGGTCGGGGGGAGTGCGGCGGTCACGGCCAGGCGGACGGCGTCGAGAGCGATGCCCTGGGCCGTGATGGCCCGGGCGGCGGGCGTCCCGGGCTCGGCGAGCAGCCCGAGGGCGAGGTGGGCTGGGCCGATCTCGTCGTTGCCCGCCGCGTGGGCCTCGTTCTGGGCCGAGATGACGGCGTTGCGCGCCTCCTCGGTGAACCGGCTGAAGCCCTGGCTCGGGTCGAGGTCCGAGGGTTCGCCGGGGTCCTTGGGCACGAAGCGCTTCTGGGCGGCCTGCCGGGTGACGCCCATGCTCCGGCCGATGTCCGTCCAGGAGGCGCCCGAGCGCCTGGCCTGGTCGACGAAGTGGCCGATCAGGTGGTCGGCGATGTCGCCGAGGTGGTCCGCCGCGAGGACCGCGTCGGAGAGCTGGTCGAGCGCGTCGGAGTGGGTCTTCTTGATGACCTCGATCAGTTCGTCGAGGCGTACGGGAACGCTGGTGCGGATCGGATTCGCCATGTGTCAACCGTAGGTTGACGCTCTGGTGCTGTCAACCGGAAGTTGACATAGCTTCGGGGAATCCCGCCCGAGGGCTGCCGCGTAGGTGGTACAGACCTTGCCGGATCACGGCTTCCCGCCTGGCGGGGTGTTCCGTGAGACGCGCGGACGCCTCCGGTGGAGCGTTCGGTCCGGCCTGCCTGGACCTGGTCGGCGACAGCGCGAGCGGCGCCCGACCGACCCGATCTGCCGCGTCGGCGCCCCGGCGGCGGCCACCGCTCGCGGTGACGCCGGCGCGCGGGAGGAGTGCTCGCCATGAAACCGTCCGTCGAACGGCTGCGGGCCTCTCCTCGCGCCACCAGTGGCTCCGCGCACGCACCGCCGGTTTCCGCCGCCGATGCGGGCCTGCTGGTGCTCCGGCTGGCCCTGCTGCTGCTGGCCGGCCACGGTGCCCAGAAGCTCTTCGGTGCCTTCGGCGGGCGCGGTCTGAGCGCCACCGCCAAGGGCTTCGAGGAACTCGGCTACCGTCCCGGGACCCTGTTCGCCGCGCTGGGAGGCCTGTCGGAGTTCGGCGGCGGACTGGGCCTCGCCCTCGGACTGCTCACCCCGCTGGCCGCGGCCGCCGTGGTCGGGGTGATGATCAACGCGATGGCCGTCACCTCGGGCCACGGGCTGTGGTCCGACGAGGGCGGCCTGGAGTACCCGATGTGCCTGTCGCTGATCGCGATCGCGCTCGCTGGCATCGGGCCCGGGCGCCTGGCGCTGGACAGCCCGTTCCGCTGGGGCCGGGGCGGCTGGTGGGGCATGGCCACCGCCCTGGTGTTCGGCGGTGCCGGTGCCGCCGTCGTGCTGTCCCTGAAAGGGGTGACGCTCTAGAAGCCCGAACTGGGGTGACGGTCTGGAGAGGGGTCATGCTCCGGCCGCGCACCCGGTGGTCCGCCGCGGCCGGCCGTCGTACGGCAGTTCACCTGCGTCGGCGTGGCCCAGCCAGAGGATGCGGTCGGCCGTACGGGCGAACGCCCGGTCATGCGTGATCAGGACGGTGGTGCGCCCGGCCATCAGCTGCCGCAGCGGCGCGATCACCTTCTCGGCGGACCGGTCGTCCAGCCCGGCGGTGGGCTCGTCCAGCACCAGCACCGGGGTGGCGCGCAGGAAAGCCCGGGCGATCGCGATCCGCCGGCACTGCCCGCCGGAGAGCTGGAAGCCGTCGCGGCCGATCTCGGTGCGGTACCCGTCCGGCAGTTCGATGATGAAGCCGTGCGCGTCGGCGGCGCTGGCGGCCCGCTCGATCTCCGCCTGCGAGGCGCCGGGCCTGCCGTAGGCGATGTTCTCCCGGATGGTGGCGCGGAACAGCGCCGTCCGCTGGGGGAGCAGCGTGACGGCCCGGCGCACCGAACGCAGGGTCAGCTCCCTGAGGTCCTCGCCGTCCAGGCACACGGTGCCGAGGTCCGGATCCAGGAAGCGGACCAGCAGTTTGGCGAGGGTGGACTTGCCGCAGCCGCTCGGTCCCATCACCGCCAGGACCTCGCCCGGGCGGAGGTCGAAGCTGATGTCCGCCAGCAGCGGCAGACCCGGGTGGCCCGGGTAGTCGAACCCGACCTGCTCGCAGGACAGCCGCCCGGCGACCGGGCGCACGTCGCGGGCATGCGGGCGCTCACGCACTGGGCTCGGGGTGTCCAGCAGTTCCAGCAGCCGCTCGGCCGAGGCGCCGGCCGTACCGGCAACCGCGGCCAACTCCGAGAGCTGGTGGGCCGGTTCGAAGAGCTGCGCCATGAAGGCGGCGAACGCCAGCAGCCCGCCGAGGCTCAGCACACCGCGCTCCAGCTCGTACGCGCCGATGCCCACCACGGCCAGCCCGGCGAGCACTTCGAGCACATTGAGGAACGGCGGGTACAGCTCGGCGAGGCGCGCGGCGGCCAACTCGGCGTCCATCAGCGCCCGGCCCTCGCGCCGGACCCGGCCGACCTCGCGGGCCTCCTGCTCGCAGGTGCGGGCGAGTTCCGAGTTGCGCAGGCTCTCCTCGACCACCGCGCTGACCCCTCCCGCCCGGCGCTGCGCCACCCGCTCGCGCACCAGCAGCCGCCGGCCGAAGAACCGTGCCGAGGCCCAGAACAGCGGGGCGGTGCAGATCGCCACGAGCGCGAGCGGCAGGCTCAGGTACAGCGCGGCCGTCGTGAACAGCAGCAGCCCGAACAGGGCCGCCGTGCCCTCGACCAGCCCGGAGGCGACCAGCTGCTCGACGGCGACGACATCCCGGGTGAGCCGGGACACCACGTCGCCGGGCTGGCGCCGCTCCAGCGTGTCGGGCGGGAGGGTGTGCAGATGCGCCACGGCGGCGGTGCGCAGCCGCAGGACGAACCGCTCGGCGGCCCGCCGCGCGCCGTAGCCGCCCGAGAAGGTCAGCAGCGCGGCGCCGACGGCCGTGCCGAGCATGGCCGTCCCGAGCGTCCAGAAGGCCGAGAACCGCCGGGGGACCAGTACCTCGTCGATCAGGTCCTTGAACAGCCAGACCGACACCACCTCACCGAGGCTCCCCGCCACCAGTAGTACGGCGCTGACCGCCAGCCACGGCGCGTCGGGACGCACCCACGGCCAGAACCGCCGGAAGGCCACACGCGTGGGGACCGCGGGCGAGGGCGCGACCGGTCCGTCCACAGCGGACCCGGGTGCCAGGGACTCCAAGACGTCGCCTCCGTCGTGGCAGAAGGGGGGCCGACCGATCGCGGCCGGCCCCCGGAGGTGAGGGTTCCGGTGCCCTCGCTCAGTAGCGGTGGTGGTGCCGGCCATGGTGGTGCCGGCCATGGCCGTGCCGACCGTGCCGGCCGTGCCGCCCGAATCCGAATCGACTGAAGACGCTCATCCTGGGCTCCTCTCTGCCTGACGGGTACGACCGGCCGGCCACGGGGCCCGCGGCGCGCGCCGGAAGCCTCCTCCTGCCCGGCTCCGGGCGGGGCACTCCCGGCCGCCGGGCCGGTGCGAGGGGTCCCCGGCTCCCCGCTGCGGGCTCCGGCCGCCCGGCCGGTCCAAGTCGGGGCCATCAAGTACTACGCAGAACGGTGCGGGAGGGATTGCCCGGGCAATCCCTCCCGCACCGTGGTACGTAGTGTGGATATGCACCGGATAGGCGCCACCCTGGAGCGGATGCCTGACGAGGCCCTGCTGGCAGGCCTGATGACCGGCGATCCGGAGATCGCCCTGGCCTTCGTGCGCCGGTTCCAGCACAAGATCTTCGGAGTGGCGCTCGCGGTGACGGGCGACGTACAGCTGGCCGAGGACATCTCCCAGCAGACCTTCGAACGGGCCTGCCGCTACGGCCAGGTGTACGACTCGCGCCGCGGCTCCGTCCGTACCTGGCTGGCGGCCATCGCCCACAACCTGGCGGTGGACACCGTCCGCACCCGCAGGACCGTCCCGCTCGAACCCGACGAGCTGGCGCACTTCCTGGAGGCCGTCACGCGCACACCCGAACGGCAGGCGATCGCCGAGGAGACCTCGGAGGAACTGCGCGGCGCCCTCGCCGAGTTGCCGAGAGAGCAGGCCCGGGCGCTGGTGATGGCGGGAATCTACGGGATGACCGCCCAGCAGATCGCCGAGTTCGAACAGGTGCCGCTGGGCACCACGAAGACCCGGATCAGGGCGGCGATGGGGAAACTCCGAGCCTCCCTGGCGCAGCAGAGGAGGACCGGCCATGACTGAAGTCGGCGGACTCAGCTGCGCGCAACTGAGGGAGATGGGTGCGGAGCTCGCGCTCGGCGTGCTGCCCGCCACCGAGCGGGCCAACGCCATCGCCCACCTGCAGTCCTGTCCCGCCTGCCACGAGGACATCCGGGAACTGACGCTGACGGCGGACCGGCTGGTGGGCGTGATCCCGGGTAGCGAACCCCCGGTCGGTTTCGAGAGCCGGGTGCTTCGACGGCTCGGACTGTCGCCCGCACACCGGATCAGACGCCGGGTGGCCCGCTACCGGTTCGCCCTCCCCGCGGCTGCGGCTGCGGCGGCCCTCGCCTTCGGCGGCGTGGGCGGCTGGGTGATCGGCGCATCCCAGCACCCGAACCCGCCCGTGGTCAGCGTGCCAGGCGGTACGTCGGTCGGCCATTCGCTGTTCAGTGCCAAGCTGGTCGCCAGTGGGCGGACCATCGGGCGGGCACTGATCTCCACCGGCCCGTACGCCTGGTTCTACATGTCGCTGGACGCCGGTGGGACCTCGATCGCAGGCAAGATCAAGTGCCAGATCGAGCGCGGCGACGGTTCCAGCGTGACCTTCGGCCCGTTCACCGTCACCGCCGGGTACGGGCACTGGGACGGCCCGTATCCGCAGAGCTCGGCGCCGGTCACCGGCCTCCGGTTGCTCTCCGCGGACGGCTCGGTGCTGGCGGACGCCGCGTTCGTGCCGATGTATCCGCCACTGGAGACGTAGGACCGAGCGGTACGCGACGCCGCGGGCCCCGTTGTCCGAGTCCTACCAGTAGTGGCTGCGGCCGCCGACGGCGTGGCCCACCGCGCCGAGAACCCACAGGATGAGTCCGATGAACACGAGGATGACGCCGATCGACCACAGGATGGTGAGGCCGGTGACGAATCCGATGATCAGAAGGATGATTCCAAGGACGATCATGACGACCTCCCGTTGGACGACCCCCCCTCGTCCACGCTTGTGCCCGGACTCGGGAGGCGTAATCACCCGGCCGACCGCATACCCGGGCGTGTACCGTCCGCTGAGCAGCTGAGCAGCTGAGCGGCTGCGTGCGACGGACCTGCCTCGCCACCTTCGGCGGACCCGGACCGGGTGCCCATCCGGTCGCCGCGTCGGCGCCGCCGGCCGGTCACCGGCCCCGGCGTCGCTCGACGAGCCCGTGCACCCCCCGGGCCAGCAGCAGCACCACCGTGGTGGCCCAGACCAGCGCGAACACACCCAGCGCGGTAGCCGAGCGCACCTGGACACCGACCGACAACAGCCCGAACGAGCAGGCCGCCAGCAGGACCAGGACGGAGACCGGGACCCGGCACAGCGCCTGGAAGACACACCGCAGCCGACCGGGCCGCATGTTCCGCAGCCGGCGGTCCAGTCCGGTGTCGTTCCGCAGGTCCGCCTCGATCTCGGTGAGGATCTGCCGCTCCCGCGGTGACAGGCTCGGTTCGCCCATCGTCGCCACCTCCATACCAGCCGGTGACGGGTTTCTGCCTGGCTGTTGCCCGGTGGACGCCCGTTCTGACGCCGCCGCCCGGCCGGTGCGCGCGGTATCCCGGGGCCACCACCGTCGCCGCCGTCCGCAGGGTCCGAGTCCGGCGGCGGCATCGTGGGCGAGGTCCGGCCGCCGAGGGCCCGTGGGACAGCGCGACCGGCGGCGACTCGGGTAACGGCCGCCGTCCGTACGGCGCTTCCCCATTCTCGTACGCGGTCGGAACCGCAGCAGCCCGAACGCCCGTCCCGGCACCGGGCCGCCCGTGCTTGGTCCTCGAATCCACCCGCAGGGCGGGGCGCACCCCTGCCGGACCGGCCGTCGCGGCGCGGCGGCCACCGCGGACTTTCGGCGCGGCCGGAGCGGAGAGACGCTGGCAGTGAGCCGACGCCAGTGAGCAGGGCCGGAAGGGAGTACGCCATGAGCTACGGTCTAGCGCTCGACGTGGACCGGATCCGCCGCGAAGCCCTGCAGACCATGTCCGCCGGGCCGGCGACCTCCGGGCACGGACTGGACACCGAGCGGGTGGTCAGCGTTCTGAACGACGTGGTCGCGGCCGAGGTGGTCGGCTGGCTGCGCTACACCCGGCACGCGATCTCGGCGCAGGGAGCCGACCGGTCCGCGGTGCGGGCGCTGTTCGACCGGCACGCCGACCAGGAGATGCGTCACGCGGTCGCCGTCGCCGAGCGGATCAACCAGCTCGGCGCCCAGCCCAACTTCGACCCCGCCACCCTCGCCCAGCGCGCGCACACGGACTACTCCGCGCCCGACGACGGCGAACTGCGCGGAATGCTGGAGCAGAACCTGCTGGCGGCCCGGATCGTGGTCTCCACCTACCAGGAGGTCGCCGACTGGATCGGCGACCGCGACCCCGCCACCAGGCAGCTGATCGAATCCCTGCTGGCGGACGAGCAGGAGAACGCCGAGGCCCTGGCCGAGCTGCTGGCCGCCTGAACCGTCCCGGCCGCAACCGGCCGGCACGTCCGCGCATACGTGGGGGAGCAGCCGCACCCCGTGGGATACCGGCGTCAGTCGATGCCGGCGGTGCGCCGACGGGCGTAGTGGCGGGCTGCCCGCACCCGGTCGCCGCAACGCGTACTGCACCACTGGCGCCGGCCGTGGCTGCGCAGCAGCAGCCGGACACAGCCGTCGGCAGGACAGGCGGCGAGCGTCTGGGCGTCGGATCCGCACAGCAGGCCGAGGGCGTCCTCGGCCAGGCCGGACAGTGCCCTGGCCACCTGGTCGCCGCCGGTCGCGACGGCCCGGCGCCGCGGTCGGTCCTCGGACGGCCAGTCGAGCGCCGAAACCGTCGGCGCCGCGCGCAGGGCGCCATTGAGAGTGTCCACCGCCGACCGCGGGGGGTCCGTGCGGCCGATGGCGGCGGCGAGCAGAGCGCGGATCGCCTCGCGGAGCTCGCGAAGGCCGGCTGCGGCGGCCGTGTCCAGCCTCAACTCGCCCTCGTCCGTCGTGTGTTCGGCCAGCCAGCTGGTCGCGGCCTCCGGCGTGTCGAGTGCGTCGACCGGTGCGCCGCTGCGCACGGTCCTGGTGTTGACGAGGGCGAGCGCCACCGAGTGCTCCTCGCCCGGCGCCGGGGGTAGCGGGTCGGGTCGGCGGTTCGGTCCACTGGCGGAGAGCTGATCCATGTCTCTCATGTTAACCGTTGACCTTTTCCGTGAAGATCAGTTAGCTTCTCACGGCGAACGAAGACCATATCCGTGAGGAGTATGACCTTGGTATCCGCCGACGACCGATCTGCGCCCGCACCGCTGGGAGCCGCCCCCGCCGCCGGGCCGCAGGTGGGCGTCCGAGCAGCGGGAGGGCCGACCGCCGTCCTGGAACTGGGTGGCCTGCGCCTGTTGACCGACCCCACCTTCGACGCCCCCGGCGCCTACACCTCTCCGTCCGGCTCCGTGCTGACGAAGACCGCCGGCCCCGGGCTGCGGCCGAAGGAGCTGGGGCGAATCGACGCCGTGTTGCTCTCCCACGACCAGCACGCCGACAATCTCGACGAGGGGGGCCGCGCCCTGCTTCCCACCGTTCCGGTCGTCGTGACCACGCCCGACGGCGCGGCACGGCTCGGTGGCAACGCCCACCCGCTCGCCCCCTGGGCCCATGTCGACCTCCAACGCCCCGGTGGTGCAACGCCGTTGCGCGTCACCGGCGTACCGCCGGCCTGCTCCCACCATGCCGGAGCCGATAGCGCCGAGGCGGGGCGGGCAGCGTCCGCCGGACGCCCGCCCCGTCTCCGGCTGTGCCCGCGCCGTACCTCCCGGAGAGCCGGGTCCCATCCCCCACGAAGTGGCGACCGTGCAGATCCGACCCACCTCCGGAACCGACCGTGAGGTGTTCCTCCAGACTCTCACCAGCGCCGCCCCGGAACCGCCCGGGGTCAACCGATGACGGTGAGACCGGTCAGGCCCGCTGCCGCGGGGCCGTCGCCGAGCAGCGCGCTGACTCCGGTGGGGGTCACTCGGATGATGTCGTACCGGGCCACGGCGGAGGTGACGAAGGGATCGGTCCGGGTGATCTCCCGTATCTCGTCCGGATCGTCGCCCAACGCCAGGATGAAGCCACCGGTCCGGGGCTCCTGCCGGCCGGAGAGGAGGAACCTGCCCTCGCGGTAGTGGCGTTCGAGGTACTCCCGGTGAGCCGGCAGCAGCGCGTCGATCTCCGCCAGGTCCTTGAGGTAGGTCAGTGTGAGGATGAACACGGCGTTCTCCAGCCCGTAGTCGCCGGCCGCCGTCGCGGCCGTCCCGTCCGGCCCAGCGAACCGCCCCAGGCCCCGGGCGTCCATGAGTTCCGGCCGAAGGAGTGCTAGCCGCGAACGAACACCGCAGGTCATCGATGGTTCGGCGGTCGCTACGATGCTGATCGCACACACCTGTGAACGTCACCGCCAGTCCGGGGGAACCGTGGAACTGCGTCAGCTCCGCTACTTCCAGGCCGTTGCCGAGGAGGGGAACCTCACCAGGGCGGCCCAGCGGCTGTACCTCAGCGGCCCTTCCCTCAGTCAGCAGATCCGGCTGCTGGAGAAGGAACTGGGCGCCCCACTGTTCGAGCGCAGCGCGACCGGCATGACGCTGACCGCGGCCGGACTCGCCCTGCTGCCCGAGGCGAAGGCCGCACTGGATGCGGCCGAGCGCGCGCGGCGCGCGGTCGAGGCGGCCGTCCGTGCCGAACCCGTGGTCCTGACGGTCGGGGTCCCGGCGGGTGTGCCCGCAGCGCTGGTCCGGCGGGTGCGGGACGCGAGCGCCGCGCTCCGCCGGACCGGCACGGCCGCCGGCGCTGCCGCGCGGATCCGGTTCCAGGACGCCTCGACGGCCGAGCAGCTCGACCGGCTCGCCGGTGGGGACCTGGATCTCGGGCTGCTCACGGCGCCGTTCCCGACCGCGGGTCTGGGGACCATGACGGTGTGGCAGGAGCCGATGGGAGTGGTGGTGAGCCGTGCCCACCCGCTGTCCGGGCTGGACGCGGTCGGCTTCGGCGATCTGGCCGGACAGGATCTGATCTGGTTTCCCAGGGAGTCGGCCCCCGGGCACCATGACGAGGTGCTGGCGGTGTGCCGCCGCAACGGCTGGGATCCGCAGCTGCGCCCGGGTTCGGGCCACCGCTCGGTCTTCCTGACCCAGCTGACCTGCGGCGAGGAGGTCGTCGCCCTGCAGGCCGCCTCGATGGTGGACGACGACTCGGCCCTCGTCTGGCGGCCGCTGGCGGGGGACGACACCCCGAGCCTCACCCTGACCGCCGCCTGGCGTGCCGCGAACACGGATCCGGCACTGCGGGAGCTGGTCGCGGCGCTGCGACGCCACCGCCCGGCTCCGGACCGGGCCACCGGCGCCCCACGGGCCGCGTACCCGGCGAGCGGCTGAGCCACCGGGGTTCAAACCGGTGGACGCCCGACCGGCAGGCAGGGTGCCCAGGAGACGGGGCACCCGGCAGACACCGCACCGGGCCGGTGCCGGATCGGGCCTACTTTGCGCTGTCCTCGGTGAGGGTGTGGGCCACCAGGGCGTTGGCGTGGCCGTGTCCCAGTCCGTGCTCGGTCTTGAGCCAGGAGACGAGTTCCATGTGCTTGGTCAGGGGCGAGGAGCGGATGAGGTCCTTCCACTCCGCGATCGGGCGGCCGTACTTCTTCTCGATCGAAGGGAAGTAGCTCGCGGGGCCCTTCACAGGTTCAGTCATCTTCGCAGTCTGCCGTTCATCCGGTCGTAAATGATCTTGAGGTGCACCATCTCACACTGGGCGGTCCGGTGTCCGGACTACCGCGCCGCCGACTCGGCGCGCAGCCGGGTGGACACCGCGGTGAGCCATACGAGGCCGAGCCCGGCTCCCGCGGTGAAGGCCATCACGGTGGCGGCGGACCCCGCGAAACCGGCGAGTACAACCACCGGCATCAGGCGGCAGGCCACGGCCCAGCCGCGCAGCTGCCGGACGGCGAAATGCCGGGCCAGCACGACGAACGCGGCGCACAGCGAGAGGTAGCCCACCATGCCACTGAGCATGTGGACGGTGCCGTGTGCGCTGAGGGTGACGGTGGAGGAAGCCGGGGTGCCGGCGGGGAACCCGGCCCCGGGGTCGGCCCGGAACGCCGAGCAGACCAGGAACGAGGCTCCGAACACACCGATCAGTCGTGGGACCCAGGTGACGCCCGGGCCGCCGCGCAGCGCCCGGCGCATCCCGACCGCGCCCGCGACCAGCAGCGACCCGGTGAGCAGGAAGTCGACCACCTGGATCCAGCCCAGCTCGCCGAGGCTGAGCTGGCTGATGGCGTTCCGGGTGAAGTCGAAGCCGTCGCGGGTGAGGCCCTGAACCAGTCCCAGGCCGAGGAAGAGCGGGCCGCCACCGATGCCGCCGGCCAGCAGGAGCCGCGTCGTCCGCTGCGACGGGGCCGCGACGGCGGCGACGGGGGCGGGGGCGGCGGTGAGCGCGTGGGTCATGGGAGGCCTTCCTCGTTCGCCTCGCCCGGGCTTGGGCGTTGCGGTGTTGTCGCAGGTAAGACCGGAGTGCGACGGTGAAGTAATCGCCGGCCGAAGGTGATGTGGGTCACGCTTCGGCTCGCCCTGACCCGGACCGCCGCTCGGGACGGCGGTCGTCGAGGACAGCGCGCCCGTGCGCCGAACCGGTGCCGCGGGTTCACTCACCGCAGCACCGGTTCGCCCAAGAGGCCGTTCAGGGGACGGTCAGTTCCGCCAGCGCGTCCACCACGTCGAGCAGCCGCCCGCGCCGGCGGAACGCCGCGCGCTGCCGGTTCGCGCCGGTTCCCGAGGCCAGCAGCCCGGCCAGCAGTTGCTCCACCAGCGGGAGGTCGCCGCTGTCGCGGAGACCCGGCGCCGCCCGGAGCATGAGATCCTCCAGCAGGGTGCGCAGTGGCCGGGCCCGCCCGGTGAAGGGGTCCACCCCGGCTCCGTCCAGCCCGCCCCGGGCGGCCTGGAAGTGCGCTGCGCGCAGCAGCGCCCCCGAAACGTCGGGTGCGGGGACGCCTTCCCGGACCTCCGCCAGAAGGACGGTCGCCAGGCCCCGAAGCAGCAGTGCGAGCAGGACGGCGGTGTCGAGATCGGCGTTGACGTCGGCGACCCGCAGCTCCAGGGTCGGTACGTGCTCGGACGGGCGCGCGTACCAGTAGATCATCCGGCGGTCCAGCAGCAGGCCCGAGTCGACCAGGGTGTTCGCGAGCTCCTCGTACCCGGCCTCGTCGAGGATCGGTGCCGGGCCGACGGTCGGCCAGCGGTTCCACAGGATCGCCCGCCAGCTGGCGAAGCCGCTGTCCCGGCCTTCGTTGAAGGGCGAGTTGACGGCGAGCGCCTGCACTGTGGGCAGCCAGGGGCGCAGTTGGTTGGCCAGCGCGAGGGCCTGGGCTCGCGACGCCGTGCCCAGGTGGACATGGCAACCGCACACGCCGCCGCCGTTGCCGTCGGCGACCGCGCCGAACTGCTCCGCCATCCGCCGGTAGCGCGGGTTGTCGGTCACCTCAGCGGGGATGTGGCCGGGCAGAGCCGGAGTGCCGCTGGCCACCAGCAGGCAGCCCGCACTCCGAGCCACCGCCGCCACCGTCCGGCGCAGGAAGACCAGTTCGGCGCGCAACTCGTCGACGGTGCGCACCGGCGAGGTGCACACCTCGATCTGGGTGGGATAGAACTCGGCCTGCACGCGCCCGCCCAGAGTGAGCCCCGCCTCGGCGATCACCTCGGGCGCCCGTGGCACGGGCCGTCGGCTGCGCCGGTCGACCAGCAGGAACTCCTCCTCGACGCCCAGGCTCAGAAGTTCCGGTGGTGCATGGGCCGCCATCTGATCACCGGCTACGGGGTGGGGGCCGGCGGGGGAGCGAGGGCCGGGCCGGGTACGGGCGGCGGGTGTGGCCCCGGGGCCGGCTCGGGGAGCGGCTGCGGGAGAGCCGGCTCGTCGGCCCCGGGGCCGGGATGCGGGAGCGGGCCGGGACCAGGCGGATCGGTGTCCGGATCGGGCGGGGCGAAGATCGTCATCGAAAAGTCCTCCTCCGCTGCCCAGCGCGCCGCCCGGCCGGCGCTACTCGATCCCGAACGGCCGGGCCGACACGTGGACTGATATCGAAAACCCGGCGGGGGTCCGATCTGTTCCGGGGCGGCGGGTCGCCGAACCATCCGGCCTGTCTGGCGCGATCAGGCCTCCCGCACGGCCGCCGCGACGGCGTCGAGCAGGATCACGCACGCGGTCTCGACGTGCTCGGCGGTGACGTTGAGCGGCGGCATCAGACGCACCACGCAGTCCTCGCGGCCGCCGACCTCGACGATGAGGCCGCGCCGGAGCGCTCTGGCCTGGACGTCCGCGGCCAGCGAGCCCGCCGGGCGGCCGTCCACCGGGTCGGCGAACTCGACGCCCCACATCAGCCCGCGGCCGCGCACCTCGGCCACCCAGGGGTGCTTCTGCAGCGCCGAGAGGCGCTCCGCGATCTGCTCGCCGCGCCGGGTGACGTTGCCGAGGACGTCGTCGCGTTGGATGATCCGGATCGCCTCCACCCCGGCGGCGAAGGCCAGTTGGTTGCCCCGGAAGGTCCCGGTGTGCGCGCCGGGTGCCCAGGTGTCCAGCTTCCGGTCGTACAGGATGACCGCGACCGGGGCGCCGATGCCGCTCAGCGCCTTGGAGGCGACGATGACGTCCGGATCGATGCCGTACTCCTCGAAGGCGTACCAGGTCCCGGTGCGCCCGCAGCCGGTCTGCACCTCGTCGACCACCAGGGGGATGCCGAGGTCCCGGGTCAGGCCGCGGACCCGCTGGACGAACTCCCGGCGGGCGGGGACGATGCCGCCCTCGCCCTGGACCATCTCCATGATCACCGCGGCGGGGAGCGGCACCCCGCCGTTGCCGTCGGCCAGGGCCCGTTCCAGGTACTCGACGCAGTTGGTGGCGCAGCGGTCCGGTGACAGCCCGAGCGGGCACCGGGCGCAGTAGGAGTAGGGGAAGAAGTGCACCCCGGGGACGCCGTTGGCGACCGGCTGCTTCTGCGCCACCAGCCCGGTGACCGCCATGGCCGCGTGACTGCTGCCGTGGAAGCCGCCCTGGAAGGAGACGATCTCGCCGCGGCCGGTCGCGGTCTTGCAGAGCTTGATGGCGGCGTCGACGGCGTTGGCGCCGGTCGGGCCGCAGAAGTGGATCTTCATTTGGTCCTGGAGCCGCGGTGCCAGCATGGACAGCTGGGCCTCGGTGAAGGCGTCCTTCACCGGGGTCGGGAAGTCCAGGCCATGGGTGAGCAGGCCGAGTTGGGCGGTCACCGCCGCCACCAGCTCCGGGTGGTTGTGGCCGAGCGAGAGCACGCCCGCGCCGGCCAGGAAGTCGATGAAGACATTGCCGTCCACGTCCCGCACCAGGCTGCCGGACGCCTCCGCGATGGCGATGGGCAGCCGCCGGGGATAGCTGCGGGCGTTGGACTCGCGGCGCGCCTGGCGGGCGAGGAGCTCGGCGGAGCGCGGCCCGGGCAGGTCGCCGTCGACCCGTGGGCCGGACCAGGTGTCGAGTTCGTCAAGCGAGGTCATGCGGTGCCTCCAGAGTGGGTGGGGCGGCGGGGCGACACGGGCGCCCCACCGGGCGGATCAGCAGGGACGGGCGGGGATACCGCGCCACCGGGTGTGCGGGGGAAGGCGTTCGCCCTTCATGACCAGGGACAACCCGTCCAGCGAGGTGCCCGCACCGACCTCGGCGTCGTACAGCACCACGCAGCGCAGGCCGACCGAGCTGCCCTCACCGACCCGGACCGTGGACATCTTCATCACCCGGTCCTCGAACAGGTGGGTCTGCAGCGAGGTGCGCTCGCCGACGGCCGCGTCGTCGGCCACCTCGACCAGGTCGAACTCGGTCAGGTAGGTGGTGTTGAGCCAGACCCGCCGGCCGATCCTGGCACCGAACAGCCGCATCACCCAGGCCATCAGGGGTGTACCGGTGAGGAAGGCGATCAGGCTGGGCACCACCAGGTTCTCGAACAGGCCGGTGATCAGCTCGGTCCGCCGTACCCAGATCCCCCAGAGCGGTTCGACGCGGGGCCGGTAGCGGCCGATGACCAGCCACTTGAGCAGCACCACGACCAGGGTGGCGAACACCCCGGCGCCGAGCAGCAGGGCCGGACCGAGTAGGAAGACCGGCAGCGGTGAGGTGGCCCTGGCCAGCATGACGGCGGCGTACAGGTAGAGCAGCACGGAGACGGTGCCGATGGTCGCGGGCAGGGTCACCCGGAAGTACTCGATGGCCAGGCGCGCGGCGATCAGACCCGGGCTCGGGTCGTAGGTGTACTTCGCGGGGAACCTCTGACTCCCCTCCCGGCGCGGCAGGAAGAGCGCTGGCGAGCCCAACCAGGTCGTCTCGGGCCCGATCGGCCGGGCCGGTGCCACCGAGTGCACGCCCAGCAGGCTGCCGTCGCCCATCCGGCAGGAGCCGGGCAGCAGCGCCCCGTTGCCGACGAAGCTCCGCGTGCCGACCTCGGCCGGGTCCAGCGCGATCCGGCCCCGGTGGAAGACCGCCGGCGCCACCACGCTGACGTCCGCGACGAAGCTCAGCTCGCCGATGATCAGCATGTCCGGGTCGACGAAGCTGACGGTGGCCACCTCGGACCAGCGCCCGGTGCGGGCGCCGAGCAGCCGCAGGAACGGCACCAGGTAGAGGGTGGAGTAGAGCGAGTGGGTCATGGTCAGGCTGATGGTCAGCATGCCGTCGGCGATCCACTTGCGGACCCCGAAGCCGCTGCGCTCCGGATGGATGCCGGCCCGCGCCCTCGGCAGCACCGCCCGCTTGGTCAGTACGATCAGCGCACAGGTGGTGACCACGATCACCGGCCCGGCCGCCAGCGCCGAGAGCAGCGCCCGGACGAAGCCGTACCACGCGGCCACCAGGACGACGACCGCCGAACCGGCACCGAGGACGGCCACCGGCAGCAGCCCGAGCAGCAGCGCCCCCAGTGCGTAGCCGGCCAGTACCCGCACCGGCCAGGGACGGGCGTCGGGCTGCCCCGCGAGGGACTGCAGCACCAGCGGTACGGCGTCCTGCCGGGCGGCCGGTGAGCCCGACCAGTGCTCGCCAGCCGGCACCACCTGGTCCGCGGGGATCAACGACTGCTCGCCGACCGAGGCACCCGCACCGATCACTGCGCCGGGCAGCACCACGCTGTTGGTCCCGAGGAACGCCCCCGTGCCGAGGCGGACGGGAGCCAGCCGCAGCCAGCCGCCCTCGACCGCGTAGGCCTGCACCCGCACGCCGTAGCCGACGCTCACCTCGTCGCCGAGCTCCACCAGGGGCGGCAGGGGGATCGGAGCCGACACGTGGCAGCCGTGGCCGACCCTGGCGCCGAGCAGCCTGAGGAAGGCCGGCAGCAGGGGGGAGCCCGCCAGCAGCCCGACCGGTGTCAACGCGAGGATCTTGGTGTACAGCCAGAACCGCAGGTAGGTGACGCCCCAGAGCGGGTACCAGCCCGGCCGGACGCCGGCCAGCACCACCCGGCAGCCGATCACCGGGATCAGCAGCAGGTTCAGCAGCAGCCAGCCGATCTGCACCGGCACGAACACGGAGTACCGCAGGTGCGTGAGCACACCCAGTGGTCCGCCGTCATCCACTGCGGCCGTGTGGACGCCCCAGGAGGCCAGTACCCGGTAGAGCACGACCAGTGCCGGCAGTCCGAGCAGCAGCAGCCACCCGTACAGCGCGAGGAGCTGGGCCGTGCCGCAGAGGGCCACCCGGGCGGTGGAGTGCCGGCGCGGCGGCGGGCCGGTGGCCTGCTGCCGGGCCGGGGCGACCGCGTCCCCGCGCTCGACGAACGCCGCGAGCGAGCGCACCGTCGGCTGGAGGTACAGGTCCGCCATCGCCAGCCGCTCGAAGCCGGGCAGTCGGCGCAGCCGGGACATCAGCCGCGCTGCGGCCATCGAGTGGCCGCCCAGGTCGCAGAAGAAGTCGTCCTCGACGGAGAGTTCCCGACGGCCGAGGACCTCCTGCCAGACGGCCGCCATGCGCCGCTCCAGCGGGGTCCCGGGGGCCACGTGCGGCCGGCTTCCGCTTGCCAGCGGCACCGAGACGGGGGCGGGCAGCGCCTTGCGGTCCACCTTGTCCGCGGTCAGCAGCGGGAACTCCGGGAGCACCTCGACGAAGGAGGGGATCATGTACTCGGGCAGTCGGCGGCGCAGCGTGGTGTGCAGGCGCTTGCGCAAGCCGTCGTCGTCCCGGTCCGAATGGCCGGTCAGGGTGACGTAGCCGACCAGGTCGTGGACGACCCCGTCCTGTTCGCGCGGGGTGACCACCGCGTTCTCCACCGCGGGGTCCTCCCGGAGCACCTCCTCGATCTCCGCCAGCTCGATGCGGTACCCGCGGATCTTGACCTGGGTGTCGATCCGGCCGAGGAACTCGATCTCTCCCGCCGGGTTCAGCCGGCCCAGGTCGCCCGTGCGGTAGATCCGGGGGCTGTCGGCCCGGTCGGCCTGCACCGGATTGGGGATGAAGCGCTCGGCGGTGAGCTCCGGGCGGTTCAGGTAGCCGATCGCCACGCCGGGGCCGCCGATGCAGATCTCACCGCTGTCGCCGTCGGGGACCGGCCGCAGCCGCTGGTCGAGCAGGTAGACGCGGTAGGTGGGCAGCGGGGTCCCGATGGTGACCGGCCGGCTGGGGGAGAGCTCGGTCCAGGTCGCGGTGACCGTCGACTCGGTGGGGCCGTAGACGTTGAGGATCCGGCGGCCCTCGTGGGACCAGCGGCGCACCAGGTCGGGCGGGCAGGCCTCGCCGCTGACCAGCAGGCTGCGCAGGGTGGGGACTTCGGCCTCGATGGTGGACAGCAGGGTCGGCACGCAGCACAGCACCGTGACCGCCTGCTCGGTGAGGAACGCGGCCAGCCCGTCGCCGACCCGGCGTTCGTCGGTCGGTCCGGCCACCAGCACCGCCCCCGCCGCCCAGGCCGGCCAGATCTCCTCGACGGAGAAGTCGAAGGCGATGGACAGGCCCTGGTAGACCCGGTCCGTCGCACCGACCCGGTAGACCGGTGCGGCTACCCGCAGGAAGTTGACGATGTTGGCATGGGAGACGGCCACGCCCTTGGGCCGTCCGGTGGTCCCGGAGGTGTAGATCACGTAGCACATCGACTCCGGGTCGACCTCGACCATCGGACGGTCGTCCGGGAGATCCGCCAACTCCGGCAGCGGCTGGTCGAGTTCGAGTACCCGGCAGGTCAGATCGTGCGTCCGCGCACGCATCGCGGAGGTCGTCAGCAGATCGCACAGCCCGGCGTCCCGGGCGATGAACTCCACCCGGTCGGCCGGGAACGAGGGGTCGAGCGGCACGTACGCCGCACCGGACTTCAGCACCGCGAGCAGTGCGACATAGGTGTGCAGGGACCGTTCGAGCAGGATCCCGACGGTCCGGCCCTCAGCTGCGCCCCGCTGCTGCAGCAGCCGGGCCAACCGGTTGGCCCGGCGGTCGAGTTCGGCGTACGTCAGCCGGGACGGGCCGCAGCTGACCGCGGTGTTCTGCGGGACCCGGTCGCAGGCCCGCTCGAAGTACTCGACCAACCGCCGCACCTTCGGCACTGTGAGCTCCCTCGGCGCGGCCGTGTCCGCGGTCGATTCGGTACGTGGCAAAGCTCCTCCTGGTCGTCGGCGGAGAAATTCCCATCCCAATTCGCACTCAATCCTCCGGACAATACATACCGTCAGGTGGCGTCCGCAGTGCGGCACGCGCGCCTGCTTTCACCGTGAAGGCGGTCGGTGGGGCGGCCTGATCTGGCCGGAATTCTCAGACTCCTCATATACGTATGACCGGTATTCGCCCGGGAAGGCCGTTGTCCGCCGACACCTTGTTGGCGTAGTGGAATCTCCGTTTTCCACGGTGGTCGCGGCAGAATCGGGAGCCGGGTGAGGCGCTGCCGCCCGGTCCGCGGCGCTGACGGATTTCGGAGGGTGACCATGGGTGTGAGCGAAAGCGAAACGGACACCGGCGTGAACGGGCAGCCGCTGGCGGGCTGTGCGGCGCTGGTGACCGGTGCGTCCAGCGGGATCGGGGCGGCCACCGTGCTTGCGCTGGCCCGGCAGGGCGCCGCGGTCGCCATGGTCGCGCGCCGGAGCGAGCGGCTGGAGCAACTGGCTTCCACGATCGACGAGTTCGGCGGCAGATCGATCTCGATCACCGCCGACCTGATCGACCCGGGCCAGGCGCGCCGGGCCGTCGGGGACGCCGCCCGGAGACTCGGCCGGCTGGACGCGTTGGTGAACAACGCGGGCTACGCGGCGCTGAACACCCTGGAGGAGGGGGAACCCGAGGACTGGGAGCGGATGGTCGATCTCAACCTGAAGGCCGTACTGCACATCTCCAGCGCGGCTCTGCCACACCTGGTTCGAGCGGCCGCCGGGGGGCCGCGCGGTGTCGCCGACCTGGTGGCCGTCAGCTCGGTCGCGGGCCGCGTGGCGCGTCGGGGCAGCAGCGTCTACTCGGCGACCAAGCACGCGGTCTGCGCGTTCGCCGAGGCGCTGCGCCAGGAGGTCGCCGGACGGGGAGTGCGGGTCGGCCTGGTCGAGCCGGGCGTGACCGCGACGGAGATGACGGCCGATGACGCCAGGCTCGCCATCGCCTTCGACCTGCCGAAAACCGCATGGCTGCGCGCCGAGGACATCGCCCGCGCCATCGTGTTCATGGTCACCCAGCCCGCGCACGCGGCCGTCAACGAGATCATGGTCCGCCCGACGGCCCAGGAGCGCTGACCGGCGGTGCGACCGAGGGAATACCGCTGATCCGCGGTTAGACTCGACTCGTGATCTTCATCGTTGTGAAATTCCCGGTCAAGCCCGAATACGCAGACTCCTGGCTGTCCCATGTCGAGGCCTTCACCCAGGCGACCCGCGCGGAGGAGGGCAACCTCTGGTTCGAGTGGTCGCGCAGCGCCGAGGAGTCGAACACCTACGTACTCGTCGAGGCCTTCAAGGACGGCGCCGGTGATGCGCATGTGAACTCCGATCACTTCCGGGCCGCCATGGAGACGATGCGTCCGTTGGTCCAGCGGGCGCCGCAGATCGTGAGCACCACCATCGAGGGCGCCACCGGCTGGAGCCGGATGGGTGAGCTCGGGATCGACTGACCCGCCGACGAGGTGACACTTCATCTGCCGGCCGCTGCCCCGACCACGGCCGTTCCCGGCGCGGTCGGGGCAGTGCTGTGTGATGGGGCCGCGAG
This sequence comes from Kitasatospora sp. NPDC001175, assembly GCF_053598215.1. Classification (NCBI taxonomy): domain Bacteria; kingdom Bacillati; phylum Actinomycetota; class Actinomycetes; order Kitasatosporales; family Streptomycetaceae; genus Kitasatospora; species Kitasatospora sp. NPDC001175. The sequence continues at coordinate 77,878 of NZ_JBSFJU010000027.1, read as the reverse complement.
GCGAGGGCCGATCGCGGCCCACCGCCGCCCGATCGGGTCACACGCCGAGCGCGGCGGGTCTCGTGGATGGCAGGCTTTCTGTCAGCAGCGGGCCCGACGGACCGGGCCCCGGTGGGGGGAGGACCCTCGTGAAGGCTCGTTGGATCGGTTGTGCGCTGGCCTCGGCAGTGATCGCGCTCGGCACGCAGGCGGCGGCGTCCGCGGCTCCGGGGCCCACCACCTCGACCGCCCCGCCCGGAGCGGAGGCCGACCGGGTCGGCCCGCTCTTCTCGGGGCCGGTCGCACCGGGCAAACACTTCTGCACCGCCTCCGTGATCGACAGCCCCACCGGGGATCTGCTGGTCACCGCGGCGCACTGCGTGTCCTCGCCGGACGGGGTCGTGTTCGCCCCGGGGTACCGCAACGGCAAGGCGCCGTACGGGGCCTGGCGGATCGTCGAGGTGTTCGAGACGAGTGGCTGGCACAAGAACGCCAACCAGGACCAGGACTTCGCCTTCCTCCGGGTGGCGCCCGACAGTGAGGGCCGGCCGATCGAGAGCGTGGTCGGCGGGATCCCGCTGGGTGTCGACGAGAGCCTCCACGAGACCGTACGACTCTACGGCTACCCCGCCCGGTCCGAACTGCCCCTGCTCTGCACCAATGTGACCACCGCCTTCACCGCCCACCAACGCCGGATCGACTGCCCCGCCTACACCGGCGGGACCAGCGGCGGCCCCTGGGTGAGTGAGTCCACCGGCAGCGTCGTCGGAGTCATCGGCGGCTACCAGCAGGGTGGCGACACCGCCGACGTCTCCTACAGCGCGGCCTTCGGCGACACCATCGCCGACCTCTACGTGAGCGCGGTCTTCTCGGACAGGTGACCGGCCGGAAATCTGACGGTCGGCCAGCCTGGGGTCGGAGAACAGGTCGTGGGAAGTGGCCCGGCAGAGCGATGCGCTGCTCGCCGGCACCCGGATACCGTGCTGGTCCGTCCATCGGAACGACCGGCAGGGGTGGCCATGCGACACCGGAAGACGACCCGCGCGGCGCTGTGCGCCCTTGCGGCGGTAGGGCTGCTCACGCCGTCCGCGACGGCTCAGGCCGCGCCCGCGGCGGCGCGGAAGGCATCCACGGCGCCAGGGATCACCTGGGAGCGCTGCGCGGGGACGGACGAGTCCGACACCGTCCGGTGCGGTGCGATCTCCCTCCCGCTCGACTGGTCCAGGCCGGGCAGCCCGGAGCGGACCGAGGTGCGGGTGGCCCGGCTGCCCGCCGCCGATCCGGGCCGCCGGGTCGGCACGCTCTTCTTCAACCCCGGCGGCCCCGGGGACGGCGAGGTCGGCTACCTGCTCGACGGGCGGGCCCGGCAGCAGTACTTCCCGGCGGCGCTGCGCGAACGCTTCGACATCGTCGCGGTGGACCCACGCGGCACCGGCACCAACCCGCCGCTCCACTGCCGGATGCCGATCGACCCCGCGGTGAGCAGGTTCCCCGCTGACCGGGCGGCCGCCGCCGACCTGGTGCGCAGCAACCGGCGGCTCGGGACGGCGTGCGCCCGGGCCGGCGGCCCCCTGGTCGAACACCTGGACACCGGCACCATCGCCAGGGACATGGACGCCGTACGCGCGTCGCTGGGCGAGCGGCGGATCAGCTTCCTCGGGATCTCCTACGGCTCGATGGTGGCCCAGAGCTATGCCGAGCTGTTCCCCGGGCGGGTCCGGGCCATGGTGGTGGACGGAGTGGTGGACCGGGCGCTCCCCTGGCAGCGCATGGCCGTCCTCGATGCCGCGGCCGTCGAGGACGGCGTGAGCCGATTCGCGCAGTGGTCGGCCGGCCACCCGGAGAGCGCACTGCACGGCCAGGACGTCTCCGCCTTCCTGCCCACCCTGCTGCGCCGGGCCGACGCCGGCGAAATAAAGGACGGCGAGCGCCCGGCCCGTGCCGAGGAGATCGCCCAGGCGGTGAACAGCGGCCTGCAGATGCCCGCGTTCTACCCCATGCTCGCCACGGCGCTGCGCCGGACGGCCGAGACGGGGAGCCTCGCCCCACTCGGCCCCCTCACCCCCGCCCAGAACCCCGAGTACCCGGCGTATCGCTCGATCGTCTGCCAGGACGTCCCAGTTCCGGCCGGTGCCGAGGCGGCGCTCCCGGAGCTCGCCCGCCGGGTACGCGAGGCGGCGCCGACCCTGCGCGGCTACTCCGAGTTCTGGGACATTGCGAGTGGCTGTGCGGGCTGGCCAGGCCAGTCGCGCTGGACCCCGCACGGCTGGCGGGTGCCCGCAGACTTCCCACCGGTGCTGCTGCTCTCCGGCGCGCACGACGTGGCCACCCCGCCGGCCTTCGCCGAGTCCGTCCGGCGCGCCCTGCCCGGCAGCAGGCTGCTCCGCTGGGAGGGCGACGGCCACACCGCCTGGGCCAACAGTCCCGCGACGGTCGACGCGGCGGTCGGGTACCTCGCCGACCTGGCCGTACCGCCAACCGCCTCCTGAACGGCACTCGCCGTCCTCTGCGCTGACCAGCGGTCAGGAGGCGTGGCGCTCCTGGGCGCGGCGCGGCCGGGCGGGGACGGGAAGCTCGGCCACCGGCGACGGGACGACCGCGTGGACCGGGCGGGCCGGTGCCGCCGGAACCGGCGCGGCCGCGGCCGTGGCGTGGGCCTCGCGGATCCAGCGGGTGAAGGCCTGGGCGAACTCGGGCCCGAGGCCGGCGGCGAGCTTGAGCTGGTCGAGGTCGCCGCTGCGGATGGGGATACCGGCCTGGTTGAGGACGGTGAGCATCGGGTGGACGAGGGCCCAGTCGGCACGGGTGGCGGACGGGCGGCAGGGATGTTCGGGATCGGTCACACCATGATCCAACCACCTGAGCGGCCCCAGGTCACCGTGTGAAGCGGCTTTGATACGGAGGCGGGACAATGTCCGGCCACGGGCCCTAACCGGGTCGGACCGGGCGCACCCGGCACGGTTTGGGTCAAGCCGGATCCGGACCGCGTATGACGGGGAGACGGAGGCCCGGTGCCCGGGCCCGAGAAGTTCCGTCCGGGTGTGTCCGGTGCTGTAGTCGGTTCGTGTGACCCGATGTCCGGAAGTCGCGTTGACAGGCGGTGCGGTGACGAATCGGTGCCGCACTGGCAACAGTCGTACCGAGCTCGGCTCCGGCGGCGGCGCGGTTACCGGCACAGGCGGTGGCGGTGGTGGTGCGGTGTCGGATTTCGGCTGCTCTCGTCTGATGGGATGGCCGTACACCTGGGTCGGTCGTACCGCTGCGGCGCACCTCCCGGGAGCAGGCGTCGGTTGGGACTCTCGGCGCCTCGGAGACGGGACCGGTGGCACCGGGGAGTGGGGCCGACGGTCCCTGGTCGGGGTGTCCCGGATACCCGAGGATATTCCCAGGCGGGCGGCGAGCGAGACGGCTCACGGCCCGACTTCCGACCACTGGAGAGGGAGCCTCTCATGTCCGAACGTGGCAGCAGAAGACCGAGCACCGTCGAGCCGACAGGACGGTACGTACGGCTGACCGGCCGCTCGTGCCGCAGCTGTAGCGCACCCGTCCAGCTGGGGACCTCGGAGCCCGTCACGGGCCCGGCGCACCCGCCGCTCGTACTGGCGGTCGCCGGGTGCCGCGGTACGACCGCGACCGGGAGCGACGTCCTTCACCACCGACATGACGGCCACTTCGGCCGCAACACTCCCGCGCTGTGGGGGCGCGGGCCCGCCCGGCCGGCTGTGGGGGCCGCCCGGGACGGAAGGCAGGGCCGGGGGCGGGTGGGGCCGCCCCCGGCCGCGCCGTGCGCAGGGGGTCCGATACGGGCGCCGAGACGGCGGCCGGCCCGGCTGCCGGAGGGTGCGGCTGCCCGGCGTACACCGGGACCGCGGTGCCCGAGGGCACGCGGCGGCGTGCTCCGGGAACCTGCGCCGGACCGCACGGGGATTCAGCTCCTCTTACGGCCCCCGCCGGCATCGGGCAGCCGCGGCGGCGTGACCGGCTGGGCTGGACTGCTGCGGTGCGGGCGTTCAGCCCAGGCCGCCGAGGGTGTACCGGTCGAAGGCGTCGTACAGGTCCTCCTCGTCGGGGACGGCGGCGTCGACCGAGGGTGCCGCGGCCGTCGCGAGCAGGGTGACGAGGCGGGCGAGCCCCGGGTAACTCGTCTCGGCATCGGGATGCACGGCCTGGGCGTCGGCGACGAGAGGAGCTGCCGACAGCGCCCCGATCGGGTACCCGCCGGTGAGATAGACGGTGTGCGGGTGCGCGGCCACCTCGGCGAAGGCACTGTCGACGGCCAGGCTCCGAAGGCAGTCGCGCAGGGGGGATGCGGAGCACGCGGGGAGGCGGTCGTGCTCGGTGTGGTCCACCGCGTGATGGGGCACGGAGCGCACTCGGGCCACCGTCTCCCGTCGGACGGACGGTGCCAGGTCGAGCCAGGCGGAGTCGGGTGCCAAATCGGCGAGCGCGGACGCCGCGCGTTCCTCGGCCTCGCCGAGGCGTTCGGCGTCCACGGCGAGTGCCGTGAGAGCGAAGGCCGGATCGGGCCGGGAGGTGCGGTCGGTGACCGCGAGGAAGACGGTGTATCGGTTCATGCTGCTCGCCTCGACGGTGGACGCGGACGGCCGGGCCGCACTCCGGCCGGCCGAGTCACGGTACGCCCTTACTTGATACAGATCTTGCCCTGGCTGTGGTTGGTCACCGTAGTGGTGTGCGCCTTCCCCTCAGCGGTGATCGTGAACGTCGCGCTGGCCGAGTAGTCGTGGCACTGCCCCTTCGGCGGCGGCCAGTTGGCCACGACGCGCGCCTTGAACTTGTTCTTGCCGGACCCGGTGTCGTGCGCGACCTGGCTGCCGTCCTTGTAGAGGGTGACAGAGATCGAGTACTCGGGCATCTTCTGCTTGCAGCCCTTGATGTCGGCGTGGACGTTGATGACGTCCGGATTGGTGTGCGATTCGTGCGGTGAGTCCAGCGCGGCTTCGCACTTGTCCCAGAGTGCGGCCGCTAACTGCGGCCGGATCGACGCTGGTTGGGCCATCGCCTGGGCTTGGAACGGTACGACCAGACAGGCGGCGGCAAGCGCGCCGGTGATGATGCGCCTTCGCATGGCGAACCTCCGAAAGTAGGGGTACGGAGGGAACGCTATGTCCTGATATCGCGTCATCACGACGGAGAATCAAGCCAGTTGGGTACGTCCAAGCCGGGCGGCCTCTTCGGCGAGCCCACCTGGGGTGAGATCGGAGTGTGGCCGGCCGTACGGGGTGGCGGCCCCGTACGGCCGGGTGCGGGGCCGCCCCGGGCAGTGGGCGGTGATTGCTCAGGGGGCGAGCAGCCCGCGTTCCACGGCGTCGAACGCCTGGTGCACTCGGAGGCGGTGCTCCTCCGCCAGGTCGTCCGCCCGCTCACCGGCGAGCAGGCGCCGGGCCGTGGTGAGGTAGACGCTCCGGTAGGCGGCGACGGTGAGGGCCGCCGTGATGGCCGGATCGGCCTCGCCTGGGCCGGTGGTCCGGCGGATCGCCTCCTCCAGCGCGTGTTCGATCTCCTCGACGCCCTCGCGGGCCCGCGCCCGCAGTGCGGGTGACCCGATCACGACCCGCCAGAAGGGCGGAAAGGTGTCACCGACTCCGGCCAGCGGGCTTCGCTGATCCAGTAGTTCGAGTGCCAGCCGGCGTAGCGCGGCGAGCGGCGTCTCGTCGTCCGGGCGGTTCAGGACGGCGGACGAGAACAGCTCCACGGCCTCGGGGATGCGGTCGAGGAAGAGATCCTCCTTGCGGGGGAAGTGGTTGAAGACCGTCATCGCGGACACACCGGCGGCCTCGGCGATCTCGGTGACCGTGACGTTGTCGAAGCCGCGCACGGCGATCAGGGGCGTCGCCGCATCGGAGATCCGCTTCCGGGTCTCCCGCTTCTTGCGCTCGCGCAGGGTGAGCTCGGTGTGGCCGCCTCCGGCGGCAGTTCCAGCTGGCATGGAGAAAAGTGTAGTGGCCATAAAGTTTTAGTGACTATAGTCATTCGCATGAAGCCGAGCACAGGCAGGGGCCTGGACTACGACGTGGTGGTGGCCGGGGGCGGTCCGGTAGGACTGATGCTCGCCGGCGAGTTGACGCTGGGTGGGGCACGTGTGGTGGTTCTCGAGCGCCGATCGTCGGTCGATCCGACGATCAAGGCGGGCGGGATCAACACCCCGACCGCCGAAGCCTTCTACCGGCGCGGGCTGCTGCCCGCGCTGACCGAGTCACAGCAGCGGACGCTGGAGCAGTTCAAGGCGTTCGGAGAGCGGAACCAGGGGAAGAGCCGACCCGAACGCTCGCCTCACAAGGTCGCGGGACACTTCGCCGGGATCATGCTGAGCGCCGATCGGATAGACCCGGCGGAGCCCGACTTCGCCGACCTCGGGCCCGCCGTCGCCGGAGTCACCATGGTGCCGCAGCAGGAGGTCGAGCGCATCCTCGGTGAGCATGCGGCGAAGCTCGGTGTCGAACTGCGGCGCGGGGTCGAGGTCACCGGCTTCGACGAGGACGCCGAAGGAGTGACGGTCCACACCGTCGACGCGGCGGAGGACGGTGAGCGGCGCCGCGAGAGCATCCGGGCCGGCTGGCTGGTGGGGTGTGACGGCGGCCGCAGCACGGTCCGCCGGCTCGCCGGCTTCGCCTTCCCGGGCACCGATCCGCAGATCACGGGCCATCAGGCGGTGGTCGAGATGACGGGCGCCGAAGCGCTGATCCCGGGGTGGAACTGGACGGACACCGGCGTCTACGTGCACGGCCCGATCCCCGGCCGCATCCTGACCGTCGAGTTCGACGGGCCGCCCGCCGACCGGGACGCGCCGGTCACCGCCGAGGAACTGCAGCGGAGCCTGCGCCGCGTCTCGGGCGTGGACGTCACGATCACCGGAGTGCGGACCGCGACGCGGTTCACTGACAACGCCCGCCAGGCGACCGAGTACCGCCGGGGCCGGGTGCTGCTGGCGGGCGACGCCGCCCATGTGCACTCGCCGTTCGGCGGTCAGGGACTGAACCTGGGCATCGGCGACGCGATGAACCTCGGCTGGAAGCTCGCCGCGGTGGTCGGCGGCCGGGCGTCCGAGCAGCTGCTCGACTCGTACACGGCGGAACGGCATCCCATCGGGGCCTGGGTCCTCGACTGGACCAGGGCGCAGGTCGCGTTGATGCGGCCGTCCCCGCACATCCGGGCCCTGCGCGGGGTCGTCACCGACCTCACCGGGACGGTCGCCGGGACCACCTATGTCGTCAAGCAGATCTCCGGCGTATGGCAGGGCTACGGGCTTCCCGGGGACCATCCGTTGGTCGGCCGAAGCGCGCCGGACCTCCTGCTGGCCGACGGCAGCAGGCTCGCCGACCATCTCCACGGCGGCCGGGCCGTGCTGTTCGACCTCATCGAGGACGACGCCCTCCGGGCATCGGCCGGGAAGTACGACGGCAGGGTCGACACCGTCACCGCGGCGTGCCCGGACCGGCCCCAGCTGCGGGGGCTGCTCGTGCGTCCGGACGGCTTCACCGCCTGGGCGAGTGATCTCTCGGACGACCCGGCGGCGAGCGGGGAAGCACTCGCGGCCGCGCTCGTCCGGTGGTTCGGCGCGCCGTAGGACGCGGTGCCGCCCGGGCGGACCGGTCGACCGGAGTCCACCATGGTCGTCAAGGTGCCGCGGAGGGCGGTTGGGTCGGAGGGTCGGCTCGGCCGCTGTCGGAGAGGATCGTGCGGAAGCGTTCGAGGAGCGGGCTGTCGTCCTCCGCACGCCAGACCAGGTAGAGGGTGGTGGAGGTGTCGGCCAGCGGCCGGGCCGCGACTTTGACCCGGCGCAGCGCGCGGTGCGAGTCGGTGAGCACGGCTGCGCCGAACCCGGCCGCGACCAGGGCGAGCAGGGTCTGGACGCTCCTGCCCTCCGCCCCGATCCTGGGGGTGACCCCGGCCTGCCGGCACAGGGCGATGATCTCGTCGTAGGAGTGGGGCGAGACCTCGCGCGGCCAGAGCACGAGCGGGATCCGGCCAAGTGAGTCGAGGGGCGCCGGGCCGGCCGCGTGGGCCAGTGGATGGGCGGCGGGCATGAAGAGGGTCAGCGGCTCCCGCCACCAGGCGGCCGTCGCCAGCCGGCTGTCGCGCCGTGGTAGGCGCTGGACGGCGATGTCGTAGCGGCCGTCGAGTACGCCGTCGGACATCTCGGCGTCGTTGAAGCTCTCCTCCAGGCGGAGATCGACGCGCGGCAGTTCCCGGCGGAGGCGCCCCAGCGCCTCGCCCAGGGGTCCGTTGATGCCGGAGCCGGCGAAGGTGACGGTCAGTCGGCCCGTCAGGCCCTGCGCCGCCAGCTGGACGTCGTCGAGCGCGGCCTGCGCCTCGGCCAGCACCGTGCGGGCGCGCTGGGCCAGGACCCGGCCCGCCGACGTGGGAGTCAGACCACGCCCCTCTCGGGTGAACAGCACCACCCCCAACCGCCGTTCGAGGTCGCGTAGTTGGCGGGTCAGGGTCGGCTGGGTGAGATGCAGGCGGCGGGCTGCCGCGCTGATGCTCCCTTCCTCGTTGATCGCGACGAGGTAGCCGAGTATGCGCAGATCCATCCATACCTCCAGAGCATGGAAAGCATAGATCACGATGCCTCGTGGGCAGAACGGCCGGCCGCCGGGCCACGATGATCACCACACGGGCGAGCGGAGAAGCCGCTCGACCCACGGACCCGGGAGGGACACCATGACTCGTGAAGAGCGCTACGCACACGGCCTGAAGGTGCTGGAGCAGGTCGACGGCGAGGCCGGCCGACGGGTCGTCGACACGCTCGCCGACACCTCGCCCGAGCTGGGCCACCAGGTCGTCGCGTGGGCGTTCGGCGACATGTACGCCCGGCCTGAACTCCAGCCCCGGGAGCGCCAGTTGGTTACCCTCGGCGTGCTGGCGGCACTCGGCGGCTGCGAGATCGAGCTGGATGTGCACATCAACGCCGCGCTGAACGTCGGCCTGGCTCCGACGGAGATCACCGAGGCGCTGCTGCACTCGGCCGTGTACTGCGGCATGCCGCGGGCGATCAACGCCACGCTCGTGGCCAAGAAGGTCTTCGGCGAACGCGGGCTGCTCCCGCTGACCAACGTGTGATGACATGCCGCGCCCACGGGCGCCGGCCGACTCCCACGGGCACGGCGTGGCGGATCCCGGGAAGGCGGGAGCGGTGCGGGACGAACCGGCCGCGAGCGCGGGCGCTACTCCCCGGCGGTCTCCCGGAGCCGCTCCGCCGCCGCCCGCAGCAGCTTCTTGTCCGGCTTGCCGGCGTCGGTCAGCGGCAGCGCCTCGGCGAAGGTGACGCGGTACGGCTCGTGCGTCGCACCACGCCGCTCGCGGACCATCGCGCACAACTCGTCCGGGTCGATCCGGTTGCCCGGTACCGGCACGACGACGGCGTGCACCCGCTCCACCCGGTCCGCGTCCGGGACTCCGAACACGGCGCTCTGCCGCACCAGGGGGTGGGAGTTGAGAAGGTCCTCCAGTTCGGAGGTGTACACGTGGCCGCCACCCGTGTTGATCAGGTCCTTCAACCGGTCGACGATGGTCAGGTAGCCCTCGTCGTCCAGGAACCCGATGTCGCCGCTGTGCAGCCAGCCGTCCCTGAGGACCGAGGCGGTCAGCTCGGGCTGCTTCCAGTAGCCCTGCATCAGGGTGTCGGAGTGCACGCAGATCTCGCCGTGCTCACCGGGGGGAAGGTCCCGGCCGGACTCGTCACGGATCGCCACCCGGTAGCCGGGTGCCGGCCTGCCGACGGACCGCAGGCGCTCCGGCCGGCTCGGATCGTGGTCCTCGGCGGCGAGGACGCTGATGATGCCCGCCTCGTGCTGTCCGTAGAGCTGGACCAGCACCGGTCCGAACCGCCGCAGCGCGTCGGTGATCCGGGCCGGCGACGCCTGGCAGCCGCCGTAGCTGAGCCGGCGCAGACTGGAGGTGTCGGTGTGCTCGGACCGCGGATGGTCGGTCAGCTGGTAGATCAGCGGGGGCATCAGGAACAGGTCGGTGATGCGCTCGCGTTCGATCGCCTCGAGTACGGCGGCCGGTTCGAACCCGTCCAGTAGTACCGCACTGCCGCCAGCCCGCAGGACCTTGTCGGTCATCTGTCCGGCGGCGTGCGCGATGGTGGTGCACACCAGCAGCCGGAGCGGCTCCTCGGGGCTGCCGGACAACTCCGGCCCGAACGGGCGGACCTGGCCGTAGCTGACGCAGATCCCCTTGGAGTGGCCGGTGGTACCGCCGGAGTGCCGGATGGAGCGGATGTCCTGCGGCCGGGCCCGGCAGGGGAAGGTGTCGGCCGGCTGGTCGGCCGCCAGCGCCAGCAGGTCCTTGCCCACGCTCGCTGGGCCCAGCACCAGGACGCTCTCGACCGGGACCAGGCCGGTGAGCTCCGCGGCCCGGTCGGCGTGCCGGGGATCGACGATCAGCGCATGGGTCTCGACGTCGCGGACCATGACGGCCTGGGTGTCGGCCGACAGCCGGTTGTAGAGCTGGTTCACCCGGCAGCCGACGAGGTTGGCCGCGTAGCGCGCGGCGATGGCCTCGGGCAGGTTCCCGGTCAGCAGGGTGACGGTGTGGCCGCGGTCGATGCCCTGGGCGCGCATGGCCCGGGCCATGCGGTAGGTGAGGTCGCGCAGTTCACCGGCGGTGACGGTGCGCCCTCGGTGGGCAAGGGCCTCCCGATCGGGACAGGAGTCCAGGTCGGCGAGGATCTGCTCCACTTCGGTGAGCAAGGGGCGAGTGGCGGTGGGCATGGGTGATTCCTTGTCGGCGCGGTGCGGCTGTCGCCGTCACCTGGCGGTTCCGGTACGGGAGTTGGCGGTCGGCCCGGGCCGTCGGGGCGTGGTGCCCTTCGAGGGCGTTCGACGACCCGGGGCCGATCGCGGGCTCGGCTGGCCGTCAGTGACGGGCGAGGAGCCGGACGTCCTCGGCCTGCGGGCTCTCGGCCTGCGGAGCGCCGGTCAGCAGGGAGTGGGCCAGCACGCTGTAGAGCGTGTCGTTGGGACCGTCGGCGATGCGCAGCCCGCGGATGTCCCGCAGCCGCTTCTCCATCGGCGTGTGCCGGGTGTACCCCTCACTGCCGTGCAGTTGGAGGGCGAGGTCCACGGCACGGTAGGCGACGTCGGTGGCCAGTGCCTTGGCGGCCGAGCAGGCGGCGGCGTCGATGTCACCCTGGTCGATGCGCTCCAGCAGCGAGAAGCACCAGGAGGTGGCGGCCTCGACCTCGGCGGCGGCCGTGCCCATCCGCGCGGCGACGGAGGGGATGGCGGCCAGCGGCATCCGGCCCACGCTGCGCCGCCGGGTGCGGGCAGCCGACTCCTCGATCGCCGCCGACGCGGTGCCGAGGCAGACCAGCGACATCATCAGCCGCCAGGCGGAGAAGTGGGCGTCGAAGATCCGGCGTCCGTCGCCGGTGGCCCCGAGCAGGAGGTCCTTGTCCAGCCGGGCGTCGACGAAGTGCAGGTGCCCGAAGCTCCATCCCCGCATACCCAGCGGGTCGGTGGTCTCGGTCAGGACGCCCTTGGTGTCGGCCGGTACCCACACCGCCGACAGCGGCACCTCACGGAGGTCGACCGTGCCGGCCTCCTCCCGGCCGACGAGCTTGCAGAAGACGACGAAGCCGTAGGCCTCCTCGACCCTGCTGATCAGACCCTTGGTACCCGACAGCACGAAGTGGTCGCCGTGGTCGACGAGGAGGGTGGTGAAGCCGCGCAGGTCCGATCCCGACTGCGGCTCGCTGGACGCGACGCCCGCCAGCTTCCCCCGGCTGACCACCTGTTCACGGGTGTGCCGGACGAGCTCGGGCGACCCGTAGTTCAGGGCCATGGCGGCATGGCCGGTGCTGAAGACCTCGCGGGCGTCGCAGTCCCGCCGGCCGGCGAGGAACATGGCCACCCCCTGGGCCACCCGTCCGGCCGCACCCGGCCCGTCCGGCGGAGCGAGGTCGATGCCGGTCAGTCCGGCGTCGCAGGCCAGCTTCCGCAGGGCGAGCCAGTCGGGCCGCGGGTCGTCTTCGCAGAGCGGCTGGGGCAGATGGATGTCCAGGAAGGCCGTGAGCCGGGACGCCAGGTCCCTGAGCTCGGGGTGGCGGTTGAGTACCGGAACGATTCCGTTGGCGGACAAGGGAGATGACTCCTCGAAGGATCGGCTGGTGACGGGAGGCGGACGGTGCGGCGGTCAGAGCACCGGCGGCTGGGTGCGCACCACGTCGTTGAGCTTGGCCTTGTCGTGGCGCTCGCCCTTCTTCAGGTGCTTGATCACCAGAAGGCAGGGCAGGCCGAACGTGCCGCCGGTGAACTCGCGCGGACGGCTGGCGGGAACCGCGACCGTCCACGGCGGGACGACGCCCCGGCTGAGCTCCTCCCCGGTGGCGGCGTCGATGACGGGGATCGTGTCGGTCAGCAGCGCTCCGGCGCCCAGCAGCGCGCCCTCGCCGACCCGGGCGCCGCTGTAGATCATCGACCGGGCGCCGATGAAGGCGTCGTCCTCGATCACGACCGGCTTGGCCATGGGCGGTTCGATCATGCCGCCCAGCCCGACCCCGCCGGACAGGTGGACGTTCCTGCCGATCTGGGCGCAGGAGCCGATGCCGACCCACGAGTCCACCAGCGTGCCTTCGCCGACGTAGGAGCCGATGCCGATGTGACTCGGCATCACGACGACTCCGGGCTCCTGGTAGCTGCCGCGCCGGATCACGGCACCCGGCGACACCTGGACACCGGAGCCGCTTGTTCCGGACTTCAGCGGGATCTTGTCGGCGCACTCGAACGGGCCGAACTGCGTCTCCACGGGCTTGGCCTGCTTGTACAGCAGGAGGATCGCGGACTTCAGCCACTCGTGCACCACGACCTCGCCGTCCACGAGCTCGGCAACCCGCGCCCGGCCGGTGTCCAGCAGATCGATCGCCGCGTCGACGGCGGCGACCACCTCCGCGGAGTGCAGCGGGATCTCGTCCCGCCGCTCCCAGAGTTCCTCGATCTCGGTTCGCAGCATCGCCATGTCGGCGCCACGGTTTCGCATCGCGTTTCAATGCTTCCTGTAGGAACGGAAGGCCCGCCGGTCATCCCCGGGGCCGTTTGCCGGGCGCTCGGCTCGAACTGCGCTCCGCGTGATCCCCGGTTACGGCGATCGGCTGCCCCTCGCTCGAACGGGGTGTCAGCACGGCGATGTGCGCAGCGAGTTACCTTTCGGTAACTGCCCGACTGACCCAGTCTCACATGTTGGGATTCGTAGATCAAATCGCCAATTGGGAATGGATATGAAGGTCACAAAGCGGTTTTTGGTCGACTTGAAAGGTCGGCTTATTGGCGGTCGAGAGCGTGGCTGCGGCATGGAGAGGCCCGTTTCCGCGGTGCCGCGGAAGCGGGCCAAGGGTGGGTGCGGGGGCGCGTTCACAGCCCGTGCGCCCGGTTCGGGCGGCGCCGGTCAGGTGACGTTGTCGGTGCGGAAGGCGCAGTCCCAGGTCGCCGGGCCGACGATGCCGTCGACCTGGAGCCCCTTCTCGCTCTGGAACTGACGGCAGACCGCCGCCGAAGCGGGTCCGTACCAGCCGTCGACGGCGATGCGCCAGCCGCGATCGGCCATCCGCTGCTGCCAGATCCGCACACTGGCGTCGTGCTGCATCGGGGATTGCAGGTGCAGGTACTCGCCCGGCCATGCCGGCCCGGGGTCCGGCGTCGGGGTGGGCTGGAACGATGCGGCCCAGGCGCGCAGCGCGTCCGCGCTGTCCAGGTGGCAGTAGTCCTGGTCCACGCCGCCGGAGTCCGAGTACTGGTGGAAGAGCCAGGCGGCCTGGATGCCGGGCTGTCCGGCCGGCCGGCCGGAGGTGGCTATCCAGAGGAAGTCGGCGAAGTAGCTGGTGGTGTCGACGTGCTGCCAGTAGTCCTTGTTGCAGTACATGCCGACCGGATTGTGCGGCAGCCGCTGCTTGACGTACCGGAGCCACGCCTCCTTGTACGCGAGCTGGTCCGGCTTCGGCACCGAGGAGTTGGCGCTGTCGTACCCCTCCCAGTCCAGCACGACCAGCTCACCGGCCTGCGGCTGGGCCGTGGAGAGGAAGCGGGTCGCCTCCGCCGGCACCGGATTGGCCATGTGGGGGTAGTGGTAGTAGCCGAGCACGAGGCCGGCGGCACGGGCGTGGTCCCGCTGCGCCGTCCACACGGGGCTGGTGTACGTCAGACCCTCGGTCACCTTGATGAAGGCGAAAGCGAGGCCGCTGGTGTCCGGGGTGGCGGGCTGGTAGCTCGACCAGTCCTGGCCGTAGATGCCCATGTTCACTGCTCCTGGGGCTCGGGGATCGGGGGATGGCGATCGTCGGTTCCGGCTGCTCGCCGATGAGTTGACCGTCTTCCGGTAATCCGGCACGGCCCGGCGGGCCTGGCGTCACGGCCCGGCGGGGAGGTGCGGCACGGGATCGGGGGAGATGCACTGTGCTCGATCGGTGCAGAAGTCCTGCCGTGGCCACCGGCAGGAATCCGTACCGGAAGAACAGGTAGGTCGTCGGAACTGTCGAAGACCTCGCCGCCGGGGCGGCGGGGCTGTTGTCCAACGCGGTGGCCCGGCTGGTGAGATCCGGTCTGCTATGCGGTGCGCCGCGTTGAAGTCGGGAGCAGGGAGCGGTGAACGCCACTGCCCCGGTGGTGATTCGCTCGGTAACTCGTGCGGAAACAGAACAGATTGTCGGTGGATTCGACCCAGGCGCCTACCTCGTCCGGATTGCTGATACCCGGATAGCCGACTTCCAATAGCGCTGGGACGACTCCCTTTTCGCGGTGTGAACTCGATGTTCGCGCCGCGGAGTTCAGGGGCGGGCGGGAGTGGGCGTGCGCCGCCCGCGCTCTTCGGGTAGCCGACCAGCCCCGCGCGGCCGGGCCCGTGCGTCCGGGCCCGTGCTGGCACTCCCAGGTACGCCCGTCCTGAGCGCCTGTCAAAGGCTCGACGGGTCCCAGCCGTGAGGGCGGCGAAGCCTCATGGATCGGTACCGGTGGAGCCGACCTGGACAATGGATCACATGAGCGAGACACATGACCTGCGAGCACGCCTGGAAGCACTGGAGGCTGAGGTCGAGCGGCTCCGGAGGGAGGCCGCGGCCACCCGCGCGCTCGGCGCGACGGCCGGACACGGCGGCGAGGACCGCAGTGTGCGGCGCGAGCAGCGGCAGCCCCTGACCAAGCTCGCCGAAGCCGTCGGCGTCCTGATAACCGGACCGGCCGGTCCTGCCCCGGTATCCGGCGGCCTCCCGGACGGCTGCACCGCGCCCCACGAGGAGCCGGGGCGCCTGCCCGGACGGGACTGATCGCCTCCGCGGGCGGGGGTGACGCGTCGGCGCGCCCGGCTGCGACGTTCAGCCCGCCTCGCCGTCCTCCGGGGTCGGATGCGCGCTGCCGGGCTCGCGGGCGCGTTCCGCACGGTGTGCGGCGGCGATCCGCTCGGCGCGGGCGGCGGTACGGGCGAGCCCGCCGATCAGCAGGAGCAGGAACACCGCCGCGACTACGGCAGTGATGATCCCTGCGGTGGTGACGGCGTCGGCGAGTTGGCGCATAACGGATCTCCCAAACGGGGTGGTTGTCGCGCCAGCTCAACGGCGTGGCGGGCCCGAGGTCATGGCCGAGGCGGGCCCAGCCGACGATTCACCCGTCCGGGTCATCCGGAACGGCCGTCGGCCGAGACCGAAAGGCGGGCAGGGCCAACCGGGCGAGGCCGGCGTCGGCGGGCCGGTCACCCCGCGTCCGGGCACGGGGGAGGCCCGGTGACAGCCGGGCCTCGGGGGTGCTCCGCCACAGCGGAGCAATGTGTTCGGATCCGTCGATCCGCCGCTGTCAGCGGCCCGGGCCTCCGTCGACACGGAGCCCGTTCGTTTCTACGGCGCCTTTACGCAGGAACTGCCTCGGCCGGGCTTCGCCCGCGTGTCTGTGATGACAGTGCTGATCAGCTCCACGTCCCAGTGTGCGCCCGGCCCGGCCGCTCCGCCACTCCTCGGCGACCCGCCGGCCCGAACCGGGTGGGGCAGCGGCCGACGACCCGGACACCCGGCTAGATGCTGGCGCTCCCCGCGGCTGTGCAGCACCCCTCCCGTCCCGCCCCGGTGCCCGTTCGGCAGCGCGCCGGTCCGGACGGAGGTGGGCCCTGCGCGGTATAGCTGGCGGCATGAACGATTCCCTGAGTGCCGAGACCGTCAGGATCACCGGTCACGGCGGTGACGAGATCGAGGCGTATCTGGCCCGCCCGGACGGTGATCAGCGACGCGGTGGCGTCGTGGTCATCCACCACATGCCCGGCTACGACCGGGCGACCAAGGAGATCGTCCGCCGCTTCGCGGAGCTGGGCCATGACGCGGTCTGCCCGAACCTGTACTTCCGCGAGGCCCCCGGAGCCGCACCCGACGACGCGGCCGCCGTCGCCCGGGCCGCGGGCGGAGTCTCGGACGAGCGACTGCTCGGGGACGTGGCCGGCGCCGCCGCGTTCCTGCAAGCGCTGCCGAGCTCAAACCGCCGCGTCGGGGTGATCGGTTACTGCTCGGGCGGGCGGCAGGCGGTGCTGGCGGCCTGCAACCTGGACCTGAACGCCGCGGTGGACTGCTACGGAGCGTTCGTCACCGGCACCCCACCCGAGGGCTTTCCGCTGCAGGTGACCAACCTGGTCGACCAACTGCCGCAGCTGCGCACACCGTTGCTCGGCCTGTTCGGCACCGAGGACACGTTCCCCGGTCCGGAGCAGGTCGCGGAGCTGGAGCGGATTCTGACCGCCCACGGCAAGGACTTCGAGTTCCACAGCTACCAGGGTGCGGGCCACGCCTTCTTCGCGGTGGACCGCCCCTCCTACAACGTGGCCGCGGCCAACGACGGTTGGGAACGGATCAGCGCCTTCTTCCGCCGGCACCTGGGAGGCTGAGCCCATGTGCACCTACGCCACGGTCAGGGACGAGGTCGACGGCAGCGCCAAGGGGCCCGGCGGCCCCTGGTTCCACGTCTCCGACGTGACGGTGTACTTCGACCATCCCGTGCACGCCATGGCCGAGCACACCCTGAACATCGACTTCGCCGACCCCGCCAAGGGGCCCTCGGCACGGGTCGCGGTGGAGCTCACCGCCGAGTCCGCCCGCCGGCTGGTGGCCGCCGTCCAGGCGGCACTGGCGGCCGCGCCCGACGGCCTGACCGGCTGACGGCGCTGCGCGGGCGTGGTGGGTGCTCCGGCTGCACGGTGGCCGCGGTCCAGCTGCTCACCGGGATACTCGTCGACCACTTCGCGATGGTGGACTTCGCAGGGGTGGTGAGCACGTCCGACGCCGTCGGCGGAGTCGACGTCTGCGTGGATGACGACGCCGGTCGAACGTACTGTCATTCGACGGCCGCGCCCAATCGCGGTCCTCCCGGAGGATCCGGTCCATGCCTGCGTACCACCACGAACCATCGATCAAGAGTCCCTCGTCAGACCCGGCAGACCGGCCCGAGGTGGATCTCGTTCCGATCGGACAGAGGACTCTGAACATCGCCACCCCCGGGGCGGGACGGCTGCGTTGCAACCGCCGACGATTCCACCCACTGCCAGGCCCCCGCGAGAGCGCCGAGAGCCTCTGAGCCCGCGCAGGCGCAAGGAGGAGAGGATGCAGACTTCGTTCGACCGCAGCCGCCTGGCCTCCGACCGGGCGGATTGTCAAGCCCGCAGCCGAGTTGTCCGTTCAGCAGTAGCCTCAGCCTCGGTAACGACGGCTGTGGAACGGCGAATTGGAGGCGACGGTGTTCGAAGGGGAGCCCGAGGCCGGGGGTGACGGCGGGGCCGGCCAGGGCGGCTGCCCGCTGCACGAGCGCGAGGCCGAGATCCAGTCAGCCGGGCAGGCGGTCGAGGCGCTCACCCGGCACGCCGGTGCCGGGATCGGGGAGCTGCTGGTCTACACCGGCGCGGCCGGGCTGGGTAAGACCGCGGTGCTGACCGAGGTGCGGCGGCAGGCGAAACGCGCGGGTTGCACGGTGCTGTTCGCCCGGGGCGGGGAGCGGCAGCGCCATGAGCCGTTCTGCGTGGTGCGCCAGCTGGTGCAGCCGGTGCTGGCGGCCCTGTCCGACGAGGAGCGGGCGCAGGTCTTCGGGCCCTGGGAGGACATCGTCGGTCCGGCGGTGGGGCTGCTGCCGCCTGGAGGGCAGCTCGACCCGCAGGGGGTGCGGGACGGGCTGGACTTCGTGCTCACCCGCCTCGTGCAGCGGCGCTCGCCGGTAGCCGTGGTCGTCGACGACCTGCACTGGGCCGATCCGGAGTCGCTCGGCTGGCTGGCGGGCTTCGCGGTACGCGCGCGGGAGCTGCCGGCCCTGCTCGTGCTCGCCTGCCGCGACGAGTTCCGCGACGACGCCCTGACGCTGCAGCGCGGCCTCGTCGGCAGGGCCGACCGGCGGCACGAACTGCGGCCGCTCCAGCCGGCATCGGTCGCGCACCTGGTCCGTGCGGCCCTGGGCACGCAGGCGGAGGACGCCTTCTGCCGTCACGTCTGGGCGGTCACCGCCGGGAACCCGTACGAGACCACCGCCCTGCTGCGCGAGGTGCTCGACCATCGGCTCGATCCGGTGGAGGAGAGCACCGGACAACTGCGCGAACTCGCCTCCAGTGCACGGGGGATGACACTCCGGCTCTGGCTGGACAAGCTCGGCCCGACCACGCTGCGATTTGCTTGGGCCGCGTCCATGCTGGGCACCGACATCCGCCCGGACCTCGCCGCCGTCATCTGCGCCCAGGGTCCGGAGACCGCCGCCCAGTCGATCCGGGAACTGCGCCGACACGGGGTGCTGACCGGCACGCCGGGAGGCAGGCTGGAGTTCGTCCACCCGCTGATCGCCACCTCGGTCTACCAGTCGATGCCGCCCGCCACCCGGACCGGGATGCACGGAGTCGCCGCCGTCGAGACCGAGAACGCCGGCCTCGGCCTGCTGACCGCATCCCGGCACCTGCTGGAGACCCTGCCCGAGGGGGACGGCGAGATCGTCGGCAAGCTGCGCCGGGCCGCCCGCGAGCACCTGGCCATCGGCGCGCCCGGGGCGGCCCAGCGCTGCCTGCGCCGCGCCATCAGCGAGCCGCCCGCCGACGAGGACCGGGCCGCGGTGCTCTACGAACTCGGCTGCTCGGCGTTGCTCACCGACCCGGTGACCACGGTCAACCAGCTGCGCCTGGCGCTCGCGGACCCGTACGGGCTGGGCCCCGAGCTCAGGGTGGACGCGACCTTCCGACTCGCGCAGGCCCTCGCCCACAGCAATCGGCTCGGCGAGGCCGCCGCGGTCTGTGTCGAGGAGGCCGCTCGCACCCGGCCCGGACCCGGACGCCTGCGCCTGGAGGTCGCTCACCTCATGTTCGCCGCGTTCCAGTCCGAGGACGAGGACGGCCCGGGCCGCTCCCGGCGGCTCGCGGAGTTCGACCGGATGTTCGGCACGATCGGCCTGGCCCGTACCGACACCGGCACGGTCAGCGAGCCGACTCCGGACGAGGCCGTGTTCGAACGTGACGGCCTGGCCCATGCGGTGGCCGTGCTGCGCTGCTGGGACCTCACGCTGCGCGGCGCGGACCGCGAGGAGGTGATCGCCCTGGCCGAGTCTGCACTCCCGGACGGCCGACTGCCCCGCAGCCTCGGCTGGACCAACACCACTTGGGGCTTCGAGCTGCCCGGGATCCTCGGCATCAGCTACCTCTACGCCGACCGGGTTGACCGGGCGGACGAGCTGTTCACCGAGGCGGTCCGCGCGTACGAAGTCGCCGGGTGGAGCGGCGGCCACCTCGGCTTCGCCTACCTGCTGACCGGAATGCTCCGGTTCCGCTGCGGTGCCCTGGCGGAGGCGGAGGACTACCTGGGCCGGGCTCTGCGCATCGCCGAACGGATTGGTCCGGGCGTCCCGCTGCACTGGGACGCGGTCGGGGCGCTGGCCGAGACCCTGGCCGCGCGCGGTCGGCTCGCCGAGGCCTTGGAGCTCGCGCGCACGCACGCCTTCGGCCCGCCGTACCCGACGGTGATGGTGCTGCCCGACGCCCCCACGCTGTACGGCCGCCTACTGCTGGCCCGGGGCGACGCGCCCGGCGCGGCCGCGACGCTGACCGCCGCTGGCGCGGCCCTGGACGCGCGCGGGTGGCGCAACACGGTGTGGGCGCCGTGGCTCGGGCACCTGGCGCGGGCGGTCGCCCCCGACCAGCCGGACCGGGCCCGCAACCTCGCCGAGGAGGCCGTTCGCCGGGCCCGGCAGTCCGGGACGGACTCGGCCATCGGCAGCGCTCTACGGCTCTGCGCGGCGGTACACGACCGGCCACACGCGGCTGAGCTGCTCGCGGAGGCTGTCCGGCACCTGGAGCGGTCTCCCGCCCGCTACGAGCACGCGATCGCCCTGGTCGACCTCGGTGAGGCGCTGGGCACCGCTCCAGCCGCCCGTACCGCCCTGGCTCAGGGACTGGAGCTGGCCACCCGCTGCGACGCCGACGGCCTGGCCGCCCGGGCCGGGGACCTCCTGCGCACGGGCGCGACGGGCTGAGGTGCGCCGACGACGCCGTGGACGCCGCGCTCCGCCGATGGGGGGCGCCTCCCACCATGAAGCGACGAAGGCGTACGGCCCCTCGGCCTGCCCACCCGCCGGACCCGGCGTCATCCGACGGCCTCGGCCTCCGGAACGGGGCCGGCCATGCCAGTGTCGAGGATCGCGGGCACCAGCGGTCGGCCGGCGGGGTGCGGCGGTGGCGGATCGCGGCGTCCCGCAGGCCATCGACCCGGACGACCCCGACCGGCTCGGCCCGGCCGCCGCCGCCTCCGCCGTGTTCCGGGCCGTCGCCGCCGACCAGCCGCTCCCCGCCGCCGCCACGGCGCCCCCGGACACCGGGCAGGCCGCCGGGCCGCCGTCCGGGCCGGACCCACCGACCCCGACCGAAGCCGGGAGCCGGCTGTCCGACGGTCCGACCGGCGGGGCCGTTGGCAAATCGCCGCGCCGGGCACGCCGATGCCGACGGCAACGCCGACGGGCACTGACCAGGTCAGCGCGGCGGCGGCCCCGGGCGGCGTCGCGGTCAGCACCGACGACACCACCCCGTTCGGGCCGCCCGCACCCGCCCATGCCCGCAACCCGCAGATCCCGGACTCAGCGCCCTGAACCCGTCAGCGGAAGTCGTCCGCGTGGTCGGCGGCCCACTCCTCGAAGGTCCGGGCCGGGCGTCCGGTGATGCGCTGCACCTCGTCGGTGCGCTGGGGGTCGGTGCCGACCGAGGCGCCGAAGTAGCCGAGGAGCTGGAGAGCGACCTCCTTGGGGAAGCTGTCGGAGGCCATCGCGTCGGCGGCCGCCTCCACCGTGATGGTCTCGAAGCGGACCTCCCGGCCGATGGCGCGGCCGATCGCGGCGGCCTGCTCGGCCACGGTCACCGCCTCGGGCCCGGTGACGTAGGGAGCGGTGCCGAGCAGTGCACCGCTTCGGTCCAGCAGGGCGCGGGCGGAGACAGCGGCGAGGTCAGCCTCGTGGACGGGGGCGGCGACCGCCTCCGGGAACGGCCCGCGCACCACGCTCTCGGCCTTGATGCCCGGGGCCCACTGCAGCGCGTTGGTGGCGTACATGCCGCCGCGGACGAAGGTCCACTCCACCCCGGATGCCTGGATCGCGCGCTCCACCGAGGCGTGCATCCGGGAGATGAAGCCCTCGTCGTCGGCGGTGGTGTCGGTCACCGACAGCGAGGAGTTGAGGACGATCCGGCGCACCCCCGCCTTGACGGCGGCATCGACGACTTGGAGCGCCGCCTGGCTGCCGCCGGCTGCGAGGTTGAGCCAGAGCGCCTCGGCGCCTGCCAGCGCCGTCTCCAGGGACGCGGGGTCGGTCAGGTCGGCCCGGACGGTCTCGGCGGCGGCGGGCAGCCCGGCGCGCTCGGGATCGCGGGTCAGGGCGCGGACGGGCGCGCCCTCGGCGAGAAGCAGGTCGACGAGGTGGCGTCCGATGTTGCCGGTCGCTGCGCTCACAACGATCACAGGGGTGTCCTCCCGATCGGGTCGAGAGCCGGGTCTTCGACGGCCGCCGTGGCTACGGTCGGCCGGGTCCGGCGCTGTCACGCGGTGGTTGACCGCGTAGGTGGACAACGGACTCGCCGACCGGTTGTTTCCGGCCATGGACGGAGAGGGGCGGTTTTCGGCCACGGCGAGGGGTGCCGCGGCGCTCTCTCCCGCGGGCGGAGACGGGGCGGGTTCAGGCGGAGTGGTGTCGGGTCGCGCCGAAGCCGGTCTCGTGGTCCCAGACGTGGGTGCAGGCCGGGCACTGCAGGTGGAGGAGGCTGCCGGTGTTGGAGAGGAGATAGCGCCAATGCTCGCCGCAGGTGAGCTGCTCCCGGCACGGAGCGCAGTCGCGGGCGTCGTCACAGCTCGGGCAGGCCACCCACGCGCGGCGTCCGATGTCGGCCTGCGGATCAATGGGCAGCACGGCCGTCCTTCGGTTGTCCGAGCGGGGTGAAGGGCCGGTCGAGTCGGCGTGGTGACGGAACATGCCTGCAGAACTTAGGCAAGCCTTACCTATCTGTCAAGCATGGCTATCGGCGGCCGGCAGTCGAACCGGGGTGTCGGAGGGCAAATCCGGAATCACCGTGCGATCGGGCTGGGTGCGAGGCCCATCGCCTCGGCGAGCAGCCGGTACGAGTCGAGCAGCGCCGCCCGGTCGTAGGCGTGGGTCGTGACCAGGAACTCGTCGGCTCCGGCGCGCGCCATCAGGGTGCCGAGGGCGACCGCGGCCTCCTGCGGCGTGCCGGCCACGTGCCCGTGGAGTGCCCGCTCGTAGGCGGCGCGCTCCCGAGGGCTCATCTCCCGGGCCAGGACCTCCGGCTCCGGGGTGAGCGGCGGGAACTCCCCGTGGGTACGGGCGTACGCGCTCGACCAGGCCTCGGAGACCAGCAGTTTCCTGGCCTCGGCGGCCGTCCCGGCGACCGCCACGTTGCCCGACAGCACGACGTACGGCTCCGCGCCCTGCGCGGACGGACGGAACCGGGTCCGGTAGCGGTCGACGGCGGCCAGCATCTCGTCCTCCCCGCGGAGCGCGCCGATGACCAGCGGAAGCCCGGCGTCGGCGGCGATGTCGGCACCGGCGCCGGTGGCCAGGACGAAGGCCGGGACCCGCAGGCCCTCGGCCGGCCGGGCGTGGACGTCGGGGTGGACGCCCTGCGATCCGTCGAAATAGCCCAGCAGCTCGGCCAGTTGGCCCGCGAAGGCGTCGGCGGCGTCCTTGCCCCGGCCCAGCGCCCGCCGCACGCCGTCGGTGAACCCCACCGAACGGCCGAGGCCCATGTCGATCCGCCGGGGAAGAGCGAGGAGAGCACCCCGAACTGCTCGGCCACCACCATCGGTCGGTGGTTGGGGAGCATCACACCGCCGGTGCCGACCCGGATCCGGCTCGTCCGCGCCGCCACCGCGGCGGCCAGTACCGTGGGCGCGGAGCCGGCCACCCCGGGCACGCCATGGTGCTCCGACACCCAGAACCGGTGGTAGCCCAGCCGCTCCGCCAACTGTGCGAAGGCCACCGTGTCCCGCAGCGCCTGCGAAGCGTCCTGCCCCTGTCTGGTGCGGGAGCGGTCCTGCACTGAGAGTCGGGTCGCAGGCGTCGCAGTAGTCACACCGACGCCAACCTCCGTCGGCACCGGCCGCATTCCCGGCCGCCTCGGCGGCGGCCTCAGCCTCCAGCGGACGTGCCGTCACCCGGCGCGCGAGCGGGGCGGCGGGAGGCTTTCACTTCCCGGACTTCTTGGGCGTCGCCGGCTGCTGCGGTGACGCGGGCTGCTTCGGCGCCGTCGGCTGCTTCGGCGCCGCCGGCTTCTCCGGTTCCGCCTGCTCCTCCGGGTCCGCCGGCAGGACGTCGATCCGGCCCATCTGCCCGTGCGAGGAGTGCACCAGGTGGTGGCAGTGGTAGACGTACTCGCCGGAGTAGTCGCCCCAGGTCATGGCGATCCGGACGGTCTCGCCGGGGTAGATGGGGATGGTGTCCTTCAGACCCGCCTCGGCGGGGCCGGGCGGCCGGCCGTCGCGGTCCAGCAACCGGAACTGCACCAGGTGGACGTGGAACGAGTGCGGGGCGTGGAAGACCCCGGCCGGTTTGCGGTTGGGCCAGTTGTGGATCGTCCAGATTTCGCTGGTGCCGAGCGTGGTCTCGACGTCCACCCGGTCCGGGTCGTACTTGCGTCCGTTGATCCTGGTGTCGGGGAAGGTCTGCATGAAGAACTCCCGCTCCACCATGCCCTTCGGTACCGGCGGCAGGGTGGCCAGCACACCGGGAACCCGGCTCGGGTCGTCGGCCTTGCGGGTGATGTCGAAGCGCAGCACCTCCGGCCGTTCGGACTCCAGCGCGGCCGTGTTCTCCAGCACCACCGAGGAGCCGATCGCGTAGCGGGAGAAGTCGACGACGATCTCGGCCCGTTCCGCACCAGCCAGCGTCAGTTCGTCCCGCGGGACGGGAGCGGCGAGCAGGCCGCCGTCGGAGGCGATCTGGATGAAGTGGGCGCCGTCGGCGAAGCGCAGTGAGATGTGGCGGTTGGGAGCCACGTTGTAGACGCGCAGGCGGTACTTGCGGGCCGCCACCGCGAAGTGCGGCCGCTCCTTGCCGTTGACCAGCATGTGCGGGCACTCGTACGGCGAGACGTACCGCAGGGTGCCGTCGGCCTCGATCCGCGCGTCCCGGAACAGCAGCGGGATGTCGAACTCGCCGTTGGGCAGCGGCAGACTGCTCTCGTGCGGGTCGCTGAGCAGATAGGCACCGTGCAGGCCGCGGTAGACGTTCTCGGCCTCCTTGCCGTGCGCGTGGTCGTGGTACCAGAGGGAGGCGGCCACCTGGTTGTTGGGGTAGCGGTACTCGCGGGACTCCCCGGGATCGATCAGGGCCATCGGCAGGCCGTCGTACCTTGAAGGAACGTTTCCGCCGTGCAGATGGACCGAGGTGGACACGTCCAGGGCGTTGGTCTGCTGGACCACCACCTCGCGTCCCCGCAGCGCCCGGATGGTCGGGCCGGGGAAGCAGCCGCCGTAGGAGTAGACCGTGGTCTGCAGCCCCTTGACGATCTCCACCTGGGTCTCGGCCATCCGGAGCTGGTACAGCTCCGAGGACGCCGTCACCGAGGTCGGGCGAAGGACCGGAGGGATGGGCATGGCATGGGCGAACGGAGCGGAACGGGCGAGCTCCTCGTCCTCCGGCCACAGCTCGGCCGGCCCCGCCGGCGCCTCGGGCGGGGCCTCGTGCACGGGCTTCGCCTTAGGGGGGTCGATCATGCGGCCCCAGGGGAACATGGCCGCCGCGCCGCTGATGGTGGCGGCCGTCAGGATGTGGCGTCGATTCAGCATGCCCCGTGTGCCTCTCCGTCCGAGTCCCGGCGGTTGGTGAACCGCCGGGCGGGTGGCCGGTCGCGGAAGCCGAGTCAGAAAACACCCGATCGCTGACCGTGGTTCTCTTGACTCGCTCCGTCACCGCCTGTCGGCCCAGTATCAGCGGGCGCCGCAGCGCGTGCACCACGGCGACGGCGGGGGAGTGCGCCGCATCCGGAGGGAGACGGCGTGAAAGCCGGGTGAACCCGGCCGCCTCGGGCGCCGGGCGCGGCGCGAATCCGGTCACGAGGCGTCAGAACGCGATCGGGTGCCGCTGAGCCGGCCGGGTGACGCGGCGTCCGTCCGGCGCGCCGGGCGGGTTCCGGGACGGGGTGTCAAGTGTCGGCAGCCGTGACCGGCCAGCCGCGGACGGCGATGGTGATGGTCCGTTTGGCGTCCGGCCGTCGCCCGGCCACCACGTTCCAGTCGATGGTCTGCGGCTGTGCCGTGCCCCGGCTGCCGGTGTGCCCTGTCTCGTGGAGCCCTCTGCGGGGCTGCTCGCGAGCCGGTCTTCCGGCAGGGGTGCGGCTGCCCGGCGAGCTCGTCCGGCCCGGAGGATGTTGCCCTACCGATCTCGGGTTTTATAGTGAAAAATGTTGACACAAACGATAGTTGACGAGATATCAGGCGCTGGGCGGAGGCGGGCGATGGTGTCCGGGGAGAGGGGACCACCGGCCGGAGACGGAGTGCCAGGAGTGCCGCTCATCGTGCCTGTGGCTCCCCGGGACCGGCCTGCTCGGGCTCTGCCCGGGGCGTGGTCCGCCGCCCTGCGGCAGGCTCGGCCGGCGCTAGTGATGATCCGCTCTGCCGGCGCGTCCCCGGCGGAGTGCACCGCTTCGGCGGCAGGCCGCGGTATGCGGACGCGGCCCCGGGCCAGCGAGGCGGCCGCAGCGACCAGGGACATCGCGATGGCCAGCCAGAACACCACGATCAGGCCCTGGTGGAAGGGCTCGGAGATCAGCTGGGGGAAGTACTCACGGCCGGTCAGGGTCTGCGCGCCGGCCGCGGGAAGCTGTCCGAGCACCTGCGGGCCGAGCAGTTGCCGGAGCGGGGTGTAGCCGAGGGACACGGCGAAGAGGATGCCCACCGGCGGCAGCGAGGCGATGGTACGGGCGTCCGCGGCGGGCACGCCCTGCGCGGTGAGCCCGGCGCTGAGCGTGTGCGGCAGCGACCCGGCCAGCCCCGCGGCCATCGAGATTCGGCCGTCCGCCGCGCCACCGTCCGATGCCCTGGACGGCCGGAGTGTTCGCCCTGCACTGTGGCCTGAGCCGCCGACGGTCGGTGGCGCGAACACTCTTTGGGGGTCGAATGACCGTTCATCATCTGGACTGCGCCGGTATGTGCCCGTTCGGGGGCCGGTTCCTACTGGGCACCGGCGGCCCGCTGACCGGGCGGATGGTGACCCACTGCCTGCTGGTGGAGAGCGCCGACGGCCTGGTCCTGGTCGACACGGGCTTCGGGACCGAGGACGTGGCGGACCCGGCGCGGCTGGGGAGGAGGTTCCGGCTGGTGAGCCGGCCGCGGCTCACGCTCGCCCGTACGGCCCTGCACCAGATCCGCACGCTCGGCTACCGCCCGGAGGACGTACGTCACATCGTGCTCACCCACCTGGACCTCGACCACGCGGGCGGGCTGGCGGACTTCCCGCACGCCGAGGTGCACGTACTCGCGGACGAGCTGCGGGCCGCCCGGACCCTCGCCACCCGGGGCGAACGGGACCGCTACCGTCCGGCCCAGTGGGCGCACGGCCCGAAGTGGGTCGAGCACCAGGCCGACGGCGAGTCGTGGTGCGGCTTCGAGGCGGTCGGGCCGCTGACCGGTTCGGTGCCGGAGATCCTGCTGGTACCGCTGCCGGGGCACACCAGGGGCCACTGCGGCGTCGCGGTGAAACGCGGCGGCGGCTGGCTGTTGCACTGCGGCGACAGCTACTTCTGGCACGAGGAACTCGATCCGGCCGACCCGCGCTGCCCGCCCGGGCTGGCGGCCTTCGAACGACAGGTCGCCTTCGACGACCGGGCGCGCCGCAACAACCAGGAGCGCCTGCGCGAGCTGCGCCGCACACACGGCGGCGAGATCGAGCTGTTCTGCTCCCACGACGCCGTGGAGTTCGTCCGCGCTCGCGGTACCGGTCCGGTCCGGTAGCCGGGCCGACGGCCAGATCGGGCCCTCGGCTCGCGGAGGATCCCGCGGCCGGCGTCGCGTCGTCCCGCTCCACTCAGGGCCGGGTGCCCGCTCAGGTGCGGCGCGGCGGCTGTCGCGGGGGCAGGGCTAGGGACGGGCGGCGGTCCGCTCGACGCCGGGCTCGGCGGCCGGCTGCGGCCGCGACCCGGCGCGGGCCCGGCC
Organism: Kitasatospora sp. NPDC001175; assembly: GCF_053598215.1. Taxonomy (NCBI): domain Bacteria; kingdom Bacillati; phylum Actinomycetota; class Actinomycetes; order Kitasatosporales; family Streptomycetaceae; genus Kitasatospora; species Kitasatospora sp. NPDC001175. Next base: position 50,253 of record NZ_JBSFJU010000027.1, on the reverse strand, counting down.
GGCCTCGGCGGCCAGCAGGGCGAACCACACCCCGGCGGTGACGAGGTGGATGCGCTGTGCCAGGCCGTGGCCGCCCGGGTGGCCGAGGAACGGGCCGGTCGTGGCGATCGCGGCCGCCATCGAGACGGGCAACAGCCAAGGCGCCCAGCGGCGCACCAGGGTGAGGGACGGCACCGAGTACCGGGCAGCGGCGATGAACAGCGCCATCGAGGCGAACAGGACGAGGTGGACCAGGCCGCTGGTGGTGGTGTGCCAGGGGTTTCCCTCCGGGCAGCCGTGCTCGATCGAGGGCGCGCAGCGCATCGGCAGCAGCACGTCGGCCACCGAGAACACCCCGAGCGCGGCCAGGCAGGCGCACCCGGCCGCGGCCAGCCGCCCGGGGAACAGCCCCCGGGCGAGCACCGCGCCGCCGGTGATCAGCCCCGCGCAGACCACCTCGACCAGGCTGAACAGGACCCGGTAGGGCTGGTCCGCCGCGAACAGCTCGCTGACGTAGGAGTCGCGCTGGTCCAGCCCGGTCGGCAGGAAGAACTGCAGGACCCAGTCGTTGTAGACCATCGACGCCACTGCCAGCGTCCCGGCAGCCGCGATGCGGCGCACCCCCGCCGACAGCGGTCGGGCCGGGGGCCGTGCTGCGACCGAAGCGGGCACCGCTGTCTCCCTTGACGTATCACTTGGACGGACTTCGCCGACCACCGGAGCCGGGCGGCTCACACCGGCCGGCCGCCGCTCCGCCACCGTACGGGACGGTGCGGTTCCGGTGATCCGTGCCCGCCGCCGTGTACGGGCGTGTCCCGCACCGCCATGCTTCACCCGAACCGGTGACCCGGCCAGGACCTGCGGTGTGCCTGTCGGCCGAGGTGAGCGGAGGCGGTTCCCGGCTGTGTGTGGCGCGCTCCCGGCGAAGTCAATGCCCGTCCGGGCGGTGCCCTGCGGCCGCCGGGCCGACGGCGGTCGAGGACGGGGCCGGGGAGTGGGGGAGGCGGTAGGCGCCGGCGCGCGCGGCGGCCGCGGCGGCCGCGGCCGCCTGGTCCGCGGCGGCGGGATCGATCGGCTCACCGCTGGCGAGGAGGCGGTGGTAGAGCGGGGCGGAGACGGCGCGGATGACCTCGTGGGGATCGGTGCCCTCGGGGAGTTCGCCCCGTTCGATCGCCCGGGTCACGCAGGGCGCCCATTCGGCGATCCGGGTGCGGTAGAAGCGGTGCAGGGCCTGGGCGGTGTCCGGGTCGCAGGTGGCGGCCGCGATGACGGCCTTGAACAGCGGGCCCTGGCGGGGGTCGGTGAGGGTGCGCTGGACGAGGTGGGCGTTGGCCCGCAGGTCTCCCAAGAGCGAGCCGCTCTCGGTCCGCGGCAGCGACTGCTCGGCCATGTCCACCAGCAGATCGGCGACCAGTGCGGTGGTGGTGCCCCAACGGCGGTAGACGGTGGTGCGGCCGACTTCGGCGCGGCGGGCGATGTCGCCGAGGTCCAGGTAGGCGAAGCCGTGCTCGGCGAGCGCGTCCCCGGCCGCCTGCAGTACGGCGGCGCGTACGCGCGCGGTGCGTCCACCGGGGCGGGCCCGCCCCGGCTCCTGGGCTTCGGCAGCGCCTTCTGTCGCCATAACGGGACTCCTGTTCCATTAGATGGCCAAGCCTGTTAGATTGGAGCCATCTTAACGGAACTTCAGTCCCGTTAGTGGGGCTGTGGCGGTGAGAGGACCAGCCATGGAGTACAGGCAGTTGGGGGCATCCGGTCTCAAGGTCCCCGCGTTGAGTCTCGGTACGGGCACTTTCGGCGGCCAGGGGCCGCTCTTCGGCTCCTGGGGCACCACGGACGCCAAGGAGGCACGCCGGCTGCTGGACATCAGCCTGGAGGCCGGGCTCACCATGTTCGACTCCGCTGACGTCTACTCCGACGGCGCGTCGGAGGAGGTGCTCGGCCAGGCCGTCAAGGGGCGTCGGGACCAGGTGCTCATCTCGACCAAGGCGGGCCTGCCGCTGGGGGACGGGCCGGGCGAAGCGGGCACCTCCCGAGCACGCCTGATCAAGGCCGTCGAGGAGGCGCTGCGCCGGCTCGGCACGGACTACATCGATCTCTTCCAGCTGCACGCCTTCGACGCCGCGACCCCGGTCGAGGAGGTACTGGGCACGCTGGGCGATCTCGTACGGGCGGGCAAGATCCGCTACACCGGGGTGTCCAACTTCTCCGGCTGGGAGCTGATGAAGTCGCTGGCGGCGGCCGAGCGGCTGGGCACTCCCCGCTATGTCGCGCACCAGGTCTACTACTCGCTGGTCGGCCGGGACTACGAGTGGGAACTGATGCCGCTCGCGGCCGACCAGGGGGTCGGCGCCGTGGTCTGGAGCCCGCTGGGCTGGGGCCGGCTCACCGGGAGGATCCGGCGCGGCAGGCCGTTGCCGGAGGGCAGCCGGCTGCACGACACCGCCGACTACGGCCCGCCGGTCGAGGAGGAGCAGCTCCACCGTGTGGTCGACGCCCTGGAGGAGATCGCGCAGGAGACCGGCCGGGCCGTCCCGCAGATCGCGATCAACTGGCTGCTGCGGCGCCCGACGGTTTCCTCCGTCATCATCGGCGCCCGCAACGAGGAGCAGCTGCGGCAGAACCTCGGCGCCGTGGGCTGGAGCCTGACGGACGACCAGGTCGCCCGGCTGGACGCGGCGAGCAGCCGCACCGCGCCGTACCCCTACTTCCCCTACCGGCGGCAGGAAGGCTTCGCCCGGCTGAACCCGCCGATGGCCGGCTGAACCCGCCGGAGCGACGCCCGGGCCCCAGCGAGCCGCCGTGCGGGCGCCGGCGTCCAGCGGACCGGTCGACGTCCGCGCGGTCGGCCCGCGACGAGGGTGCTCCCCGGGCCCTGCCGGGGGAGCACCCCTGCGTGCGGCGTCACTGGAGATCCTCGAGGTCGTCCTGGTCGTAGGAGGTGTCCTCGTCGGTCGGGGCGCTGCGCCGGGATTCCTGGCGGTGCTGCCGGAGCTGGCGTTCCTGCTCCTGTACGGACTGGGTCTCCTCGGTGAGGTCGTCCATGTAGTGCGTCTCGCCGTACGGGTCGCGTTCTCTGTCGGCCATGTCTTCCCTCCTCGGTCGAGCTGGGGTCGAGCTGGGGTCGAGCTGGGGTCGAGGGGGCGGACGTCGGGCGGACGTCCCCAGAACAGCGTGGCACTCACCCGGATGGCCCGCACATCGGTGGACGGACACCTCGGGGCACCGGCCGGACGGCAGGGTGCGGTGAAGGTCCCGCGCCGGCCCGGGAGCGGCTCACACGCCGGCGGAGTGCAGCTGGGTCTGGGCCTGGCCCAGGCCACGGGTGACCAGTGCCTCGACGGTGTCGGCGCAGCGGTCGAGGAGCGCCGGCAGTTCCGTCCGCTCGCTCTGGGAGAACTCCTTCATCACGAACGTCCCTATCGTCTGGCCCTTCGGCGGACGCCCGATGCCGAAGCGAAGCCGGGTGTAGTCGCGGGTCCCCAGGGCGTTGCCCACCGAACGCGCCCCGTTGTGCCCGCCGGGACCGCCCCCGCGCTTCAGCCGGATGACGCCGAACGGGAAGTCCAGGTCGTCCTGCACCACGACCAGCCGCTCGGTCGGAACGCCGTACGTCCGCAGCGCGGTGACGACGGGGTTGCCCGACAGGTTGATGAACCACTGAGGCTTTGCCAGGACCACGAGCCGGCCGTCGACCTCGATCTCCGCGGCGCCGTAACGGGCCTTGCGCAGCCGGAACTTGGCGCCGTAGCGCTCGGCGAGCCGGTCGACAGCCAGGAACCCGGCGTTGTGCCGGGTGCCGGTGAACCACGGCCCGGGATTGCCCAGGCCCACCACCAGCCAGCGCTCGTCAGATCTCATCGACTCAGAACCTCCGCGTATCGGTACCACGCCGGTCACGGTTCGGCCGGCGCGGACGGTATTCTGCGCCATCGGCCTGACAGACCGTCTCCCGGATGGCCCCAGGAGGGCAGGAGCAGCAGCGCCCCCGCGACGGTACGAGTTCCGCGCCCCGGGGTCCCAACTCCCGGGGAACCACCTGCCGGTCGGCCGCCGATGGCCGGAAGGACACTGACCGACGCCGGGTGCGGGGCAGCAGAATGCCCGAGTGGGCCCAGCCGAGTCCGAGCGGTGCGGGCGCAGGCCGACGGCAAGCGGGAGGTCTGGGGGCGATGGCACTCACCATCGGTGTGGACATAGGCGCCAGCAAGATCGCGGCTGGGGTGGTCGACGAGGCGGGGCGGATCCTCCGCCGGGTGAGGGTGGCCACCCCTCGGGAGCCGGACCGGGTCGAGTCCGCCGTCTGCGACGTCGTCGAGGCGGTGCGCGGTGACCATCCGGTGGCGGGCGTGGGACTGGGAGCCGCCGGATTCGTCGACGAGAAGCGCGCCACGGTGCTGTTCGCCAAGCACATCGGCTGGGAGTCCGAACCGCTCGGGGCCGTGGTCGAGAAGGTGCTCGACCTGCCGGTCACGGTGGAGAACGACGCCAACGCCGCTGCCTGGGGCGAGGCGCGGTTCGGGGCCGGACGGGGCCGTGACCCGGTGGTGTGCGTCACCGTCGGCACCGGGATCGGGGGCGGTCTGGTGGTCAACGGCGGTCTGTACCGCGGCCGTTACGGTGTCGCGGCGGAGTTCGGCCATCTGCCGGTGGTCCCCGGTGGGCTGGTCTGCGGCTGCGGCAGCCGGGGGTGTTGGGAGATGTACGGTTCGGGGACCGCGCTGGTACGGGAGGCGAGGGCCCTGGTGGCCGCCGGCACCCCGGAGGCCGCGCCGCTGCTGCGGCGGGCGGGCGGCACCGTCGATGGACTGACCGGCCCGCTGCTCACCCGGGCGGCCGGGGAGGGGGACCAGGCGGCACTCGGCCTCCTCGCCGGGCTCGGCCACTGGTTGGGGGTAGGTCTCGCCGCGCTGGCCGCCGTCCTCGATCCCGCCTGCATCGTCATCGGCGGCGGTGTGGGTGCGGCGGGCGAACTGCTGCTCGGCCCCGTCCGGGAGTCGTTCCGCGAGCACCTCACCGGGCGCGGCCACCGGCCAGAGGCGGCCGTCCGGCCGGCGGCGCTGGGCAACGACGCCGGTCTGGTCGGGGTGGCCGACCTGGCCAGGCGGCCCCTGGGATGAGGTCCGCGCGGTCGCGCCGCGCTCGGGAGACACCGTGGTGAGGCCCGGGTGGCCGGCCGGGGAGGGGAGTGGCTGGCCGTGCTCCCGTCAGGACCCGTCGGGCGACCGGCCGGTGAACTCGTCGAGCGCCAGCACGGCCGCGCCGATCGCGCCGGCGTCGTTCCCGAAACGAGCGGGCACCATGGGCACCCCGGGACGGTCACCGGGGGAGTACAGCCAGCTGGTGAACGCGGCACGGGCCGGCCCGAGCAGGAGCTCGCCGGCCGAGATCGGGCCGCCGCCCACGACCAGTACCGACGGGTCCAGCATGTTGGCCAGCGAGGCGAGTCCGCGGCCGGTGAGCGTGCCCACCCGGGCGAGGATTTCGACGGCCTGCGAGTCGCCCTCCTCGGCCGCCCGGGTGACCGCCTCTCCCGCGCCGGCGCTCCCCCGGCCGATCAGCCTGGCCAGTGCCGAGCCGGGACGGGCCGCGGCGGCCTCGCGGCCGAGCCTGGCGATGGCGCGGCCCGACGCGGAGACTCCCCAGCACCCGTGCTCGCCGCACTCGCACCGGGGGCCCTGCGGATCGACGATGAGATGGCTGACCTCGGCGGCGTAGCCGTGGGATCCCCGCAGCAGCCGCCCTCCGACGATCATGCCGCAGCCCAGCCCGGTGCCGATCGTCACCAGCACCATGTGGTCGTGGCCGCGGCCGGCACCTAGTCGGTACTCGGCCCAGGCGGCCGCGTTCGCGTCGTTGTCGGTGCGGACCGGCAGCCCGACCGAGTCCGCGATCATCCCCCGCAGCGGGGCCCGGGCGAACTCCAGGCCGGGGGCGAAGACCAGTGCTCCGGTGCGGGCGTCGACCATGCCGGGCAGGCCGGCCCCCACCGCTACGACCCGGTCGCCGCGGACCTGCTTCACCAGGCCGGCGAGGGTGTCGACGAGGTCCTCGGCGCTACCGCGCGGAGTGTCGCAGCGGGCCCGGGCCAGTACCGTGCCGTCCCGGGCGACCCGCAGCGCCGCGATCTTGGTGGCGCCGACGTCGATGCCCACGGCCTCCGTCGGGGCGGCTCCTGCCGGTGGCGGGGTTGATGTCGTCACTGCGCCTCCGTCGTCACTGTGCCTTCGGCAGAGTCACCCGCAGGTCCGGCGGCCCGCCGGCGGTACGGACGTCGAAGCCGCTCGGCCGGCGCACCGCGGACAGGTCGCACGGCTGGTCCGAGGTGAGCACGTCATCGCCCGCCCGAACCCGGACCGGCACTCCCGAGTCGGTCCTCTCGTCCAATCCTTTCACATAGCAGGCCCGCAGCCGGCCGTGCGAGATCCGGACGACCGCGCAGCCGCCGGACACCAGGTCGGCGGTGACGGGCCGTCCACGGAACTCGGTGCGGGCCCGCCGCACCTCGTCGGACCGGTTGAACAGGAACACGAAGCAATCCTCGGGATCCGCCGCCGAACTCCGGAACTCCAGCCACCCGCCGGTCCCCGGACGTACCGTCACCTCACCCGCACGGGTCAGCCACTTTGCCACCGCCGCCCCGACGGGCCGATCGTGCGGCGCGACCACACGGACCTTCGGCGACCGTTCACCGCTCGCCGTCAACCGTCCCACCGCGTCGGCCAGTTCGGTGCATGGCGTCAACATCTCGTCCAGACGAGGGAGTTCACCCAGCAGCAGGAGGGATCCTCCGTCGTCCGCGAATCGGGCCAGCCGTCCTTGCAGCGCCCGCCCCATGAAGAAGCCGGAGGACACCACTAGCGGCCCGTCCCCGGGGCCGGGCGCCCACTCCCCGGTCAACTCGGCCAGCCGGAAGGGCAGGTTGTGCGCCAGGCAGTGGGCGACGAACGGGACCAGGGTCTCCCCGGCCGGCGCGGGCAGCGGGCGCCCGGCCCAGGTGGCGGGCCCGCCCTTCTCGGACGCCCAGGCACCGACCGCCGCGTACGGCGGGTGGAGCCCCCAGGTGATGCCCGGCTCCGGCAGGGAGCGGACCAGGGCGGCCCCCTGCCCGGCGAGGAAGTGGGTCAGCACGCGCAGCGCGGCGAAGGCCGGGCCGGGAGTGCCGTCCACCCGGATCGGTGCCGCCTCCCCGTACGGCGGGTCGAGTTGCGCCGGATCGCCGGCCGTCTGTGCCAGGTAGCCGCGGTCCACTGCGAGGTGCTCGCCCCAGCCGGCGGTGGCGCAGGCCGGATAGACGTCGATGCCGGTCGCTCCGCAGGCGACGCCGAGCAGGGCGTGGTGGATCGGGACCACCGGGAAGGCGCAGCCCGGGTCCACCCAGCCCAGCCCCCAGTTCTCCTCGATGTTCGGGCCGCGCCCCTGCTTGGCCGCCAGGACGTAGTTGACCAGGGCTTCGTCGTCCGACAGCACGTTCCCCGCCCAGCTGGTGTAGGCGCGGGGCAGCGCGGTGGGCCGCCCGGGCCGGTTCCTGGCCAGCCAGGCGTCGTACCGGCCGGTCGGGCGGGCGGGGGCGCGGTCGGCCCGGGCCGGGGGCGAGGAGGTGGTGAACACCGGGACGGCCGGCCCGAGTTCGACCGCGAGCGTCCGCATCCCCTCGGCGAGCGCCTCGGCCGACCACTCGCCCCAGCGCAGCATGGACCGCAGCCGGTCGGTGGAGAGCGGACCGTCGTCCGGTCCGGGTGCCTCGACCCCGGGCGCGAAGGCGCCGAAGCGGCGCAACCCCGCCGGTGAGTAGTCGAGGGCGTCGATCGCCAGGGCGGTCTCGCCGTAGTGCCCCTCGTTGCCGATCTGCACCGCGACCACCGGGCCCGCCGGGTGGAGGAACGGCTGCAGGACCCGCCCGACGGCGCGCAGCCAGGATCTGGCGTCGGCGAGGAAGACCGGGTCCGAAGCCGAGGGCAGGGCGAGCCGCTGGGAGAGCAGCGGCTCGCCGTCGGCCGAGAGCGCGGCCTGGCGGCCGGGGGTGGCGGTGGGGCTGAGCCGGTCGGGCAGCCCGCCGAAGGGCAGTTCGGCGTGGACGAACGGGCCCGGTTTCGGCACCGCGAGCAGCCCGGTGGCGGCGACCAGCTCCAGGAAGCCGACCAGGTCGCGGTTGCCGTCCCCGGCGAACCGGAAGTGCCGGCCGCCGCCGTCGGTGACCTCGTGGTGCCGCCAGGGCACGTAGCAGGTGACCGCCTCGATCCCGGCCGCGCGGATGGCCCGCAGCTTGGCCGCCCACCGTTCGGGAGCATCCCGGTAGTACGGGTACTCGCCGGCGATCAGGAACCGCGGACCGCCGTCGAGCCAGAGGGCCCCGCCCACCATGGCGGCCCGGGCCGCGCCCGGTTCGCCCGTCACGGCGCCATCCGCTCGTCCGAGGCCAGCAGCACCTTGAGCGCACCGTATCCGGTGGGCGGGTCGCCCGGGTCGCCCGGGTCGCCCGCCGGCTGCGGTCCGGCGGGTGCGGCGGCCAGCAGGGCCAGGGCCTCGGCGTACCGGTCCAGCGGGAGCACGTGGGTGACCAGGGAGTCGAGCGGCAGGTCGGCCGCCAGGTCGAGCGCGAGCTCGAAGTCGGCCGGCCGGTACGGTCCGGCGCCCACCAACCGGATGCCCCGGGTCACCAGGTACCGCAACGGTACCTCGGCGACGGCCGTCTCCCGTTCGCCCATCACCACCACGGTGCCCGCCGCTGCCAGCGTGCTCAGGACGCCGTTCGGCAGGGTGCCGGTGGTGTCGATGACGGTGTCTGGGGCGGGAGTGCCCGGGCCGGTCTCCTCCGTGGCCAGTACCCGGACCTGGCGCGGCAGCAGGGATTCGGCCAGTTCCAGGCGGAGCGGGTCGCGGTCGGTCAGTGCCACCCTGGCGCCGCGCCTGGCGAGGACCAGCGCGCACAGTGCGCCGATCGGGCCGGCGCCGATCACCAGGATCCGGTCGTCCGGGCGCGGCCCGGCCGCGGCCAGGTTGTTCAGTACGCAGGCCAGCGGTTCCACCAGAGCGGCGCGCCGGTAGGACATCGATGCCGGCAGGCGGTGCACGAAACGCTCGGGCAGGACGACGTACTCGGCCATCGTCCCGTCGCGGTCGACCCCGATCTCCCGGCCGTCCTTGGCCTCGCAGTGGGCCGGCAGCCCCCGTCGACAGGTGCGGCACTGCCAGCAGTAGGAGGTCGGGTTGATCACCACCCGGTCGCCGGGCACGAGCGAGGTGACCGCGGCCCCGACCGCGGCCACCTCGCCGGCCGCCTCGTGCCCGAGGATCACACCGGGCTTGGCGGGGAAGCCGCCGAGCACGATCAGCCGGTCCGTCCCGCAGACTCCGGTGACCGCGACCTTGACCAGGACCTCGTCGGCCGCGGGCACCGGCACCGGGCGGTCCTGGAGGGCCACCCGGCCCGCCTTCTCGAACGTGAGCGCTTTCATCCGGCTCCTCCCCTCTTCCCCCAGGGCGGGCCCGCGTGGTGTCATCGCATCGCGCGACCACATGACCGGCTCAATGCCCTTGATGGGAGCTGTTTATGACGATTCATCAGGTCACTGCATGAGGATCCTGCTGCTCGGTGCTTCGGGGTTCGTGGGCGGCGGTCTGTGGACCGCCCTGGCCGACCGGCACGAGGTGGTCGGCACCTTCGCCACCCGCCGGGTTCCCGGGCTGGTGCCGCTCGACCTGCGGGACGAGCGGGCCCTCGCCCTGCTGGCGGGCGAGGGCGGGTTCGATCTCGTCGTCCACGCGGCCGGACTGGTGCCGCTGGAAGCGGCGGAGAGCGATCCCGTGCTGGCCCACGCGCTGAACGTCCGGCCGGTCGAGGTGCTGCTGGACTCGCTGCGGGGCTCGGCGGCCAAACTGCTCCTCCTCTCCAGTGACAACGTCTTCGACGGCACCCGGCCGCGGTACACCGAGGACGACCCCAGGTCCCCGGTGAACGTCTACGGCCGGACCAAGGCGGCCGCCGAGGACCTGCTGCTCGCGGACGGCACCCACCTGGTGGTGCGCATTCCGCTGGTCTTCGGACGCAGTCCCTGGGCGGACACCTTCCTGGCGCGGATGGCCGGGCCGAGGACCGCCGCCCAGACGGATCTGGTCTGCGCGCCGCTGTACCTGCCGAGCCTCGCCCCGGCGCTGACCCGGCTCTGGGACCGCACCGGGGTGGTGCACTACGGCGGCAGGGAGGTGGTGACCAGGTTCGAGCTGATGTCGCGGGTCCAGCGGGCGCTCGGCCTGCCCACGCGGGTGGTGCCGGTGCGCGACCGGGAGATCCATCCCGACTGCCGGCGTCCGCCCCGGCTGGTGCTCAGGAGCGCCCGGCACTCCCTGGAGGGGCCGGACCTGGACAGCGCACTCGCCCACCTGGCGGCGGACGCGACCGGCTGACGGGCGCGCCGGACGGGTGCCGTGGTCGGCGCGGCACCCGTCATCCGCCCGGCAGGTGGTCGGCCACCAGCGCGAGGTGGCGATCCGCGTCCAGCTCGCCGGGCCGGCCGAGCTGCACGTCCAGATCGTTGATCAGCAGAGCGCCGAGGAGGTAGTGGCCGAGGGCGAGTTCCGCCGGCGTGGAGTTCGCACCCCGCACGTCGGGCTTGGGTTTCGGGTCCGAGAGCCGGCACGGGGCCTCCGCCAGTACGTGGAGATCGTGGAGCAGCAGCAGCCGTTCCAGCCAGTGCGGATCGTCCTCGAACAGCTCGGCCAGCCCGTCGGTGGCCCTCAGGAACGGCAGGAACCGGTGGATCGCCGCGCGGTACCCCGGGAACACCTGCTGCCGGAAGCCCACCTCGTACTCCCCGCGTCCCGAGCGGCGCACCGAGAAGCCGAGTCTCAGTCCCGGGTCCCACACGCTGAGGCTGAACAGGGTCTTCGCCAGGTCGTAGACCGGGTCCCAGGGGTCGGTGGCGCCGCGCGGGTCGATGATCCGGAACTCGGCATCCGTACCCGGGAGTTCGCGGAGCAGCAGATTGCGCGTGTTGGCGTCCCCGTGCGCGGGGAGCATCAGCCGGACCGGCGCCATCCGGGCGAGCCGATCCGAGTGACGGGCCGTCAGTCGATCCAGCACCAGCCGCGGGGCGTCGCACGGTACGCCGTTGACGACGAACCGGTCGGCGTCGAGCAACTCGGCGGGCAGCGCCCCGCGCAGCACGGGCAGCCGGCGCAGGAAGCGCCCCACCGTGATCGCGGCCAGGTGGCCGGCCGGGGCCGGGACGGCGTGAACGGCGTAACCGTCGAGGACCAGGGCCCGGACGACCGCCGTGTACCGGCGGAAGAAGGTCTCCGCTCCGTCGGACGGACCGCGCAGCGGGGCCGCGAGATCCTCGGAGGCGTAGTAGGGCGTGGTGCAGGCCGACCAGGTGTCGCCGTCGAGGGCGTGCACGATCGGGAGGTAGTGCGCGGCCAGCCGTGGCGCGCCGGCCCGGATCAGCTCGATCTGGCGCAGCTTGTGCCGGAACGAGGTCAGGTCGTGGCCGTCCACGACGCCGTCCCCGGCCACCAGGACCTTGACCACCAGGGCCTCCCCGGACGCCGTGCCGGCCCGGTACACCCGGGCGGGGGAGCCGCCGTCGAGGATCTCGTCGCCGACGCTCAGACCGAGTGCGCCGGCGACGGCCGCCAGGGCGCTCTCGTCGGTCCACCCGCCGGCCGGGGGACCGAAGGGTAGGTCGATGTGCTGGACGTCGGTGTACCGGACGTCGGTCAACGGCGTTGCCTCCTCGTCCCGGGGCGGGACGGCGGGAACCTCCGCCCCGGTCGTGCTGTGGCGTCCCTGCGGACGCTCCGGCGGACGGGCCCCGGAGCGTCCTCGGTCCGGCTACCAGCGGATGGACTCGATCAGCGCGGCGTGCAGCTTCGCCGTGCAGGCGGCGATGCACGAGCGCTGGTTGGCCGGGCCGATGTCCAGCAGCAGGGTGTCGCGCAGCGAGCCGCCGTAGGCGTCGGTGATGGTGACCCCGGCCCGCTCCGCCAGGAAGACCGAAGCCGCGATGTCGTACGGGAACAGGTGCAGGATGCTGCCGTGGCCGACCCGGCGGAACTCGGACTCGGTCTCGGGGCGGTCGCGGAGCAGCCGGTTGCCGATGTCGACGTAGGCGTCCATCTGGCCGGTGATGATCCGGGAGATGGAGAAGGACGCGCTGTTGAACACGTACACGCCGCCCCGGTTGGCCGAGGCGTCGACCAGGTGGCCGTAGGCGCCGAGCATCAGGTGTGCCGGGTGGCCGTTGAACTCCAGCGACCAGAACATCCGCTCGAGGTCCTCGGTGGCCGACAGCCGGGGCACCGGGGTGCGGAAGCCGCCGGTCTCGATCCCGCTGCCGTGGACGTCGGCGTACAGCCAGTTGCCCGTCTTCAGCTCCTGGAGCACGGCGTACTCGATGTCGCCGATGGTGGGCGACTCGGTGAAGCGGGCCGCGGCGATGGAGACGCAGGCCATCTCCAGGTCGGCGGCGGCGCCCCTGGTGCCGTCGATGGGGTCGATGACCAGCACGTGCCGGGGCCGTGAGCCGATGGTGCGCAGGCCCTCGCTCTCGGTGTAGACCGCGACGGGTGCGCCCTGCTCACGCAGGTAGTCCCAGGCGGCCCGTTCGGCGAGGACGTCGACGGGGAACTCGGCGTCGCCGCCCATCGCGGTGCCCGCGACGTAGCGGCTGCCGACGCTCTCCCGGCCGCTGTTGACGGCCGCCCGGATCCGCCGGGACAGGCCCTGCACCAGCGCCCTCATGCGACCGAGAGGAACAGTCGCTCCAGCAGGTCACACATCTCGTCCGCCTCCCGCATAGTCATGATCAGTGCCGGTCGAACCTTCAGCACGTTGCCGTGCCCGTACAGCGACGTCCGCAGCAACAGTCCCTGCTCCAGGCCGAGTTCGGCCAGGTGGTTGGTCAGCCTGGCGTCCGGGCGTCCGGTGCGGTCCACGATGTCGATGCCGATCATCAGGCCCACACCGCGCACCTCCTGCACGAACGGCACCTTGGCGGCCAGTTCGCGCAGCCGGGCCGTCACGTGCGCGCCCACCGCCCGGACGTTCTCCAGGAACCCGGGACGGCCGATCACCTCGATGGTCTTCACGGCCGCGGCGGCGGCCAGCACGTTGCCGCCGAAGGTGGAGTTGATGTGGTGCCCCGCCACGCCGGTCAGCCGGTCCTCGGTGAGGATGCCGGCGATCGGCATGCCCGAGCCGCCGAGTCCCTTCCCGAACGTCATCATGTGCGGGGCGACCCCGAAGTGGTCGGCGGCGAACATCTGCCCGGTGCGGCCGAACCCGGTCTGGATCTCGTCGAAGACCAGGATGATCCCGCGCTCCTCGCACAGGTCCTTGAGCGCTTGGAGGTAGCCGTCCGGCGGCACCACGTTGCCGCCGTTGCCGCTGATCGGCTCCAGCACCACGCAGGCCACCCGGCCGGTGCTGGCGTAGTCGATGAAGTCGTTGATCCGCTCGACGCAGAGCAGGCCGCAGGTGGCCCGCTCCTGCTTGTAGAAGCAGCGCAGGCAGTGCGGGTCGGGGACGTGCACGACGCCGGGCAGCATCGACGGGAAGGGGGTCCGGCGGAAGGCCGCGCCCGAGGCGCCGATCATCGCCAGCGTCTGGCCGAGGTGGCCGCGGAAGAGCGTGACCACGTCGGACTTCCCGGTGTGCGCCTGGGCGATCTTGACGGCCCCCTCGTTGGCGTCGGAGCCGCTGGCCGACTTCAGGTGCACCCGGGTGAGGTTCGGCGGAGAGACCTCGGCCAGCTTCGCCACCAGGTCGTTCAGCGGGCCGGTCTGGAACTTGGAGGTGACGTGGATCAGATTGGCGGCCTGCTCGCGAACCGTCTCTACGATCTCGGGGTGGGCGTAGCCGAGGCTCAGGTTGAACGTCCCGGCGGAGCAGTCGAGATAGCGCCGTCCGTCGTCGGAGTAGAGGTAGACGCCCTCACCGGCGACCACCCGGAGCTTGTCCGGCAGGTAGTAGTAGTGGTCCAGGACGTTCCCCACGTCCTGCGCGGACACGGGAGTAGGGCGGGCGACCGGTGATTCGGGGTCGGCATGCGTCATGAGCTCTGCCTCCGGCAGGTCGGCGGTTTCGCGGGGACGGGCACACTCACCGGGTGAGCGGCAGCGGACCGGTGCGGTCCGGCCGGGCGGGGCCCTGGGGGAGCGGTCCGAGGAGCGCGGGCAGGTCGAGCTGCTCGAAGGAGTCGCAGCGCAGATCGGCCTCGCCCAGATCGAGCCCGGCGGTCATCGGGTTGGGCACCGCGACGCACCGGATCCCGGCCCGCTTCGCGGCACGCAGGCCGCTCGGCGTGTCCTCGAAGGCCACCGCCTGCTCGGCGGGTACCCCCAGCACGTCGAGGGCCTCGACGTACAGGTCCGGCTCCGGCTTCGCGCGGGAGAGGTCACCGTCGGCGCACCGCACCGTGCTCCACCCCTCCCATAAGCCGCACTGCCGCGCGTACCGGGCGATCCAGTTCCGGGTCGAGTTGCTGACGATGGCCCGGGAGACGCCCAGCGCGTCGATCGTCCGCAGGACGGAGTGCACCCCGGGCCGGCCGCGCAGTCTGCCGAGCAGTTCGCGCTCCCGGCGGCGGACCCGGTCCTGCAGGGCCCGCCGGTCCACCGGCCTTCCGGTGAACTGTTCCAGCTGCGCCCACAGATCGAACCCGATCGTTCCGACGACCGAGGACCACAGCTCCGCGGAGAGCCGTCCGCCGAATTCCAGGAAGATCTCGGCGTGGGCGCGGAAGATGTCCGGCTCCGGATCCCACAGCGTCCCGTCGAAGTCGAAGAGGACCGCACGGACCGTGGACGAACTGGATGATTCCGTTTCGGGTAGCACGAGGGAAGACTTCACGCGGCTCTCCGTCCAACTCGGTACGGACTGTTGGGACGTGCAGCGGTGCGGTCTGTGTGGCGCGGGTGTCCGGTCGTGCGGGATCCCCGGGGCCCGGCGACCGGCGAGTGACAGGCTAGGCAGGTGCGCCACGGGAAGGGAAGAGTGCGTAGGCGTTCGGTCGGCCCGGAACGCCTACCCGTCCCGGAACAAGGGATCGGCCCGGCGGGTGGCGATCCGGCCGAATCGCCGAGGTGTTCTTCCCGGCGGTGCGACGGGGTGTCACACTCGGGCGACGACGTGTCCGATCACGTCCGGTGCCCGAGCAGACGTGTGCTTTTCCCGCGCCCGGTTCTCCCGGGTCCAGTACGGGAGTCGACGAACTGATGGACGAGGACGCTCTTCTGTGCGATACGCCGTTGCGCCGGCCCACCGGGCCCGACCGGTTCCGGGTGGCGGTGGTGGGACATGTCGAATGGACCACCATCGCCCGGGTCGAGACGGTGCCGCTCCCCGGTGACGTGATCCACGCGGATCCGCTCTGGCAGGGCCCGGCGGGCGGTGGCGCGGTGGCCGCCGTGGGGCTGGCGGAACTCGCAGGCGGCTGCACCTTCTTCACCGCCCTGGGCGACGACGACGCCGGGCACAGCTCGCGTACCGAGCTGGAACGGCGGGGCGTACGGGTGCTGGCCGCACCCCGCCAGGGGCGGACCCGCGAGGCGGTGAGCATGGTCGACGGCTCCGGGGAACGCACCACCGTCACCCTCGGCGAACGGCTGGAGCCGGCCGGGGGTGACGCGTTGGACTGGCGGGAACTGGCCGGTTTCGACGCGGTGTTCTTCACCGCCGGAGACACCGCCGTGCTGCGGGCGGCCCGGCAGGCGGCGGTCCTGGTGGTGACCTCGCGGGAGCTCGCGACGGTGTCGCGGTCGGGGGTGGTGGTCGACGCCATGGTCGGCAGCGCGCACGACCCGGCCGAGCGCTACGACCACACGCTGCTGGCGGAACCGCCTGAACTGCTGGTCAGCACCGAGGGTGTCCGGGGCGGGCGGTTCGTCCGCCGCGGTGAACCCGCGCGGCGCTACCCGGCGATCGAGGCCCCCGGGCCGGTGGTGGACACCTACGGCGTCGGCGACAACTTCGCCGCCGCGCTGACGTTCGCGCTCGGCTCCGGCTCGCGGACCTGGGAGGCGCTGGAGTTCGCGGCCCGCCGCAGTGCGTCCTGCGTCGCGCGACGCGGGCCGTTCGAGGCCACTGCCCTGGCCGGCGCCGGGCAGCGGGGGGCGGGCACGTGACGGCGACCCTGCTGCTGTGGGACATCGACGGCACCCTGATCTCCAGCGTCCCCGGGTGCGCCGAGATCTACCCGCGCGCCTTCGAACGGCTCACCGGCCGCCCCGCGGTCCACCAGGTGGACATCTCGGGTCGGACCGAACGGGACATCATGGACGAGTTGTTCCGCCGGAACGGACTCGGACCGGCCCCGCGGCACCGGTTGGCCGAGGTGCTGGTCCAGGAGCTCCGCCACAAGGCCGCAGAACTCGAAGCCGTCGGACGGGTCCTGCCCGGTGCCCGCGAAACCCTCACCGCGCTGGGCACGCGCGAGGGCGTCGTCCAGTCCGTGCTGACCGGGAACCTGCGCGCGAACGCCGCCCTGAAGCTCGGCGTCTTCGGACTCGACGAGCTGGTGGACCAGGAGGTCGGCGCCTACGGGGACGACGCGGTCGAACGGGCCGCCCTGGTCGCCGTCGCCCGGCGCCGTGCCGCGGCCGTCCACGGCCGCGTCTTCGACGCCGGCAACACCGTCCTGATCGGCGACACCGTACGGGACGTGGCAGCGGGCCGGGACGGCGGGGCCCGCGTGGTCGCCGTCGCCTCGGGGACGACCGGCGCGGCCGAACTGCGGGCGGCGGGAGCGGAGTCCGTCCTGCCCGATCTGCGGGACACCCCGGCGGTGATCCGCGCGGTATGGCCCGGCGGCGGCGCAGTATGACTCCATGTCGGAAGCGCAGCAGTTGAACGAGGCCGAGAAAGCCGAGAGGCCACCCGGAGCCGGGACGGTCTCGGTCGTGATCCCCGCGCGCAACGCCGCGGCGACCATCGCCTCGCAACTCGCGGCGCTGTGGCGGCAGACCTACCCGGGACCGTGGGAGGTCGTCGTGGTCGACAACGGTTCGCACGACGGCACCGGCGAGGTACTCCGGTCCTGGCAGCTCAGGATGCCGCAGCTGAAGGTGGTCAGCGCTCCGGCGAGCGGCGGCGCGAACCACGCGCGCAACATCGGTTGCCGGCACGCGAGGGGCGAACTGGTGCTCTGCTGCGACGCGGACGACCTCGTCGCCCCCGACTGGATGACCGCCATGGTGGAGACCCTGCGGACCAGTCCGGCCGTCGGCGGCTCGATGGAGCGCCGCATGCTCAACGGCTCCGTGGCACTCGCCGCGCGCCCGCCGCGCGGGGCCGACCGGCTGCTCGACACCTTCGGCTTCCTGCCCTATCCACTGGGCGCCAACTGCGGGTTCCACAAGGAGCTGTGGAGACGACTCGGCGGATTCGACGAAAGCTACCGCTACGGCTCCGACGACGTGGAGTTCTTCTGGCGGGCGCAACTGGCCGGATACCGCCTGGACTTCGCGCCGGACGCCGTCGTGCACTACCGGCTCCGCGCCGAACCGCGCGCCATCGTCCACCAGCAGTACCGCTACGGCAGATCGCACGCCAAGCTCTACCGGGACTTCGGCCCGCACGGGATGCCCCGCTCCCGGCCCGCCGAGGCCGCCAGGGCGTGGTGGGGCCTGCTGCTCCACGCACGGGACCTGGCCGCCTCACCGGAGAGCCGCGGCGCCTGGCTCGCCGTCCTGGCGCTCCGCGCCGGCCGGATCGCCGGGACGCTCCGACACCGGCGGCGCTACCTCTGAGAACGGCAGGCCCGACCGATCCGCGGTCACCGCGCCGCCTGAGGAGTACGCGGGCGGTGGTGACGAGGTCGAGCTCTGCCGACGAGCCGAACTCTCCTCGTACACGCTGGTGTTCGCACCGGAGGCGGTGAGGCGGTGCCGGGTGCGCGAACACCTCCGGTCAGTAGCCCGCCAGGGAGTCGGTTACGGCTGGGGCGATGCCCGGCTGATCCGCGACTTCCGTGCCCACGCCCTGCCACCGGCGGCGGCCCGGGAGGCGCTCCACAGCCGGTACCGGCTGGCGCAACGGCTTCCTGAAGTCATTTCACCGGAGGATTACGGGAGTTGGCGGCACGAGGCGGCCTGGGGCGCGGCCGCCTGGTGGGCAGTGTCCGGTACCGCGTGCCCGGTCCGTCGAAGCGGACCAAGCCCAGGTCGACCCGGTTCTGGCTCAGCTTGTGTCGTGTGATGACGCGCGGTGATCAGCGGGCGGTTTGAAGGCACTGCGCGTCCCCGAGTCAGAACGGCGGATCTTCGGTGTAGCCGCCTGTCCAGGAAGCTCGTTCGGCCACGTGTCCCCATGCCTCCAGCGCCTCCAGAACGCGACCCCCGAGTGCGGCACCCTGGTGGCCCGTTCGTACGTCCACCCGGCACTGCCGCCCGACGAGGTCCGGGTGCTGCTCACCGGTGCCGACGCGGGCCGCCATCGCGACCGTCTGATGGCCCACCAGGGGTGGGAGCTCATCGGCACGGCTGACACCGCGCTGCCGGACCGGGGGCCGATACCGTTCCCCGAGTCCGCGCTGGCCGAGCACCCCGGCCGGGCGGAGGCGGTGCTGCACTTCGTCGAGCGCTTCGAACGGGAGACGGCCGGCTGGCAGCGGTACCTGAAGCACGATCTCGACGCGGTCTTCCGGGAGCTCGCCAAGGCCGAACCCGCGCTGCTGCGCTGCTTCCTGGACGGGCTGGCCGACCGGTGCCTCGAAAACCGTGAGAGCGCGGCCGCGGTCGCGTACTTCGCCCGGGCCCGGGCCGCTGAGCGCAGCCTCACCGAGCCGTGCGACCAGGACTGGCTGGCCGACCGCTACACGGCGTTCGACGCGGTCGGCGCGCTGAGGGACACCGCGCTGCGGGCCCGGATCAAGGAGGTCAATGCCCGGGACATCCGGCGGACGGCGCGGACTGCCGGCCTCGACCCGGAGCGCGAACTGGCGCGAGTGGTGCACCGGTTGCTGCCTGCCCGGAGCCACTGCTGCCGTCGCACTGGCAGCCGTCCGGCTCGGGCCTGCCCGCGCTGGCCGACCTGCGGCTGCTGCTCTCCGGCGGCCTGACCGAGCTGGCCGCCCACCTCGCGGGGGACTCCATTTGCAGCCCCGGCTGGGAGCAGGACCCGCGCTGCAGCGTGCCCGAGCTGGTGGCCGAGTGCGCCGAGGTCTGCGGACTGCCGGTGGACGCGGCTGCGCTCTACCTGATGCTGCTGGCCCTGCCCGACCCGACCGACCGCCGGGTGAAGCAGTGGACGAGTTGGTCCGCAGCGGCGCTGAGGAAGGCAGGGGAGAGCCTGGCGGCGACCGGCCTGGTGCTGCGGACCACCCGGGCGCGGGCCGGACGGCAGCTCTTCGTCCCCGGAGCCTGGGCGGAGCTCAAGGCACCCCGGCTTCCGCTGGAGGCAGCCAAGCTTGCCCTGCTGCCGTACCCCGCCGAGCGCGCCTCCGCGGCCCACGCGGCGGTGGTGCCCACCCGGCCGCTGCCGACCCTGTTCACCGAAGCCTGGGGGAAGGCGGGCCGAGAGCGCTGACGGGCCCGCCGCGGCCTCCCCACGAGCACGGGGCACAGGCGCGACCCGACGAGTGGACAGGCAACTGGAACATGCTGTTCGCGCCGCTCGCGGAAGGCGTCATGAGTCACCAGTGAGCGGCGCCGCACGCCAGGACGGCGACCGGACCGTCCTCGACGAACTGCTCCAGGTCCTGCGGCTCGGCTGCTCCTACCAGCCCGTCGCGGATGCCACCCGCTCGGGCCGAGGGGAGGGCGGGCAAAACCGGTTGCGAGTGCAGCCCAGCGCTGAGACCGTGCGGGTTCCCGCAACTGCCACGAGGCTCGGATGACGATCTACTTCTACGGTGCCGACGAGGTCCCCTACGGTTGCTTCTCCAATTTCTCTGCGCACAGCCTGGAGCTCGACGGGCACCTATGGCCAACCTCGGAGCACTACTTCCAGGCCCAGAAGTTCATCGGCACCCGCCATGCTGATCTGATCCGCCGGGCCCGCACGCCATTGCGTGCAGCCGAGTTGGGCCGTGACCCGTCCAAACCGCTGCGGCGGGACTGGGACCGTGTCAAGGACGACGTGATGCGCCGTGCCGTGACGACCAAGTTCCGGACGCATGCCGACATCCGCGACATCCTGTTGTCCACCGCCGACGAAGAGATCGTCGAGGACACCACCACCGACCACTACTGGGGACGCGGGAGGACCGGAACCGGCAAGAACATGCTCGGCCGGATCCTGATGCGCACTCGTAGTCAACTCCGCACCGAAGTCCAAGGAAGCTGCGGTCGCTCCGGATAGCGTCTTGTGTAGTGATCGCAATGCCGTGGCCAGGAGGGTCGGAGAGCTGGTCGGGTACTGGAGGAGGGGGCGGAGGGCATCCTGGCGGAGATCCGGCCCACCGCTTAGGCGGGCACCGACTCCCGGCCCGCGCCAAGGGGACCATCCCCGCGTCCGCGGGGCCGTCCAAATCAGGGAGGTGCTCAGAAATCGCTGGTGTCGAGATCGAGATCGAACGGCTCCGGCAGGCGCACCGGAATACCGAACGGGTGCGGGCCTTCCACGCGGGTGTAGCCGAGTCGTGCGGGCTGGGAGAACAGGGTGCAGGAGTTCTCCTGTCGGTCCACCAGCAGGTAGAGCGGGGCACCGTACTGCGCGTAACGGCGGCGTTTGACGGTACGGTCGGTGTCGCTGTTGGAGGGAGAGGTGACCTCCACTACAAGTACCGTCTGGTCGGGCAGGAGTGCGCCTTCGGTCTTGGCGAGTTCGGCGGGGACGACGGCCATGTCGGGGATGTACCAGTTCTCGCTGCCGGGCAGGTCGAGGTTGCCGGAGCCGGCACGTAGGCCGAGTTCGCGCATGCGCGGGCCGATCTGCTCCCGGATCAGATCGGTGGCGTTCTCGTGCGCCCAGGACGGCGACATGGGGGTGATGACTCCCTCGACGATCTCGGCGCGGTCACCGGCGATGTGCTGTACGGCGTACTTCAGCGCACGTTCCGGATCCGGTACACGGCTGTAGTCGCCAGGCGTGGCGGGGGCAGTGCTCATCAACTCGTCTCCTCTCCTCGGCACAGCGTAGGCGGTTCGAGAAGGCGTAGGGGCCATCCCCGCGTGCGCGGGGCCGCATACGCGGCCGAACGGCAGGATCCGGCCGCCCCGAGCGGCACGCTGGGAGTGCCGTCGCTTCTGAAGATCTGTGAGGCTCTGCACGCCGACACCGCGGTGCTGATCGGGCAGCAGGCCCCGCGCCGCGCGATGGCCACGATCGACCGGCGGATGCCGTCCGCCCTCCGCCACCGTGGGCGGCCCGACGCGTGCCTGATCGCGGCCCCTTCGCACCGGGGGTCCAACGGTGAGGATCCGGCTGGTGACGAGCGCGGGGTCGTGAGCGGGGAGGGCGCGGCCGGTGCCGGGGACGATCTCGACCTGCACCCCCACTGGGAGACCCTCAGACGCGATAGGCGAACCGGCCGAGGTAGTGCAGAGAGGTACCGTGCGGATTGGTGACCACGTTGGGAGCGAAGACACAGATCGCAGCGTCGGCCAGCTCGGTTGACTCCACTTGTGGCAGCCACTGGTCAGCGTACGAGGCATCTCGAAGGAGTACCTCGGGGACAACCGGAGCGAGGTGGCCGTCGTCCTGGGCGTGGATGGCTTCGACACACATCGGTTCGAGCTCGGCAATCCCAGCCTCTCCCATGAAAACGGATGGCTCCGCATCCCCGTCCTCTGACCGCCCCTGATCGACGTAGTCGCGGATGTCTTCAAACGAGGAGAACCGGCCCCACGAGAGGAAAACGTGCACCACGCTGGCTTCATTCACCCGACGATTGTCGCCCGACACTGATGCGACTGACCCGCTTCAGCCGAGGAGTGAGCGGTTGAGTTGGCGTGTGGAGAGCTCCGCGACGGCGGCGGCGGTGAGCCGGGACACGGCAGTTACGACTCGGCCACGCCTGTTGAAGCCGGAACGACACCGAAAATCGATCTCGGGAATGAGCGCCGTGGTCCCGTCACCTGTGGGGACGGGCTGACGGGGAGCGGATGGGCGTGAGTGTCCGATGGGCAGGGTTGACTTTCCCTCGATCGATCACACGTGCTGGCAGCCTGGCCGATCGCCAGGGGAGAGCGATGGAGGTTTCCGAATGCGGGAAGATGTCATGACGGCCGGGACCGAGTTGCGGGTCTACCCTGAGCCCGCGGACGTGTTCGTTTCCGACCAGGTCGAACTGGCAGAGCACTTGCACCCGTTGATCTCGATCGATCTCGCCGGGGTGGACCCGGCCTGGCACGGCTGGATCCACCTGGTCAGCCCGCTGGAACCGGCGAGCGGCTACCTCGGCGACCACACCGAGGCCTTCCACTCGCCCCTGCAGAAGACCAACTGGCTCGGGTTCTCGATCGAGGACGACCGCTACCGCTTGCTCGGCGACCGGCGCTACTTCGTGCAAGCGACGACCCGCGAGGAGCTGCCCGACCCCTGGCCCGGGTTCCGTGCGGAACTCGACGGGCACTGCGAGTCCGAGGGACGCAGCTACCTGGCGCACCGGGACGCCTTCCGTCGTGAGGGCGTCCTGCTCATGCGTCATGACAACGGGTCCCTGCGGTCCGTTGGGCCCAACGCCATGGCACTGTTGGAGCAACTCGGCGGCGATGCGGACCCTCACGGGAACTGGGTCCGGCCCGAGCTGTTCCACATCGAGTACGACGACGACAGCGCATGGCCGGTCAGTCCGTCCGGGAACCCGTTCCGCTTCGTGGCGTCGGTGCCGGGCTGGCACTACCGCGGAACGGGCGCTGATTCAATCCTGTTGTTCTTCGAGCCCGTCGAGCGGCTCGCAGTGTTGACCTTCGACTGGAGCTGAGGCGCTGCCCAGGGCGTGGGGAGCCACTGGCGGAGCCGCTTTCGGCCGCTGGTGCGCGCGCAGCGTGCGGGTCCGGGAGTCGGCGTGGTGGTGCGGAGGGGCGTCGTCGGTGCCGCTGACACTGCGGGTGCCGATTCATTCATCCGCGAAGTCCGGGCGGCAGCGGCAGGTCGGTACTCGTGGAGTGTGCCGCCGGGTCGATCTCGTCGGCGAACCTCCAGCCCTGTTCGCCGCCGCCGTCACGGCCTCCGGGCAGTGAGCGTTCCAGTCGGTGGGCAGGGTGGCGGAACCGAAGCGCGCACGTATGCCGGTCGACTACTCGGTTCTGCTGGCAGGGCATGACGCGGCGGCAGCGGCGGCGCGGAGTCCCGGAGCGGGGCTGGACAGGACCGGTACGGCGGTCGTGGTCCGATTCGCGGCCCCTGCCATGGATGCCTGGGCGAGGACGATGACGTCCGCGCCGTCCACGGCCTCGACGGCGGCAGCGATCGCGGTCAGATAGCCGGCCTGGTCACCTCGTTCGAACTGGTCCCAAGCGCCGTCGACCACGACGGCCGTCACCGTGACCGACCGGTCGGATCGAGCGGCCTCCTCATCGATGAGGGCGACTGTCGGGACCACGGTGTCGGCCACTGCGGCGATCACGACGATGTGTGTGGTGGTCCGGTCCCCGCCGGGTGCAACGGCGACGGCGGCTGCCGCCATCGGACGGTCGACGCGCAACACGGGCACTCCCAACGCCGCGGCACGGGTTTCCGCGACGCCGCCGATCGTCGAGCAGGTGCACAACACCGCAGCGGCCCCGTCGGCGACCGTGGAGGCGAGCGCATTGTCGATGTCCCCCGCAACGGCGTCGGGCCCGTCGGTCCGGGCCCTCGTCAGCAACTCCTCGGACACGATGTGCCGCAAGGGCAAGCCGGGGTGGTCGCGGTCGCGAAGCGCGTCGAAGACCGGGACGTGGACGGACGATGTGTGGAGCAGCGCCAGCATGTGCGCGATGCTATCGGCCGTGGTCGGGGCCCCGTCGCCGGGAGGTGAACCGGGACGGGTCAGCTGGAACCAGTAGGGCTCGGTCACCAGGCGGTCTGTGCCGGCGGGACGATGCTCAGCCGACTCCGAACCAGCCGAGGACGGTCTGGACGAGCAGGATGGTGGACATGGCGGCCACGCCGATGACCACGGTGGTGGCCGCGATGCGGTACCTGGGGCTGTTGGCCGCCTCGCCCAGGACGGAGCGGCGGTTGGTGAGGACCAGGAGGTAGACGAGCACGACCGGGCTGATCAGGCCCTGCAGGACCTGGGTGCCGATCAGCAGCTGGATCACATCGACGGGGGTGAGAGCGACGATCGCGCCGAGGGCGATCTGGGCGGTGAACAGCCCGAGGAACAGGGGGGCGTCGCGGAAGCGGCGGGAGACGGAGCGTTCGACGCCGGCGGCCTCGCCGACGGCGTAGCTGGCGGAGAGCGGAACGACGGCGCCGGCCAGCGCGGAGGCGCCGATCAGTCCGAACGCGAACAGCAGCTCGGCGCTCGGCCCGGCGACCGGCTTGAGGGCTTCAGCGGCCTGGGCGGCGGACTCCAGGGGGCCGGTGCCGCCGATCGCGGCAGCGGTGGCGATGATGATGGTCAGGCTGATCAGGCAGGCGAACACCGCGCCGAGGACGGCGTCGGCCCGGATCAGCTTGTAGTCGGCGGGCTTGGCTCCGCGGTCGACGACACCGGCGGCGGCGTAGAACTGCATGTAGGGGCTGACGGTGGTGCCGATCAGGGCGACGGCCAGCAGGATGAAGTCCTTGCTGGGCTCGATGTGCGGCACGACGAGGTGCTCGCCGACCTGCCCCCAGTTCGGGTGACCGAGGACCATGGCGACCGGGTAGGCGAAGAAGGCCAGCGACATGACCAGGAAGATGCGCTCGGCCCACTTGTACGAGCCGAACAGCACCAGGGACCACAACAGGACGGCGGAGGGCGGGATGACCGCCCACTTGGGAACGCCGAGGAGCTCGAACGCCGCGCCGATCCCGGCGAACTCGCTGACGACCAGGCCGGTGTTGGCCAGCAGCAGGCAGAAGACGGCGAGCGCGGTCAGACGGAGGCTGAACTGCTCGCGGATCAGCGCGCCCAGACCCTTGCCGGTGTGGGCGCCGAGCCGGACCGCCATCTCCTGCACCATCACCAGGGCGACGGTGACCAGCACCATGAAGAACAGCGTCCCGTAGGTGAACTGGGAGCCCGCCGAGGCGTAGGTGGCGATGCCGGCGGCGTCGTTCCCGGCGTTCGCGGCCACCAGGCCGGGGCCGGCGACCATCGCGACGGCGGCCAGACGGCGCAGCCCTCTGCGGCGGGAAGGCGCTGCGACGGCGGGCGGCGCGGTGGCTGCCGCGGTGACGGTGTCGAGGTCGCGGGTCACTTGAGAAGCCTCCGGAAGTGCAGGCGCCCGCGCTCGGGCAGCAGGGCGTCGAGGATGTCGTCGGCCAGGATCCGGCCAAGTGGGTGCGCGTCCTGGTCGACGACGAGCAGGGAGGTGGCGCGGGCGGCGACAAGGTGGTCGGCGGCCTCGGCCAGGCGGGTGTCGGGCCGCACGGTGACCGGCGGGCCGAACTGGGCGAGCCAGGCCACCAGGTCCGCGACCACCGCGGTGTCCTCGGCCACCGCCAGGTCGAACAGCGGGATGTCGCCGATCAGGCGGTCATCGTCGTCCAGCACGGCGACTGCGTCGACCTCGGTGCGGTGCTCGGCCTGCGCGGCCAGTTCCGCGCGCACATCGGCGATCGTCTGCGAGGGACGGGCGGTGACCAGCAGGGTGGTCATCGCGCCGCCGGCGGTGCCCTCGCGGTGGGTGAGCAGGGTGCGCAGCTCGGCAGCCTCGGGGGCGGGCATGCGTGCCAACAGGGTCTCGCGCTCGCCGGGGAGCAGGTCGCGCAGGGCGTCCGCGGCCTCGTCCGGCTCCATCTCGTCCACCAGCCGGGCGGCGTGCTCGGGCGGCGCTTCGCGGAGCAGGTTCTCCAGCTCGGCCGGTTCCATCTCCTCCAGCGCGTCCGCGGCATGCTCCGGCTCCAGCCAGTCCAGCAGCTGCTGCCGTTCGTGTCGGCCGAGGTCCTCGAGGATGTCGGCGAGGTCGGCCGGACGCATGCGGTGCAGCGCGGAACGCGACGCGCGCAGCCGCACCTCGGCGGGCCCGTGCATGGCCTGCTCGCCGAACGGGGCGACGGACTGCCAGTCCAGGACGCGTTCCGGGGTGGGGCGGATCTGCCAGCGGCGGGGGCCGATGCGGCGCAGCAGGGTGGAGAGGGAGACGTCCACCCCGACCAGGACGGTGCGGTCGGCCAGCGGCGCCAGGTACAGATCGGCGGCGCGGGTGACCTGGATGCCGTCGATGTCGACGAGCTGATGGTCCATCACGTCTCGGGCGAGCAGCACCTCGCCGGGGCGGCGGGTGAAGTCACGCAGGTCCACGCGGGCGGTGCGCAGTCGCGCCTGCCCGGAGAGGACCCTGTCGATCGCGTCGGCGGCGATGAAGGCGCGTCGCCGCCCGATGCGGATGATCAGGCCGGTGACCGGCGGATAGGGCTCGGGTCCGTAGAGGCGGGCGACCACGTCGACGATGCGCCCCACCTCCTGGCCGGCCTGGTTGGCGACCGGACCGCCGATCAGCCCGGCCAGGGACACCAGCGACGTGCGGACGGCTCGTGAGGCGGTGGAGCGGCGCTCGGCGTCGACCGTGCGACCGCGCAGACGGGCCGTAGCGGACATGAACAGAGTGGTGGCAGCCACGATGAACACCCCCTTGCCTCGGTGTGACGAGGCATCAGGAGGCCCAAGGGTGCACCGCCGCCTCCTGGCCGCCGTAACGGCGCCGCACGCACGGCGGCACATCCCACCCGGACGTGAACCGGGCGGAGATGCCGTCGTGAACGGGACGGATCAGGGGAGGGGGGACCGCTTTGGGCCGCGGAAGAATGACGAGGACGACATGGGAAGGGGCCTACTATGGCCCGGACTACTGTCCATCTCGCCTCCTTCCGTTCCCGGCCGCGACCCGACGTCACGGCGGCGCGTCAAGGAGAAGCCGGTACAAGTACCCGGCGCACCCCGACTCTTCAGAGTTCCGGCACTTAACGGCGTGTCCCCGCGAGATGCGGAGAAGCCACTTGGGGGCAACCCTTGAGCCGGGCACAGACCTGCCCTGATCCGGAGTGTCTCTCGACCGATGGGATCAGTGGTCTGTGTCCGTGAAGACGCCTCACCGAACGAGGTGCCTGTTAAAACCTCCATAAGGATAGGCGCCCACCAGCCCCGCAGCCCAATCCTTGACCGGACCTTGACCCCTGGGCCGGGTGCGTTCGGGGGACCCGTGGGACATCCCGCGTCCGATGACGCGCGGGTTGGCGCGCAACCGTCGTACGGGCAAGAGTAGTTCAGCGGTCTCGCGCAGGCTCTGGGTTCGGGCCCGGGCGATTCGGGAGGGGGGAAGCGCCGCCTGGGCGGTGACGTGGCGGCGGGCGAAGTGCAGGGTGCGCACGGAAGAAGGATGGTCAAGATCGCGCCCGAGTTGCCGGGCGGTGGAACGAGGCCACGTCGAGGATCCGCGCAAACACGAAACGGACCAGCCGCGCGACCTGGTCCTCGGTGATCCGCTCCCACTCGGCGGTGGGAAGCCCCGTGGTGATGATGTCAGCGACCGGAGTGGTACGTCTCGCTGATGGCGGTTGTGGGTCGGGAATCCCATGTGGCTGTTCAGGGTGGGCGGACTGAGATACTCGGGCCGTGGATGCTGGGGTGATGGGGAGCGGTCCCACCCCGGCCGCCGCGGGCATGGAGAACCCGGCCGGCGCTGTCGGTGCGTCCGCGTACTGTGGTGCCAGCCGGAAACGGGGTGACCGGCGGGGAGGAGGGGAGCCGTTGCGCAGGGTGCCGCCGGAGATGTTCCGGTTCACGACGGGGGACAGGGCCGAGCTCTACGGCGCGATCCTGCAGGCGTTCGGTGCGGCCAACGAACGGCTGGAGACGGCACTCGGGCTGGACGAGGTCCGCACCCGCCTGCGGTCGGTGGGCTGGCTCGACGCCATCCACGACGACGACCTGCAGGACGCCCTGCGCCAGCTGCGCGCCTGGGAGCTGCTCGACGTCGTCCAGAACCACGCGGAGAACTACCGCACGGCCGAGGAGTACGAGCGCCGGAACCTCCAGTACTCGCTGACCCGGCGCGGCGAGGCCGCACTCGCCGGGGTGGAGCACGCCCTGTCCGTGCTCGCCGCGACGGGCGCGCTCCAGACCGCCGTGCTGGAGGCCGTCACCGATCGGCTCGACGAGCTGTACGTGCTGCTCGGCGACCCGGCGTCGTCGGACCGGCGGATCTTCACCACCCTGCAGGAACTGGAGGGCCACCTGGAGGCGCTGCTGGCGAACACCAAGGCGTTCAACGGCGAGCTGCAACGCCTGCTGCGCGCCGAGGGCGCGGACCTGGCGACCTTCCGCGAGGTCAAGGCCGCGACGGTGGCCTACCTCCAGGAGTTCCTCCTCAACCTCGACCAGCGCGGGCAGGCGGTGGCCGCGGCCGTGCAGCGGGTCGAGCAGCGCGGCGTGAGCCTGCTGCACGAACGAGCGCTTCACGGTGCCGAGTTGCCGCCGCTCGCCGACGGCGATCCCGCGCCGGACTGGCTTGAGCGGCGCCGGGCGCGCTGGGAGGGTCTGCAGGCCTGGTTCCTACCGGCAGACGGCTCGCGACCCCGCGTGGAGCAGCTGCACGACGTGGCGCGGCGCGCCATCGTGACGCTCCTTCAGGTCCTCGACCGGATCACCGAGTCGCGTCGGCGGTCCTCCAGCGTCGCGCAGGACTTCCGCGAACTGGCTCGCTGGTTCGCCGCCGCGCCCACCGAGGAGGACCTGCACCGCCTGTGGTCGGCCGCCTTCGGCCTCGGACCGGCTCGCCACGCCCACCTCGCCCATCCTGACCCCGAGTTGGTGCCCTCCTCGTACGGCTGGGCCGAAGCCCCTCCGGTCAGGGTGTCCGCCCTGCTGCGCACCAGCGGACGCACCGAGCGGTTCACCCGTACGGGCAAGGTGCGCGACATCGGCGGGATCAAGGCGGCCCGCGCGGAGCGGGCCCGGAAGGAGCGGGCCGAACTCGAAGCGGCCTGGGACGTCCTGGGCACGGACGGCCCTGTCCGGCTCTCGGGCTTCGGCATGCTCGACCACGCCGTCTTCGAGCGGCTGCTCGATCTCCTCGGCAGGGCGCTGGCAGTACGGCCGGACGGCAGCGGTGCGCGCCGGGCGGTCACCTTGGACGGCCGCGTCGAGATCGTCCTGCGACCAGTCCCCGACGGTGGGCGAGCCGTCCTGCGGACGTCTCACGGACGGCTGGAGGGACCTGACTACCTGGTGGAGATCCGCAGCCCCGGCAGCAGCCGGGCGTGGGTTCGAGAGGAGAGCGGATGAGTACCCTCGCCAACCAGCTGGTCCTGGCCGAGCGGGAGGACGTCGCCCGAGGCATCAGACTGCTCCTCGGCCGACCGCTGATCACCGAGCGCGGCGACCCGTCCGGCTTCGAGCTGATCCGCCGCAGGCAGGACCCGCTGACGAAGTGGTTCGACTACCACTGCGGCTGGCAGCTGGTGCTGGAGCCGCGCCTGGGGTACGCGCGGCTGCTCAAGATCCGGACCGTCCTCGACGCTTCCCGCCCCGCCCGCCGACTGCGCTCGGGCAAGGCGCCGTTCGACCGCCGCCGCTACACCCTGCTGTGTGTCGTCGCGGCCGAGCTGCTGCCGATCCCGGTGACGACCGTCGGTCTGCTCGCCGACCGCATCGTCCAGGCCTGCGCCACCGACGAGGCACTGCCGCCTTTCGATACGGCGAGCAAGCCCGAACGCATGGCCTTCGTGGACGTCATCAAGCTACTGGAGTCCCACGGCGCGCTACTCACCGTGGACGGCGTCACGGACAGCTTCGTCGATTCGGCGGACGCCAAGGTGCTCTACCGGGTGGACGCCACGGTGCTGATGCGCCTGCTCGCCGCACCCGTCGGGCCGTCCCGGCTGGCCGTACCGGCCGAAGAGGTACCTCTGCGCTTCGAGGAACTCCTGCGGGAGACGGTGCGGGAGCAGCGGTACGGCGGTGCCGACGCATCCGAGGCGCAGCGAAACCTCCGACTGCGGCACTCGGTACTGCGCCGGCTGTTCGACGACCCGGTGCTCCACCACGACGAGCTCTCCGCCGACGAACTGGCCTACCTCACCTCCCCGACGGGCCGTCAGATCGTCCGACGCGCGGCCGAGCAGGGCGGCTTCCTGCTGGAGGAGCGCGCCGACGGCCTGCTGCTCGTCGACCCGGACGGGATCGCCACGGACAGCCGGTTCCCCGACGACTCCGCCAGTGCCCGCGTCGCCGCCCTGCTCCTGCTGGAACCGTTGACGGCTGCTCCGGGCGGGCTGACGCCGGAACAGCTCACTGCCGAGGCGCACGACCTGCTGCGCCGCTTCCCGCAGTGGGCGAAGAGCTACCAGTCGGAGGACGGAGCCCAGCGGCTGACTGCCGACGCCATCCGCGTCCTGACCGACTTCGGTCTGGCCCGCCGAGTCGGCGACCGTACGGTCCCCCGGCCTGCGGCCTTCCGCTATCGCGCCACCGCTGCCGACAGCCCCGCATCATGACCAGGGAGGATCCCTTCTGATGACCGTGACGGAACTCCCGCCGCCGTCCGCATCCCGAACCGTGGACGCCGGCCCGGCGCGGTGGCAGCCGACCAGGGCCGGCATCCTCAACGTCTGGCGCTACTACGACGAGACCTTCACCTTCCACCAGGGCCGCCTGCTGCTGAGGGGCCAGAACGGCACCGGCAAGTCCAAGGCGCTCGAGGTGCTGCTGCCGTTCCTGCTCGACGCCAGCCTGCGCCCCAACCGGCTGTCCACCTTCGGCGGCTCCGAGCGCACCATGCACTGGAACCTGATGGGTGAGGGTGCGTCAGGCAGGACCCGGGTCGGCTACGTCTGGCTGGAGTTCGTCCACACCCGCGACGGTCATCCCGTCTGGTTCAGCTGCGGCGCCAGGCTCCAGGCCAGCGTGCACACCAGCGGTGTCACCGCCGACTTCTTCACCACCACCGCACGGATCGACCGCCCCGGCGGCCTCGCCCTGGTCAACGACGCCGGCCAGCCGCTCACCCGCGCCGCCCTGGCCGAGGCCCTGCGGGGCCAGGGCGAGCTCCACGCATCGTCGGCCGACTATCGCAGCGCGGTCCGGACCACGCTCTTCCCCGGCCTGAGCGAGCAGCGGTACGACGCCCTGATCACCGCTCTGCTCCAGCTCCGCACCCCGAAGCTCTCCGAGCGTCTGGACCCGTCGCTGCTCTCCTCGCTGCTCTCCCGGGCGCTGCCCCCGCTCGGCCAGGGCGAGATCACCGAACTCGCCGAAGGCTTCGAACGCCTGGACCGCCAGCGCGAGCACCTGAAGACCCTGGACGAGGAGGTCGCCGCAGCCACCGCCCTGGCCGCCCAGCAGCGCGGCTATGCCCAGCGCGTCCTGCGCGCCGCGGCGGGCGCGCAGATCTCCGCGACCACAGAGATGGACAACCTCACCCGCATCGCCCGCACGAGCGAGGAGGAGCACGCCGAAGCCCTGCGCGAGCGCGAGCGGAGCACCCTGGGGAAGGCAGAGCTCGAACACACGGCGCAGGAGATCGAGGGCGCCATCGAGGGGCTGCTCGACTCGGAGGTCTACCGGCAGGGCCAGGAACTCGACCAGCTCCGCCGCCGCAGCGACCACGCCGGCCAGACCGCCGACCGCCTGCGTGCCGCCGCCGACCGCAAGATCGGCACGGCCGGCGAGGACGCCGGCCGTGCCGATGAGGCCCGGCTGCGCTCCGAGCGGCGCGCCGAGCACACCCGCGCGGCCCGGGAGGACACCAGGGGCGCGGCGCGGCGTGCGGCCATGGAGTCCCTCTGCACCGAGGTGCAGGCCATGCTCGACAATGCGCCGAGCCCAGCCGCGGACGCGGGGGAGCAGGGGCGTGGCGCACGTCGTCTGTTGCGCGGTGCGGTGGCGTCCCGGCACGGCCAGATCGCCCAGGTGCGCGCCGCCATCGAGCGCCACGAGCGGTCCGTCGCGGACCGCACGGCAGCTGAGGACCACCTCGACAAGGCCCGCGGCCGGCTGACTGCGGCGATCACGTGCCGCGACCTGAACGCCCGCGACTACGAGACCGCGGTCGACGTCCACGCCGACCGGCTGCGCCAGTGGGCGACGGCCGACTGCACCGAACTGCGCATCGACGACACGGAGGAACTCGTCTCCCGCGCCGCCGCCGAGGCCGACGTCCTGGCCCTGGTCGAGGCCGCCGCCCGCGCTGCCGAGAGCGACATCACCGCCGACGAGACCACCGCTCGCGCCACCCGGGACAGCGCCCGCGCCAGGCGTGACCGGATCGCGGAGGAGCTGGAGCGCACCGCCGCTGCGGCCGATCTCCCGCCCGTCCCGCCGCACACCCGCACGGCTGTCCGGTCGGCCATGGCAGGAGGGCCGCTGTGGAGCCTGCTGGCCTTCCAACCGGGCGTGCCACCCGCAGACCAGGCCGGCATCGAAGCGGCCCTGGAAGCGGCGGGGCTGCTCGACGCCTGGATGACCCCCGACGGCGGCATCACCGTCCCTGGCCACGACACGCTCGCCGACCCGGCATCAGCCACCCCTGCACCGGGCCCGTCGTTGCTCGACGTCCTGCGCCCGGAGTCGGACGGCCCGGTGCCGGTCAGCCGGGTACGGCAGCTGCTCGCGGGCATCGCCTACGGGCCCAGGCTCCCCGCAGCCCACCCGGCTGCCGTCGGGGCGGACGGCAGCTGGCGCCTCGCGGCCGCGACCGGCAGCTGGGCCAAGCCGGAGTCCAGCCACATCGGCGCCGCGGCCCGGGAACGCGCCAGGCAGCGCCGGATCGCCGAGCTCACGGCCCGGTTGGCCGAGGCCAACGCTGCTGCCGCCGCGCTCGACGCGGAGCTCCGTGTCCTCGCCGACCGCCGGTTGCGCCTCGGCGCCGACCTCGAGTCCCGACCGCACCACCGCGAGGTGGACCAGGCCAAGCGCGCCTGGGAGCGTTCGGAGTCCGAGGTGGGCGCCCGCGAGGACGCCGTACGCGAGGTCGTCGAGCACCTCGCTCGGCAGGAGGACGCGGTCGCCGTCGCGCTGCGCGCGCTCGCGGTCGCCTCCGCCGAGCACGCCCTGCCGACCGAGCGCACCGCCCTGGACACCACCACCGCCGCGGTCGACGCGTTGCGCGAACAGGCCGACGTCTGGCTGGACTCCCACCTCGCGTGGGTGGCGACCCGACAAGCCTGGGAGGCCGCCCGCGCCCATGCCGAGGCGTCCCGCGCCGTGGCCGAGGAGAGCGCAGCCGAGGCCGAGCAGGCCGAGGCCGCCGCCCGAGGACTCCGATCGGCGCTCGAAGCGGTCGAGAGCACCGTCGGCGAGGACTACCGTCAGGTGGCCGCCCGCATCAGCGACCTGCGGCAATCACTCGGCCGGACCCGCCGCGAGATCGACTCCGGCACCCGGGAACTCATCGCCCTGGAAGGCCGAATCGGTTCACTGAGCGCGACCATGGCCCAGGACGCGGACCGCCGGGACCAGGCCGTGGCCGCCCGCAACGAAGCCGCCCAGCGCTTCCGGCGGCTGTGCGTCCTCGGCTTCCCCGAGGACGCCGGCATCGCTCTCGCCCTCACCGCCGAGGACGGCACCCGCGCCACCCTCGAAGCGGCCCGGGAGACCGCTGCCAAGTGGCCGAACCTGCCGCA
Organism: Kitasatospora sp. NPDC001175; assembly: GCF_053598215.1. Lineage (NCBI taxonomy): Bacteria > Bacillati > Actinomycetota > Actinomycetes > Kitasatosporales > Streptomycetaceae > Kitasatospora > Kitasatospora sp. NPDC001175. The sequence continues at coordinate 16,637 of NZ_JBSFJU010000027.1, read as the reverse complement.
CAGCACCAGGAACCTCGGCGATTCGCTCAACCGCCTGTCGGAAGCCGTCCACCGAGCCCACCAGAGCCTCAGCACCCGCGCCGACCTCGAACTCGAAGCCGACGAGGACACCCACGTCTTCACGGCTTCCGTCGACGGCGTCCGGACCGGCGCGACCGGGCTCCTCGCCACGCTCATCAGCGACCGGGACCGCAGCCAGGACGACATCACCGCCGCCGAACGGAACCTCTTCGACCAGACCCTCACCGGTGACACCCGCCGTCACCTCGCCTCCCGCATCCGCCAGGCCGGTGAGCTGGTGGAGCGGATGAACGGCCACCTCGAACGTGTCCGCACCGCGTCCAAGATGGCCGTGCGCCTGGTCTGGCAGATCCACCCCGATCTGCCCGCCGGCACCAGGACGGCCCGTGAACTCCTGCTCAAGGACCCGGCCAGGATCACCGAGGCCGACCGCGAGGCCCTGCACGCCTTCTTCCGCGGTCGCATCGAGGAAGCCAAGACCCGTAATACCGCCGCCACTTGGGAGGAGCAACTCGCCGAGGTCCTCGATTACACGGCCTGGCACCAGTTCGTCGTCAAGCTGGACCGCGCCAACGGCGCCGGCTGGCAGCTGCTCACCAAGAAGCTCCACGGCGCGCTCTCCGGCGGCGAGAAGGCCATCGCCCTCCACCTCCCGCTCTTCGCCGCGGTGGCCGCGCACTACGAGGCGGTCCCGGAATCCCCGAGGCTGATCCTCCTCGACGAGGTCTTCGTCGGTGTCGACACCATCAACCGCGGCCAGGTCTTCGCCCTGCTCGCGGCGCTCGACCTCGACCTGGTACTCACCTCCGACCACGAGTGGTGCACCTACCGCGAGCTCTCCGGGATCGCCGTCCATCAGCTGATCACCGGCGCCGACGGCGACGACGCCGTCACCAGCGCCCGCTTCACCTGGACGGGCACCGACCTGCTGCCCGACGACGCCGCTACGGGAGAGCCGGAATGACGAGCCGTCACACTCTGGACCTCCCCGGACTCCTGCCCCTCTGGCATGCCGTGCACGACCGCCTGTCCAGCGGCCGGCCGGTCAGCCGTGTGCGGGTCGGGCCACTCGACGACGCCGGCCGGGAGGCTCTCGCCGACCTCCTCGGCCTCGACCGGCTACCCAGCGCCGAACCGACGATACGACTCGCCCAGCTGGAGGCCGCCGTGGCGGACGCCTGCGGTCGGCCCGTGCGGGACGTGGTGACCGCCATCCTCGGCCCGATCCGTGATCGGGCCGCCGAGCGTGAACGCGACTCGATCCAACGCACCGCCCTGTGGGACTGGCTGGTCGGTCACGAGGTGGTCACCACCCAGCCTGCCCTCACCGAGTGGGTCACCCACCTGCGGACCAACGGCCTCGTCGACGGCTCGCCCGACCGGACCCGTAGCCTGCTGGCCTCCGCGCTGACCGTCCTCGCCGCACTCCCGTCCGACGGGGAACCGCTCCCGGTCCTCGCCGCCCGAGTCCTCGACGGTGACTCCCACGCCCTCGACGACGGGACGCGGTTGTCCTCCCTCGTCCTGCGCGCCCTGGCGGTGCTGTACGGCACCGACATGCCGGACAGCGCCCAGGGGCGGCGCGCGCTCTGGGGCAGGGCCGGCGTGGCCGACGACGAACTCTCCAGCACCGTGCTCGCCGCCGGCCTTCGACTGGGCGGCGACGGCCCGGTCGCCCGGATCGCCCGCATCAGTGCCGACGCCGGACACGCCGTCAGCCTCACCCTCGCCCAACTCCGCTCACCCGGCGAACTCGGCCGGTCCGCAGGGCCGGTGCACATCGCCGAGAACCCCAGCGTGCTCGCCCTCGCCATCCGGCGCTTCGGCGCCAGTTGCCCGCCCCTCGTCTGCACCTCCGGCTGGCCCAACACCGCCGTGATCCACCTGCTGCGCCAACTCGCCGCATGCGGCGCCTCCCTGCACTACCACGGTGACTTCGACGGCGAGGGCATCCGTATCGCCGCCCACGTCCTGGCCAAGACCGGTGCCGTTCCCTGGCGCATGGCAGCCGAGGACTACCGCTCCGCCGTGCCCCGGATCCCCGCAGGACCCGATCCCGGGCGCCTCACTCCCGCACCCTGGGACCCGGCACTCAGCGACGCGATGGCCGAACTGCGCACCGCCGTGGTCGAGGAAGTGATCGCCGACGTACTCCTCGACGACTTGGCCGGCCGGTGTCCCGGCTCCACCGCGTGCATGACGTCGACGCCATCGCTGCCGTAGTCGACGACGGAGCCGTCCGAGGACCGTGCGGACCAATTGCTGGCCCCGCCCGCTACACCGTCCCCAACCTCTCACCCATGACCTGACGCTGACCAAGCCGAACCAGCACACCGGTGCTGTCCAGGCATCTCGACGGCCGCCGGACAGATCATGTCCGGTTTATATCAAGTCAGTTACCGAGCAAGGCTTTTAGCCATTCGTTACGTACTTCCCCTTCACTTCGCACGGCCCGAACCGGAAAGCTTCCGACTGCTCACCGAGGCGCGCGAAACCCGCGTCCGGCTACCCGGGGAGGAACACCGCACCGTGTCCAACAGGCATCGCCGACGGCTGCTGATCAGCGCCGTCACGCTCACCGCGCTCGGGCTCACCGCCAACCAGGCCCTCGCAGCGCCCGCACCCAAGCCCCGTCCCTGGCAGGCCCGCCACCTTGCGGACGTCGCCCGCCAGCACGCCGCCAAGACCGGATCGCCCGGCCACCTCAGCTCCATGCTCACCGCCAAGGACGGCGGCGATGACGGCGGCGCCGACGAGGCCTTCAACTCGATGGAATCCACGGCGCAGTTCACCGAGGCTCGTACCGCGCCCGGTGTGGTCGCGCCCGGCGCGTACGGCGCCGCGTGGGCGCAGCTGCAGTCGATGGCCCACACCCCGGGCAGCTGGAGCCAGGTCACCAACAAGCCGTACAACTCTGACGATCCGCGTTACCGCGACGTCAACTCCAATTCCAGCGGCGGCGCGGGCGATGTCACCGGTCGCATCACCGGCATCGCGGCTGACGACGAGGGCTACGTCTACGCCGGCGGCGCCAACGGTGGCGTCTTCCGCTCCCGCACCGGTGGCGGTCACTGGCAGGCCATCTCCGACAAACTGCCCTCGCTGTCCACCGGCGCGCTGAGCCTCGACGGCGCCGGGCGGCTCTGGTACGCCACCGGCGAGTCCAACACCGGCGCCACCTCCTTCGTCGGCACCGGCGTGTACGTCCTCGCCGATCCGAAGCACGGCGAGTTCGAGCCGCGTATGCGGGTCGGCGGCGCCGAGCTGGAGTCCACCACGATCCACGCCCTGCGCTTCGGTGGGGACCGGGTGTGGGCGGCGACCAGCCGCGGCGTGTGGAGCCACTCGACGAGTGATCTGTCCGGGCCGTGGACGCTGGAGTTCGCGCCGAACCCGGACTACCTGCCCGGCGGTGCCAAGGCGTCCGACCCGAGCGCGCCGTACAAGAACATCGCCAACGACATCGCGATCGATCCGAGGGACCCGACCAAGGTCGTTCTCGCGGTCGGTTGGCGCGGTGGCGACACCTACAACGGCTTCTACAGCAAGGCCGCCGACGGCACCTGGCAGCGCGTCGCCTCGCTGGGCGACCTGCCGACCGACGCCGCGAACGTCGGCAATGTGACCTTCGCCCGCTCGGCGGACGGCTCGCGCTACTACGCGATCGACCAGTCCCCGGACGTCATGGCACACAACCCGGACACCGGGCTGAAGGGCGTCTACGTCTCCAAGTCCGGCTCACCGTCGGGTCCGTGGACGCTGATCGCGGACAAGGACAAGTTGAGGAACTCCGGCTCCGCGCTCCAGGGCGACGGCTACCAGCCCGGTATCCAGTCCTGGTACAACCAGTTCCTCCAGGTCGACCCGAACAATGCTGACCACGTCTACGCCGGACTCGAGGAGGTCTTCGAGACCAAGAACGGCGGCAGCAGCTGGATCACCCCAGGCCCGTACTGGAACTTCAACTTCCCGTGCTGGAGCATCGACCCGGCCAAGCAGACCGGGGACTGCTCGCCGACCGTCCACTCCGACCAGCACGCCGTCGCCATCGGCAGCTACCACGGCCAGAGTTCGGTCTACGTCGGCAACGACGGCGGCATCTACAGCCGCCCGCTGAACGGTGCGGTGGACTCCGGCGGCCACGCCAAGGACTGGAAGTCCCTCAACGACGGCACCATCAACACCCTCCAGTACTACTCGGTCGGCATCGGCAAGGACCCGTCCGGTCACGGCGTGGCCGTCAGCGGCGGTCTGCAGGACAACGGCGAGTCCATCCTGCGCGCCGGCGACAAGGTGATGGGATCCGACTTCGGCGGCGACGGAGCCGACACCATCGTCGACCCGAACAACGGCTGCAACATCGCCGAGGAGTACGTCTACCTCGACATGTGGGTCACCCAGAACTGCGCCGTCAACAACGGCGCCTGGTCCACCGACCCCACCAAGGCCACCTCCTACGAGGTCGCCCCGCCGGACAAGGCCGCCAGCGCCGCCCGCTTCATCGCGCCGATCACCACGGACGCCAAGAACACCAACACCTGGGTGGCCGGCGGTCAGCACGTCTGGGTGCAGGACAAGGGCTTCGCCATCCGCAGCGGCTCCGAGTGGACCAGTGCCTACGACCTCGGTGTCGGCCACGTGGCCACCGCCGTCGCCGCCTCCGGTGGAACGGTCTACGCCGGTTGGTGCGGCCCCTGCAACAACCAGGGCTTCACCCGCGGCATCGCGGTCGGCAACGCCGACGGCACCGGCTGGCACCAGCTCAACCTGCCCGTCGACGGCACCCTGCCCAACCGGTACGTGTCCAGCTTCGCGGTCGACGCGGCCAACGCCCAGCACGTCTTCGTCGCCTTCAGCGGCTTCTCCCGGTCCTGGACCGAGGGCCCCGGCGCGGGCATCGGTCACCTCTTCGAGAGCCACGACGGCGGCGCAACCTGGGCCGACGTCTCGGCCAACCTCCCCGACGTACCCGCCGACTCCATCCGCCTGCTGCCGAACGGCGGCCTGGCGCTCGGCACCGACCTGGCCGCGTTCTACCGCGCACCCGGTGACACCAACTTCAAGGTGCTGGGCCGCAACCTGCCCACCACCACCGTCATGCAACTGAAGACCGGCCCCGACGGCAAGCTCTACGCCGCCACTCACGGCCGCGGCATCTGGTCCATCGACCTGGCCCGCCTCGGCCGCGACCACCGGGACGAGCAGGACGACTGAGTCCCGACCGTCACCGACCAGTGCCCGGCTCGACGACCGATCGAGCCGGGCACCCGCACATCCGGGCAACCGGCGGGAACCGAACCAGCCCTGTTACCGTCCAGCATCCGGCTGGTCGGGCCGACCGTCCGTGGCGGTCAGGTCGGCTGTGCGATGCGGCAGTGCGTCAGTTGTAGATCATTCCAGACGTAGGCTCTTAGCTGAGCACAGGGCAAGAGAGGAAGACATGGGCCAGAAGATCATCAGGTTCTCGGACCTGACCGGCAAGCACGCGGAGAATGACGGCGACCTGGTGCGCATCGTGGTCCGTCAGCACCCTGACCTGGAAGACGACCCGGTCGAGATCGAGGCGCTTGCCGGCGAGTTGACCGCGGTGAAGCAGCTGGCACTCGACGTGGTGACGATCGAGCTGCACCACCCGGACGCGGACCAGCCGGAGACAGTCGTCATGGAGGCCGAGGCGTTCAACCGGCTGGCCTCGGCAGCCCCGATGGCCGAGGTGCTGCGTGGCGCCAAGCGGGTCACTCGGTCCATCCCGAGTCAGGCCGTGGCGCCGGCCGGTGCCAGGGAGCGGGTCAACTACGCGAGCCTGGAGCACGCGGGCAAGCCGCACAAGGGCCGCACCACGGATGCCGAGAAGCAGCTCGTCCAGCAGCACCTGGAGGAGATCAACGAGCGGCTGGCCGACGAGGGCATCCGGACGATAGACCTGGGCAACGCGGAGCACGTGGCCCGGTACGGTCTGGAGGCTCTGGCGCAGGAGCGCGGCGCCACGATCGCCTGATCGAGCCCCGGCAGCGGGCCGACACGACGCCGGATGTACCGGCCAGCAGTCATGGCCATCCCCGTCACACCGGCGCTGCCGCCGGGACGACCGGGTGCAGGTACAGGTCGCCGGCGACCGCGCACACCACGGCGAGGCGAGCGTCCTCACCCGGGGCTGCGCGAGGTCGTCGGCGTGCCATCCGGGCGGGAGTCCGGGCAGGCCGCCGAGGGCGTCGATGTCTGGGTGTTCCAGCGGCAGGGCCTCGCGGCCCGAACCCAAGGTCATCGCGCCGCTGCACACCGCTTCGAAGGCGGGGCTGACGATGCTGACCACCCAGTACGCCAAGACTCTTTCAGACCGTTGACAGCCCGTTGCCGGGAGGCCAGGAGCCACGGTCGCGGAGGTGGTCGAACTCTTCGACCTCGGCGGCGAGGACGTCGAAGTGGGGGAGCGGGGCCCAGAGGCTGCGCTCGCCGATGACGTAGAGGCGGCGCTTGGCGCGGCTGGCGGCGACGTTGAGCAGGTGCGGGGTGCGGGCGGCCCAGCCGCGGGCACCGGGGCGCCCGCCGCCGAGGACGAGGATGACGACGTCGGCTTCCTTGCCCTGGGCCTTGTGGACGGTGGCGCAGCGTTCGTCGAGGAGGGCGGGCGTCCAGCCGTCGCGTTCGCGGCAGGCCTTCTTGCACTCGGTGACGGGGGCGCGGAAGGGGGCGATGATGCGCAGGCGTTCGAGGTCGATGCCGTGTTGGGCGAGGCGGCCGAGGACGAAGGTGAAGGCGCGGCGGTCGCGTTCGCCCCAGGGGGCGTCGGGCGGGCGGTTGGGGTCGTCGGTGTTGAGGGCCCGGGTCGAACAGGCGCCCCGCCGCCCAGCCACACGCGGAGACCACCGACGTGTCCTCGACCGGGCGCCCCCGGTCGTCCAGGACGAGCGCGAACATCGCGCTTTGCCCCGCCAGCACCAACTCCTCCTGCGGCACCCCCGGATCCGGTTCCGTGTCCTCGGGCAGCACCGCGATCATCGCCTGGCGCAACAACTACAGGTCGAACACTCCGCCGTACACCTCATGGCGCCACATCTTCCCGTACGGCGCCCGGTGAGCTGCCGTCAGCGGATTGTCCTGCGCCCACGGCAGCGGCGGCGGTGCCTGGCCTGCCGCAGGCGTCAGGTCCACGACGTACTCGTCCGCCGTGCCGGGCCGGGCGCGGCGTCGACGAGGCACCGCTGGGATGGTCGGAGGGCTGAACAGCTCGATGGCCCGCCAGCACTCCAGCAGAGCCTCCCGGCGCCGGCCCTGCCCATGTCCGGTCCGCACCCACTGCCCCCGTGTCGCGCGGCACGCGGCCGCTTCGTGTGCCGATCAGCTGCCCGCCGAATCTACCGGACCACAACGGCACAAGCCGAGTGCCCAACTCACATCCCTCGCCGCCCGCCGAAGCAGCCAGCCAACCACGGCGTCCAGCCAGTTGGGGACCCGATGTCAGTGCGGTGCGTCAGCCGCGACCGATTCAACATACCGTCAGGGAAGGCGCCGTGTCGCCGCAGCGGCGACCAGGCGGCCACCAGCCGGACCTGCTCCCCATCATCGCGGGCACCGACGGCGCGCCGCACAACGTGTACGTGGAGGGCCCGATCGGTAGGACGCGACCTGCCGCCCGCGGAGGTCCTGGCGGCGGTGGCCTCCCGCGCCACCCGCACACCGCTGGTCGACGCACCGTCACCGACCGTACCGAGCCCGGTCCGCACGCCGACCTGGTCGCCGCCGCCGACGACCCGCTGCAAGGCGCCCCCGCCCTGCCGAGCTGCGTCTCGTGCTCTCTCGCGGCAGGAGGTCGCTCCACGGCCCGGCCGGCGCACCGGGCGTTACCGCTTGACAGGGTGCGTAATACTGTAACGCGCACGATCCGAGACGCCGTCGGAGCGGGCAGCGCCGCCTGGTCTCGCAGGCCCGGCGGGTTCCTCTCCCCGCAACTCGGAGCACGACATGCACCCCTTCCTCGACCACCCGGGGCCGCTCGCCTTCGCGCACCGGGGCGGTCACCTCGGCCATCCCGAGAACTCGCTCGCAGCCTTCGAGGCTGCCGTCGCCCTCGGGTACCGCTACCTCGAGACGGACGTGCACGCCACCCGCGACGGTGTGCTCGTGGCCTTCCACGACTCCCGCCTCGACCGGGTCACGGACCGCACCGGGGCGGTGGCCGAACTGCCCTGGGACACCGTCAGGCAGGCCCGGATCGGTGGCACCGAGCCCGTGCCGCTGCTGGAGGACCTGCTCGGCGCGTTCCCCGGGGCCCGCTTCAACGTCGACGTCAAGGCGGCGCCGGCCGTCGGGCCGCTGGTCGAGGCGATCCGCCGGACCAACGCCTGGGACCGGGTCTGCGTCGGCGGCTTCTCCGACAGCCGCCTCGCCGCCGTCCGCGCCGCCGCCGGCCCCCGGCTGGCCACCTCGCTCGGCCCGCGCGAGGTGGCCCGGCTGCGGCTGCTCTCGCTGGCCGGGCCGCTGCTGCGGGGGCGCCGGGCGCCATTCGCCGGAGTGTGCGCGCAGGTGCCGGAGCGGCACCGGGGCGTGCGGGTCGTCGACCGGGCCTTCGTCCGCGCCGCCCACCGCCTCGGCCTGCAGGTGCACGTCTGGACTGTGGACGATCCCACACGGATCAGGGCTCTCCTCGACCTCGGTGTGGATGGCATCATGGCCGATCGCATCGACGTCCTGCGGGATGTCCTCGGCGAGCACGGCTGCTGGACCGACGGCAGCGCCGGCTCCAGCTCAGCGATAGGAGCCTGATGAACACCACGGCCCACCTGCCGGACCACCTGGCGGCCGCCACCGACGACCGCACCCTGCGCAGGATGCAGTTCGGCTGGTACATCAACGACTGGGCCAACGCCGCGTTCTCGGCCACCGTCCTGACGGTGTTCCTCGGGCCGTACCTGACCTCCGTCGCCAAGAACGCCGCCGACGCGGCCGGCGACGTGCACCCGCTCGGCCTCTCGATCCGCGCGGGGTCGTTCTTCCCGTACACGGTCTCGTTCTCCGTGCTGGTATCGGTTGCGGTGATGCTGCTGACCGGTACGGTCGCGGACCGCACCGGGCGGCACAAGGAGCTGATGTGCGGCTTCGCCTACGTCGGTGCGATCGCCACGATGGGGATGTTCTTCCTCGGCGGCGACCGCTACCTGCTCGGCGGCGCGCTGCTGGTGGTCGCCAACATCGCGTACGCGGTGTCGGTCGCGCTCTCCTACGCCTACCTTCCGGGCCTGGCCGCCCCCGACGAGCGCGACGCGGTCTCCTCCAAGGGCTGGGCCTACGGCTACGCGGGCGGCGGACTGCTGCTGATCGCCAACCTGGCGCTGTTCGAGGGCCACGACGCGCTCGGCCTGTCCTCCGGCACCGCCGTGCGGATCTGCCTGGCCTCGGCCGGCCTGTGGTGGGCGCTGTTCACGATCGTCCCGATGCTGCGGCTGCCCTCCCGGGCCGGTCTGGCCCCCGACCGTGCCATAGCCGTGCCCGACCGGCCCGCCGCCGGCAGTCTGCGCGAACTCGCCCGCACCCTGCGCGGCATGCGCGAGTACCCGCTCACGCTGCTCTACCTGGGCGCCTTCCTCTGCTACAACGACGGCATCCAGACCGTCGTCTCCCAGGCCTCGCTCTACGGTAGCGAGGAGCTCGGCATGGACCAGACCACGCTGGTCGCCGCCGTGCTCCTGGTCCAGATCGTGGCGATCGCCGGCGCACTGCTCCTCGGGCGGATCGCCCGCCGGTACGGCGCCAAGCGGACTGTCCTCGGTTCCCTGGTCGGCTGGGTGGTCACCCTCGCCCTCGGGTACCTCATGCCCGACCACCAGCCCGCCTGGTTCTTCGCCCTGGCCTGCATGATCGGCCTGGTGCTCGGCGGCAGCCAGGCGCTCTCCCGCTCGCTGTTCTCGCACCTCATCCCGGCCGGCCGGGAGGCCGAGTACTTCAGCGTCTACAAGATCAGCGACCGCGGCACCAGCTGGATGGGCCCGCTGGTCTTCGGCCTCGCGTACCAGATCACCGGCAGCTACCGTTCGGCGATCATCTCCCTGCTGGTGTTCTTCGTGATCGGCTTCGCCGTGCTGGCGAAGGTCCCCGTCCGCCGCGCCATCGAGGCCGTCGGCAACCCCGTTCCCGAGCGGCTGTGACGGTCCGGCCCGCGGCGGCAAGCGCCTGACCGGACGGTCGTAGGGGTGCTGCCGGGTCCGGGAGAGCAGCGACGTCCGTCCGGTTGCCGCGTGCGCCTTGCAGTAGGACGAAGGCGCACGGAGTCTCCCCGGACAGGAGCCCCGGACTCGGCCGACCTTCGGCGTGCACCACTGCACCGTGCCCGCCTGCATCAACTGGTCGGGCTGCGCCGTCTTCCCCCGGACCGTGACCCCCGACGGTCACTCTCGTGACCAGTACTTCCCCGGCACGCCGTAGCACCCACCATGCCGCTGACGCCATGCTGCTGGCCTGTCAGATCGGCGCGTGCGAGTGTCAGGTGACGGCGTCGGGAGCGGCCGCGGTGGCGCGCACCAAAGCCCCGCCCGGCCCTGCTCCGGGTACCGGCTGCTCCATGACGCCGACTCCGCCCGCGCGTTTGAAGACGAACGCCCTCCTGGTCAGCCGACCGTCCAACCGAAGAGCGCCAATAGCGCCGCGTAGCCGAATGCGACCGCCAGGACGCCCAGCAGGTGAGTGCGTCCCGGGGCCGTCGGTCCGGGGACCAGCCAGAACCGCAGGATCCGGTTGATCAGCGGCATCACCGCCCAGGTGAGGATGCTGACGCTCAGCACGTTGCTGATGAACAGCGCCAGGTAGCCCGGGACGTTGGCGGCCTGCAGCGCCCTGCCGACCGTCAGGTTGAGCACCATGACGGTCGGATAGAGCCCCAGGACCACGCACATGGCCTGCTTCCAGTTGGGCGGGATGTCGATCGTTGCGGTAGTGCGACCGAAGTGGAACCATCCGCTGAACGCTGAAGCGATCTGCCGTACGTCGAAGGAGGCGTAGGCGTCGCGGCCCTCATCGAGGAGCCTTCTCCTCGCGGCGGACGTGAGCCAGTTCTCCAGGTGTTCCTGGGTGTCGAAGCGCACGACTGATACCCAGTTCTCCTGGACTCCCGGCACCGGTCGGAAGAGTTCGCCCCCCATGTAGCCGGGGGACTTCTCCTGCACCTTCTGCAGCTTCGCCTGCCAGTGCACGAACTGCGGCTCGCGGCCGGGGGTGACGCGATGGGAGATCACGGCCGTCACGGCCTCTTGTGCCGGTGGCTCGCCGGCCAGCACCTCCTGGGTCAGCGGACCCTCGAACAGGGGGCGCCCCTCCTCCAGCATCCGCCTGCGCTCGGGGGAATCGAGCCAGGCCGTGAGCTGGTCGAGGCGCCCGAAACGGAAGACGACCACCCATTCGCCCTCCGCGCTCTCCCCGGGCGGATAGACCTCCGTGCCGCCGAAACCCTCGAAGCCTCGCGCCAGCGCGGTCATCCGGTCCTGCCAGTGCTGGTAGTCGACCTCGCAGCCCTTGCGCACCTTCTGCGAGAGGACCACGGTGGCGCTGTCGTCCCGTCGGCTTGCAGAAGCATTCACCCGGACTACGCTAGCCAAAAGGAATCAATCGGGTAAAACATGACACTCACCCACGCGCTGGGCCAATGGGAGGTCATGCCATGGACAACCACAAGGCCTTCCTGGAGGAAGCCGTACGGCTGGCCATCGAATCCGTCGAGAACGGCTGGGGTGGCCCCTTCGGCGCCGTCCTCACCCGGGACGGGGAGATCATCGCGCGTGGCCAGAACCGGGTCCTGCTCACCGGGGACCCCACCGCGCACGCCGAGGTGGAGACCATCCGAAAGGCCAGCCAGATCCTCAACCCGGAGTCGCCCTCAATTCCCGAGGACCATCAGGACGAGTCGACCCTCGAGTACATCCCCCGACCGGAAGGATCCACCGACCCCGTGCCGGAGCGCGCCCGGATGCTCAAGGGGTGCTCCATCTACATCAGCGGCGCACCGTGCCCCATGTGCATGAGCGCCATCTACTGGGCACGGATCGATCACGTCTACTTCTGCCGCGACCTGGAGGACACCCGGAAGATCGGGTTCGATGACCTCTTCCAGTACGAGGACTTCCAGAAGCCCTACGAGCAGCGACGGATCCACATCGAGCAGCTCCACCCCGAGCTCGGGGTGCCCGCCTACCAGGCGTGGACGGACAAGCCGGACCACCATCCGTACTAGCCCTGGCCCGGCTTCGGCCGGCTCGCTGACTCGAAGTCAGCTGGCGTGACGGGCAAGCCTGCATCGGCGGGGCTTTGCCAGATCCGGACGCCGCCGGGCCGGGCCCGGCGGGTTCAGTGGTCGTGGCTGCCGCGCGTCCTCCCACCCGCTGCAGCGCGCCCGGCACGGGATCGTGGAGGGGCGGAGGATACCGGCGCCAGGCCCACCAGGAGGTCGGCATGAGTGAGCACGGCGAGTCCTCAGGCATCGAGGGCGTGCTCGTCCGCCGGGGCGACGCGGGCTACGAGACCACCTGGGCGAGCGAACTGTGGAACGACCTCAAACCGGAGCGGTACCCGGACGTGATCGTCCGGGCCGCCAGCGAGCGGGACGTTCCACAAGCCCTCAAGCTGGCCCGGTCCCGCGGTCTGCGGGTCGCGGTTCGCGCCGGCGGACACAACTGGTGGGGCTCACCCCTGCGGGACGGCGGCATGCTCCTCGACCTCTCCGGACTCCGCCGGTGGGAGATCGATGACAACTCGGCTACGGCGACCGTGCAGCCCGGTGCCGTCGGCAGTGAGTTCGCCGCGGAGCTCGCCCGGCGCGATCTCGCCTTCCCGGCAGGGCACTGTCCCTCCGTCGCCCTGGGCGGCTACCTGCTCAGCGGCGGCCTCGGCTGGAACTCCGGTCTGTGGGGACCGGGCTGCGCGAGCGTCCAGGAGATCACGGCGGTGACGGCCGCCGGTGAGGCGGTCAGATGCACCGAGGACGAGCATCCGGGCCTGTTCTGGGCTGCGCGGGGCGCGGGGCCCGGCTTCTTCGCCGTCGTCACCGGCTTCCGCCTCCGCCTGTACCCGCGCCCGGCGGCACTCGCCACCACCTCGTACGTCTTCCCGCTGGCGGCAGTCGAACCCGTGGCCCGCTGGGCCGTCGAGACGGCGCGTGAACTGTCGGCGAACGTCGAACTGTCCTTCCTCCTGGCCGCCGCGGACCCGTCCCTGACGGTGGATCGGCCGCATGCCAAGGTGGTCACCGTCGCCGCCACCGCATTCGCAACCTCGCGCCCCGAGGCCGTCCGCGCCCTCCGGCCGTTGCACAGCTGCCCGCTCGCCGAGCGCCCGCTGTCCCGGCAGCTCGACGAGCCGACATCCCTTGCCGCTCTCTACGATGCCGCCAGAGAGCTGTGGCCCGAGCGGCGCCGGTACGCCGCTGACACTCTGTGGTCGCAGGAGGACTACGCTTCGCTGCTCGCGAAGTTGGGCGACGCGCTCACCACTGCCCCCTCCGCGAAGTCCATCGTCCTGGCGCCCGTCTCACCGGTCTCGCAGGAGGACGAGCTGCTACGGAACATGGCCTTCTCCGTGCTCGGCGAGAGCTACGTCGTGCCCTACGCGATCTGGGACGACCCGGCGCGTGATGACGTCAACATCGCCTGGCTGCGCGAAGCGATGCACACCCTCCAGCCGCTCGGAACCGGGCACTACATCGCGGAAGCGGACCTGACCGCCGACCCTTCTCGCGCCCAGCGGTCGTTCACGGCGCCCGATTGGGAACGTCTGCGATCGCTGCGAGCCGAGTACGACCCGCAGGGCCTCTTCTTCTCCTATCCGGACGGCTCGTAGAACAGGTCGCGGCCGTGGGTGCGGGTGGCGAGGAGCCGGCCGGCTTCGAGTCGGATCCATGCCACCTTGTCGATCACCACGCTCATCGGGCGGCGGTGGGGGTTGTGGCCACGCGGCGCTCGCCGCCGTTGCGCTGTTGCCAGAACCGGTAGACCTCCACCGCGTCCTCGCGCGGCTCGTAGCGCATCGGCAGGCGGCGCTCGTCCCAGTTCTTGGCGAACTCCTCGTAGAAGGTGCCCAGTTCGAAGTACCTGCGGTCGTCGACGTAGTGGGGCTCGTAGGCGTCGCGGGTGGTGAGGAAGACGACCTCGTCCGGTGAGCAGTAGTACAGCGAGCCCAGGCACATCGGGCAGGGGTGGGCCAGGACGTAGATGGTGGTGCCGGTCAGGTGCTCGGTGCCCAGCTTCACGCAGGCTTCGCGGATGGCGAGGATCTCCGCGTGCGCGGTGGGGTCGTTGGTCTGGGCGACCCTGTTCGGGCTCTCGGCCAGGATCTCGCCGTCCTTGACGATTACGGTCGCGAACGGGCGGCCGCCCTCGGCGACGTTCTGGCGGGCGAGGTCGATGGTGCGCTGGATGAAGTCCATGGTGGTCTCCTCGGAGGGATGGGGAGGGGGTGAGGCTGTGGTGGGGCGAGCCGACTGCGGCCCGCCCCACCGGGGGCGCGGGTCAGAAGGGCTTGGTCGGCAGGTACTTGCCGTCCAGGGTGATGACGGCGCGCTCGCCGCCCTCGGGGTCGGCGACCTTCTTCACGTCGAGCTTGAAGTTGATCGCCGAGATGATGCCGTCTCCGAACCGCTCGTGGACCAGGGCCTTGAGGGTGGTGCCGTAGACCTGGAGCATCTCGTAGAAGCGGTAGATGGTCGGGTCGGTGGGGATGCCGCCGGGGGTCGAGCCCCGGGTGGGGACGGTCTGCAGCAGCATCACCGCGTCCTCGTCCAGGCCCAGCAGCTCGGCGACCGCCTTCGTGGAGCTCTCCGGTAGAGGGTGCTGTCCGAGGACGGCGGCGGTGGTGAAGGCGACCGACAGACCGGCGGCGTCGGCGATCTGCTGCCAGGAGAGGTTCTTGCGCATCTTGGCCTCGACGGCGGCGGCGGCCAGCGCCTGGCGGGCGGAGGAGTCGAACTGGGCGTGCACCATGGGGGATTCCTTTCACTGTGTGCCCCTTCGCGGATCGTGCGCGAAGCGGGCGGGTTCAGGGGTGGTGGTCCCGGGTCGCGCCGGCAGGGCCGACTCGGGAAGCTGAGGTCAGGCCGCGAGTGGGGCGGTGGAGCCGGTGGTCTGGAGTTCCTCGATTCGCCCGGTGGCGATGTCGAAGACCCAGCCGCGCAGCGTGACCTTCCGCTCGGCCAGGGCGCGGGCGACCGACGGGTGGGTGGCCAGGTTCGCGAGCTGGGCCAGCACGTTCTGCCGCACCAGGGCCGGCACGTCCCCGGCGGTGGCGGTACGGGCCAGGGAGGCGTCGGCGAGGCGCAGCCAGTCGGCGACCGCCGGAGCGTCACTCAGGTCGTGACCGTGGGCGAGGGCGGTCATCGCGCCGCAGGCGGAGTGCCCGCAGACGACGATGTCCGTCACGCCGAGTGCGGCGACGGCGTACTCGATGCTCGCCGCGACACCGTCGGCACCGGGGGTGTAGGCGGGGACGAGGTTGCCGGCGGTGCGGATGACGAACAGGTCGCCGGGCTCGCACCCGGTGATCAGCTCGGGGACGACGCGGGCGTCGGAGCAGCCGATGAAGAGCGTGTGGGGCGTGTGGTGGGCGGCCAGATGGGCGAAGAGCTCCTTCTTGGCCGGGAAGACGTCCTGTCGGAAACGCGCGACGCCCTTGGCGAGGTCATGCATGGGGTCACTCTCTTTCGTGGCGGCCCGATCTGTGGGGCCTGGCGAGATTCACCTTGCATGACCTCGATCTATAGTGTCCAAGACATACTGGCCATGGATGCTATTGGTTTCATCTATAGTTCTTTTTGCGGCGGGTCGTCCGCGACGGCGCCCTCACTGCGGTCACGAGTTGCAGGGCGCCAGCCTGCCTGGCGGTCTGTTCGGCCCTCCGCCGGCTTCGAGCATGCACATCTCCGGGCGGGGTGGCAGCGTGGAGGAGTCACGACCCGGATGCGCGGGGACGGGCTGGATGTACGGAGTGGGCGGCCATGCCCTTACGGGCACAGAACTGAGCGGACCGGGGAAACACCGGCCCACTGGGGGTGGACTGCGCTCGCGGCTGAGGGTGCGCAGTGTCGCCGGGCAGGTGTTCCTGTGGCTGCTGGTCGTCGTGGTGCTGCTGGTAGCCGCGGCGTTGACGGCACTCCTCCTGCAGGCTCGGAGCTCCGCCACGAGTGATGCCGAGCACCGCACACGCGCCGCGGCCATTACCTTGGCGCAGACCCCCACGGTGGTGACCGCTCTGGACAGTGCCCATCCGACCGCGGTGCTGCAGCCGCTGGCCCTGGACATCATGAAGAATGGCAGCTTCGACTACGTCGTGATCGCCAGCCCCGAGGGGATCCGCTACACGTCCGACAACCCCGCGCTGATCGGGAAGCACCTCATCGGCCCGTACCAGCCGGCCCTCAAGGGGCCGATCACCATCAGCTTCACCGCGCCTATCGGACAGGTCGTGGAAAGCAGTGCGCCGGTCACCAGGCCGGACGGTTCGGTCGCCGGCCTGGTCCAGGTCGGCTACACCGTCGCGCACACGGCCAGTGCGGTGAGCCGGCAGCTGCCGGTTCTGCTGGGTGGCGCGGCGGCCGCGCTCGCCGTGGGCACGGGTGGGGCGGCGCTGGTGCGGCGGCGGCTGCG
>NZ_JBSFJU010000026.1:0-111527 GCF_053598215.1 Kitasatospora sp. NPDC001175 | reverse complement strand
ACCGGGCCATCGGCGAGGCGCTGGACGAGGGCGACCGCCGTACCTGGCACCTCGCCCTCGCCGCGACCGGCCCCGACGCCACAACGTCATCCCACAGGCGCAAACGGGATTCGTCGCTCCAGCTCATATCGCGCGCGGCCGCCGCGCACTACGTTGGAGGACGTGTCCACTGTCATCAAGACGGACGGCCTCACCAAGAGGTTCCCCCGGGTCACCGCGCTCGACCGGCTCACCGTGGAGGTGCAGCCCGGGGTGGTCGGCCTGGTGGGGGCGAACGGAGCGGGCAAGTCCACACTCATCAAGATCCTGCTCGGGCTCTCCCCGGCGACCTCCGGCACCGGTCAGGTGCTCGGGCTGGACATCGCCACCGAGGGCCCGGCCATCCGTGAGCGGGTCGGCTACATGCCGGAGCACGACTGCCTGCCCCCCGACGTCTCGGCGACCGAGTTCGTCGTCCACATGGCCCGGATGGCAGGTCTCCCGGCGGCCGCCGCCCGCGAGCGCACCGCCGACACCCTGCGGCACGTCGGACTGTACGAGGAGCGCTACCGGCCGATGGGCGGCTACTCGACCGGTATGAAGCAGCGGGTGAAACTCGCCCAGGCACTCGTCCACGACCCGCAGTTGGTCCTGCTGGACGAGCCGACCAACGGCCTGGACCCGGTCGGCCGCGACGACATGCTGGCGCTGATCCGCCGGGTTCACAGCGACTTCGGGATCTCCGTCCTGGTCACCACCCACCTGCTGGGAGAGCTGGAGCGCACCTGCGACCACCTGGTCGTCATCGACGGCGGTCGCCTGCTGCGCTCCTCGTCCACGGCGTCCTTCACCGAGGTCACCCAGCTGCTCGCGGTCGAGGTCACCGACCACCCGACGGACCTCGGCTTCGACGCCGACGAGGCCGTCCGGGCCCGGCTCACCGAGGCGGGGCTGACGGTCGCGCCGGACGGCTCCAGGATCCTGCTGGTCGAGATAAGGGACGACGAGACCTACGACACGGTCCGCGACACCGTCGCCGACCTGGGACTCGGCCTGGTCCGGCTGGAGCAGCGCCGGCACCGGGTCGCCGAGATCTTCGCCGACGACGCCCGAAGCGGCGACGCCCGAAGCGACGACACCCGAACGGACCACGCCGACGCTGCCCGAACCGACGACGCCCGAACCGACGCGGCAGGAGGTGCCCACGATGTCGCTGCCCCCTGAGGCCGTGCCCGGCCGGACGGCCGCCGCCGACAGCGGCGTGATCCACGACATCGGCTACCGCTCGTACCGCGGCCCGCGCCTGGGCCGCTCGTACGCCACCCGTTCGCTCTTCGTGCAGAGCCTGCGGGCCGCGTACGGGCTCGGGCGCTCGGGCAAGTCCAAGGTGCTGCCGATGCTGGTGCTCGGTGTCCTGGCGGTGCCCGCAGTGGTGATCGTCGCCGTGGCGATCCTGCAGCACGGCAAGCAGCTGCCGCTGGACTACCCGCAGTACCTGGCCAGTTTCTCGATCTTCATCGAGATCTTCCTGGCCGCCCAGGCACCGGTGCTGATGTCCCGTGACCTGCGCTACCAGACGGTGCCGCTGTACTTCTCGCGGCCGATCACCCGGGGCGACTACGTCCGGGCCAAGTTCGGCTCGATGGTCGCGGCGATGCTGATCCTGATGGCGGTGCCGCTGGTGGTGCTCTACCTCGGCGCGGTCCTCGGCGGACTGCCGCTCGGCCACAACACCGGCCACTTCCTCTACGGACTGGTGGCCGCCGTGCTGTACGCGGTGCTGTTCTCCGCGCTGGGCCTGCTGATCGCCGCGAGCACCCCGCGCCGGGGCTTCGGCGTCGCCGCGATCATGGGTGTGCTGGCGGTCAGCTCGATCATCGCGGGCATCGTCTTCGGCCTGTCGGGCGGGATGCGTGCCGAGGTGCCGGGCTCCGCGCACTGGTCCTCGATGCTCTCCCCGTCGATGCTGGTGGACGGCCTGGTCAACCAGGTCTTCGGCCTGGCCGGCGACTCGCGCGCGACACACGCCCCGGGCGCACTCGGGGTGGCGGTCTTCGCCGCCGAGATCGCCGTACTGGTGCTCGGTTCCTACTGGCTGATGCTCAGCCGCTACCGGAAGATCTGAGAGGGCGTCGGCGTGGCTGTCATCACCATCGACAAGGTCTCCCGCTGGTTCGGCAACGTCGTCGCGGTCAACGACGTGTCCATGAGCATCGGCCCGGGCATCACCGGCCTGCTCGGGCCGAACGGTGCGGGCAAGTCCACCCTCATCCACATGATGAGCGGCTTCCTCGCCCCGTCCGCCGGGGCCGTCACGCTGGACGGCGAGGCGGTCTGGCGCAACCAGCAGGTGTACCGGAAGATCGGCCTGGTCCCCGAACGCGAGTCGATGTACGACTACCTGACCGGCTGGGAGTTCGTGCTCGCCAACGCCGAGCTGCACGGCCTGCCCGACCCGGGCGCGGCGGCGAAGCGGGCCCTGGCCCTGGTCGAGATGGAGTACGCCCAGGAACGCCGCACCGGCACGTACTCCAAGGGCATGAAGCAGCGCGTCAAGATGGCCTCCGCCCTGGTGCACGACCCGTCGGTGCTGCTGCTCGACGAGCCGTTCAACGGCATGGACCCGCGCCAGCGCCTGCACCTGATGGAACTGCTGCGCCGCTTCGGCGAGGACGGCCGGACGGTGCTGTTCTCCTCGCACATCCTGGAGGAGGTCGAGCAGCTCGCCCGCCACATCGAGGTGGTGGTGGCCGGACGGCACGCCGCCTCCGGTGACTTCCGCAGGATCCGGCGGCTGATGACCGACCGGCCGCACCGCTACCTGGTCCGCTCCAGCGACGACCGGCGGCTGGCCGCCGCGCTGATCGCCGACGGCTCCACGGCCGGGATCGAACTCGACTGGCAGGAGCGCGCGTTGCGCATCCAGGCGATCAACTTCCAGGGCTTCACCACCCTGCTGCCCAAGGTCGCCAAGGAGGCCGGCATCCGGCTCTACACCGTCTCCCCGGCCGACGAGTCGCTGGAGAGCGTCTTCTCCTACCTCGTCGCGTCCTGACCCCGCGTTCCACTGGAAGGGCTGGAACCCATGAACCGGACCGTAGCCAGGCTGACCGTACGCGGCTTGCTGGGCCGCCGCCGAGGCGTCCTGCTGCTGGCCGTCCCGGTGCTGCTGCTGGCGGTCTCAGTGGCCGCGCGGAGCTCGGGAGCCGACCGGCACGACCTGGCCGTCAGCATCCTCGGCACGCTCTCGCTCGGCACCCTGGTGCCGATCCTGGGCCTGGTGGTCGGAACGGGCGTGATCGCGACCGAGATCGACGACGGCTCGATCGTCTACCTGCTGGCCAAACCGCTGCCCCGCTGGAAGATCATCACCACCAAGCTGGCCGTGGCGATCGCCACCACCTGGGTGTTCGCCGCCGTCCCGACCCTGCTGGCGGGCCTGATCATCTACGGCACCAAGGACGGCCTGGCCCTCGCCTTCACCCTGGGCACGCTGGTCTCCGGCGCCGCCTACAGCGCGGTCTTCCTGCTGCTCGGCGTGGTCACCCGGCACGCGGTGATCGCCGGCCTGGCGTACGCGCTGGTCTGGGAGAGCCTGGTCGGCAACTTCGTCAGCGGCGCCAAGACCCTCAGCATCCAGCAGTGGGGCCTCTCGGTGGCCAAGGCGTTCGCCGCCGACGGCGCGCTGAGCGCCCCGGTCGCCCTCGGTGCGGCGATCCCGCTGCTGATCGTGATCACCATCGCGGCCACCGCCTTCGCCTCGGTGAAGCTGGCCGGCCTCACTCTCGCGGGCGAGGAGTAGGACCGGAACGGGCGGGCGAACGGCAAGGCCGCCCGCCCGCCCGGGAGCGGCGAGGCGTCACCGCTGGGCCAGGTGCTCCCCGAGGCGGTCGAGGCTGGAGTTGAGGCCCGCCAGGGCCTCCGGGGAGCGGTACATCGGCGGGACGCCGGTCTGGTGGATCACGACCTCCGTCCGGTCCCCGTCGAGGTCGGCCAGCCGGATGCTGCCCACCAAGGTCGACCCCTCCTGGGCGAAGGTGAGCAGCTCGAGCTCCTTGACCTCCTGGAAGACGCCCTTCATCGGGTACCGGTCCCCGGTCGCGTCGACGACCATGGTGCTGTCGAACCGGCCGCCGGCCCACGGCTCGATGGTGACGGTGTCCAGCGGCACGCTCGTCCCGGCCGGCCCCCAGAAGCGGACGAACTGCTCGGGCTGGACGTACGCCGCGAACACCGCCGCACGGGGCGCGGCGAACTCACGGGTGATGGTGACCTCGCCGAGCTCGTTCGCGTCAGTCATGTCGTTCTCCCACTCTTGGCTCTGCTGTCTGCTTTCACCTGGGTAGACCGGGCGGCGGTGGGAAACTCATCGCTCCGGGGAGAACTTTTTTTCCGGGCCTCCGGAATCCTTCCCCAGGCCCGGAACCCGCCTCAGAGCGTGCGGTCGCGTCCAGCGCCGAAGCCTGCCACGGCGACGACCGCGGCGAGGCACAGCAGCAGGACCAGCGTCAGGTTCCAGCCGCCGGTCGCCTGGTGCAGCGCACCGGCACCGACCGGTCCGACGGCGGCGACCAGATAGCCGATCGCCTGGCTCATCCCGCCCAGCTGGGCGGCGCCCGCCGCGCTGCCGGTCCGCAGCACGATGAAGGCCAGCCCGAGACCGAGCGAACCGCCCTGGGCGACACCGAGCACCGCGGCCGAGACCCAGGCACCGGAGACCGGGGCGAGCAGCAGGCCGGTGATCCCCAGCC
The DNA here is from genome assembly GCF_053598215.1 of Kitasatospora sp. NPDC001175. Lineage (NCBI taxonomy): Bacteria > Bacillati > Actinomycetota > Actinomycetes > Kitasatosporales > Streptomycetaceae > Kitasatospora > Kitasatospora sp. NPDC001175. Next base: position 106,797 of record NZ_JBSFJU010000026.1, on the reverse strand, counting down.
CGTTGAGCACCGCCATCGAGACGGCCAGCGCGCGCTGGTTGGTCATCCGGCCGGCCGCCAGCGGTACCAGGAAGGCGCCCGCGACCTGCACCAGGTTGCTGAAGGCGAAGACCAGGCCGGCCTCGCTCCGGTCCATGCCGTGGTCGGCCAGGATGGTCGGCATCCAGGCGACCAGGGTGTAGACCATCAGCGAGGAGATGCCCATGAACAGGCTGATCTGCCAGGCCAGCGGTGAGCGCCAGATCCCCTCGATCGGCTTGCCCGTCGGTGCGGCGGCCACCGCCGCCCGTTCCTGACGGGAGCGCAGCACCTGCGGCAGCCAGGCGAGGGCCGCGATCAGCGCGAGCAGCGACCAGGCACCGAGCGAGCCCGCCCAGCCGCCGATCGCCTTCTCCAACGGCACCGAGGAACCGGCCGCCAGGGTGGCGCCGATCAGCATGGTGGTCGAGTAGGCACCGGTCATGGTCGCGGCTCGGTCCGGGAACTCGCGCTTCACCAGGCCGGGCATCGAGACGTTGAGCACGGCGATCGCGACACCGATCACCACGCAGCCCGCGTACAGCGCGGCCACCGAGGGCAGCACCCGCAGCAGCACTCCGGCGCCCAGCACCAGTACCGCGCCGAGCACCACCCGCTCGGCGCCGAAGCGCCGGGTCAGCCGGGGGGTCAGCGGCGCGCCGACGCCCTGGAAGAGCACCGGAACGGTGGTGATCAGCCCGCTCACGGTCGAGGACAGCCCGAAGGTCCGCTGGATCTCGCCGACCATCGGGGAGACGGCGGCCAGGCAGGCGCGCATGTTGAGCGCGACCAGCACGATGCCGAGCAGCAGCAGCGCGGGGTGGGCGAGCTTGGTGCGAGTGCGGACTACTGGGATGGCGACCGGCTGCTGGGTGCGGGTGACCGACATGGCGGGCTTTCTCTCCGGGCAGGGACCGATGGGGTCCGGGCAGGACTGGCGTCCGGGCAGGACGAACTGGAGGCAGGACGGGCTGAGAGCAGGGGGACTGGAGGCGGTACGGACGGGCGCCGGGGCCGGCGAGGTCAGTCGTGTTCGTACCGGACGGCGGGTCGTACCGGGTGCTACTTCCGCGCGGCGATGGTGGCGAGCAGCTGCTCCACGGCGGCCGTCGGCTCCGCGAGCAGCTCGCGACATGCGGCCTCGGCGCGCTCCGGGTCACCGCTCTCGATCGCGTCCACCAGCGCCTCGTGGGTCGCGACGACCACCTCGGGCATCTCGTGGTCGCCGAAGGCCGTCCGCATCGACTCGTGCACCGAGGCGCCGAAGTAGCGGTACACCTCGGTGAGCGCGGGGTTGTGCGCGGCCTCCACCACGGCGGTGTGGAACTCCAGGTCGTGCTCGACCGTGGCCTCCCGGCCGGCCCGCTCCGGGTGCGAGGCGATCACCTCGGCCTCCCGGGCCAGCGCGGCGCGCATCCGGGTGATGTCCTCGGGCGTGTGCCGCAGTGCGGCCAGCCGCGCCGCCTCGGTCTCCAGCGCGGCGCGGACCTCCAGGACGTCCCGTACGCCGGAGCGCTGCACACCGCGCAGCACGGCGGCCGGGTCGCTGGTGGAGCGGACGAACGTCCCCTCGCCCTGGCGCGACACCAGCATTCCGGCGTGCACCAGCACCCGGATCGCCTCGCGCACGGTGTTCCGTCCGACCTGCAGCCGCTCGGCCAGCTCGTGCTCGGTCGGGATCTTCCCGCCGACCGGCCAGGTGCCCGCGCTCAGCTGCTCCCGCAGCTGCTCGATCGTGGCGTCGACGAGCGAGCGCCGTCCGGCGGCCTGCAGACCGTCGTTGCTTGCAGTCGCCATGCCGGGCTCCCTCCGGGTCGATCGGGTGATCGTGAAACACCTTGCCCGGTCATCCTACAAGTAGTTGTCCGGTTGTCCTACAACTGGGGAGCTGGTTGTCCTACAACTGATCGGCTGATCGTTCTCCAGTCCACTGTCTGATCATGGGATGGCCGCCGGTGGCCCCAGGGAGTCCACGTGGACCGGCCGTGCTCGGAAGTCGCCCGTTATGTGAGGGATCAGGCAATCCGGAGCCCGGGCAGTGACTTCATCATGTGGCCTTTATATGCTCCGCTGAAGCTTCTGCGTATATCTGTGCGAGAGCTGCGTACCATCCGGGGCGGTGGTACGGCACGTTCGGCGGTCGTCGGGCGTTGCTCCTGCACACGGCGGGTCTGCTGTGTGCTGTGTTCCTGCCGTCTGGTGAAGGGTGTGGGTATGTCAGGCCAGCGGGCGGGAGCGTCCGGCCACGACGCCGAGTGGTGGCGGGACGGAGGGGCCCAGGGCGGTTCGCGGCTCGGTACGGACGCTCCGCGCGGTGTGCCCGGGCCGCGTCGCGGGGCCGGGGCCGCGGATGCGCCGAGGCTCGGAGGCCGGGCGGCAGCCCGTCGCGGCAACGGCGGCGGCGATGACGGAGACGGCGGTGGCCGCGGCGGCCGGGGAGCGGGCCGCGGCGGCGGGCCGCGCGGCAAGCAGAAGCGCAGCAAGAAGAAGATCGTCGCCTGGGTGGCGGCCTCCTCGCTGGTCCTGCTGGTGGCCGGCGCGGGCGCGCTCTACCTGAAGCTCAACGGCAACCTCAGCACCTTCGGCCAGGACGGCGTCAGCAAGGACCGCCCGGAGGCGGGTGCCGCCGACGCCAACGGCAACCGCCCGGTCAACGTGCTGCTGATCGGTTCCGACTCGCGCGGCGGTAGCAACAAGGACCTCGGCGGCGGCGGCGACGCGGGTGCGCGCTCGGACACCACGATCCTGTTGCACATCTACGCCGACCACAAGCACGCCGTGGGCATATCGTTCCCGCGCGACGCCCTGGTCACCCGCCCCGCCTGCAAGCTGCCGAACGGCAAGTGGACCAAGGAGGAGAACAACGTCATGTTCAACTCCGCGTTCGCCGTGGGCGACACCGACAAGGGCAATCCGGCCTGCACCCAGAACACCGTGGAGAAGCTGACCAACCTGCGGGTCGACCACACCATGGTGGTCGATTTCGAGGGCTTCGCCGCGATGACCAGTGCCATCGGGGGCGTCACGGTCTGTCTGCCGAACGCCATCTACGAGGGCGACCTGGACCCGAACCTCGGCCACAAGGGCAAGCAGATCTTCGCGAAGGGCGAGCAGACGGTCGAGGGCCAGCAGGCACTGGACTACGTCCGGCTGCGGCACGGCGTCGGCGACGGCTCCGACATCGGCCGGATGAAGCGCCAGCAGGCGTTCCTCTCCGCCCTGATCAAGGACGTCAAGGGCAAGGGCATGAGTCCGACCAACCTGCTCCCGCTGGCGGACGCCGCGACCAAGTCGCTGACGGTCGACGAGGGCCTGGGGACGGCGGACAAGCTGCTCTCCTTCGCGCTCTCGCTGAAGGCCATCGACCTGCACGACATCAAGTTCATCACCGCCCCCTGGAAGTACGAGGGCGCCCGGGTCGCCCTGGTCCACCCTGATGCCGAGGAGCTCTTCGCCGCGCTCAAGGCCGACCGCACGCTGGACGGCCAGGACGCGAGCGGCGGGGCGAGCGCGAGCCCGTCGGCCGATGCCTCCACGGCCCCCGCCTCGGACGGTGGCCAGAGCACGGCCGCGCCCGCCTCGGTGGACGGCGCCGGCATCCGGGTCGGCATCTACAACGGCACCACCACCTCGGGCCTGGCCAACGCCGCGGAGACCAGGCTGAAGGACGCCAAGTTCACCGTCACCACCAAGACCAACGCGGCCACCCGGGACCACGCCACCACCTCGGTCCAGTACGGCCCCGGTGACAAGGCCAAGGCGCAGACCGTCGCCTCGGTCTTCCCCGGCGCCACGCTGGAGCCGGTCTCCAGGGCGGGCATCAACGTGGTCCTCGGCAAGGACTTCGCGGCGGCCGGCGGCTCGGGCGCGGGCGGTGCCTCCAGCGGGTCGAGCGCGGCCCCGGGCCCGCTGCCGACCAGCGTCAGCAACGGCGCCCGTTCGGCCGACGACGACCCGTGCAGCAACGTCTCGTACGGCTGACCGGCGGCTGAACACGACGACGGTGCCCCTCCCGGATCCGGGAGGGGCACCGTCGTAAGCCGTCAGGCGGCCAAGCCGCAGAGCCGTCAGGCCGCCAACCGGTTCGGCCACCGGCGGACGGCCCCGGCAGACGCTCTCAGCAGGCGGCCGGGAAGAGTCGTTCCAGGACGACCGCGACGCCGTCCTCGTCGTTGCCGGCGGTGACCTCGTCGGCCACCGCCAGCAGCTGCTCGTGGGCGCCCGCCATGGCCACGCCGTGTGCGGCCCAGGCGAACATCGGGATGTCGTTGGGCATGTCGCCGAAGGCGATGGTCTCCCGGGACTTCACGCCGAGCCGGTTGGCGGCGACCGCCAGGCCGGTGGCCTTGCTCAGGCCGACCGGCAGCAGTTCGACTATCCCCTCCCCGGCCATGGTGACGCCGACCAGGCCGCCCGCCGCCTGCTGGGCGATCTGCGCCAGTTCGTCGTCGTCGTGGTCCGGGTGCTGGATGTAGAGCTTGCTGATCGGCGCGGTGAGCAGCTCGGAGGCGTCCACCCGGGCGATCGGCAGGTCGCTGCCGATCTGCAGTTCGTAGCCGGGACCGGCCAGTACGGCACCGTCCAGGCCGTCCTGGCTCGCGGCCACCGCGAGCGGGCCGACCTCGGCCTCGATCTTGGCCAGCGCCAGCTCGGCGAGCCTGCGGTCCAGGGTGAGCGAGGTGAGCAGCCGGTGCTCACCCGCGTGGTAGACCTGGGCGCCCTGCCCGCAGACGGCGATGCCGGTGTAGCCGATCGCGTCGAAGACCGGACGGGCCCAGTTGGCCGAGCGGCCGGTGACGATGATGTGCAGCGCTCCGGCGGTGACGGTGGCCGCCAGCGCGGCGCGGGTGCGCTCCGAGACGGTCTCCGCCGAGTTCAGCAGGGTGCCGTCCAGGTCGGTGGCGACCAGCCGGAAGGGCAGGTCGCCACCGGGGGAGACGTCAGGTCGGTGGCTCGCGGTGCTCATCTGCCGTACGTCTCCCCGGGGTTACTGCGGTCGTGCGGTAGTTGCTCCCCAACTACCGCGCGATGGTGCTTACTTGACGGGCTCCAGCACGGCGCGGCCGCCGAGGAACGGGCGGAGCGCCTCGGGGACGGCGACCGAGCCGTCGGCCTGCTGGTGGTTCTCCAGGATCGCCACGATCACGCGCGGTACGGCGACCAGGGTGCCGTTCAGCGTGGCCAGCGGGCGGACCTTGCTGCCCTCCTCGCGCAGTCGGATCGACAGGCGGCGGGCCTGGTACTCGGTGGTGTTCGAGGTGGAGGTGACCTCGCGGTACTTGCCCTGGGTCGGGATCCAGGCCTCGATGTCGAACTTGCGTGCGGCCGAGGAGCCGAGGTCGCCGGAGGCGACGTCGATCACCCGGTAGGGGAGTTCGAGCGCGGTGAGGAAGTCCTTCTCCCACTGGAGCAGGCGGCGGTGCTCGGCCTCGGCGTCCTCCGGCGTGGTGTAGACGAACATCTCCACCTTCTCGAACTGGTGGACGCGGATGATGCCGCGGGTGTCCTTGCCGTAGGTGCCCGCCTCGCGGCGGAAGCAGGAGGAGAAGCCGGCGTAGCGCAGCGGCAGCCGGTCGGCGTCGATGATCTCGTCCATGTGGTAAGCGGCCAGCGGGACCTCGCTGGTGCCGACCAGGTACCGGTCCTCGTCGGGGAGGTGGTAGACGTTCTCCGCGGCCTGGCCGAGGAATCCGGTGCCGTCCATGGCGGCCGGGCGGACCAGGGCCGGGGTGATCATCGGGATGAAGCCGGCTTCGGTGGCCTGCGCCATCGCCATGTTGACCAGGGCGAGCTCCAGCAGCGCGCCGACGCCGGTCAGGTAGTAGGAGCGGGCGCCGGCGACCTTGGCGCCGCGCTCGGTGTCGATCGCGCCGAGGATCTGCCCCAGCTCGACGTGGTCCTTGGGCTCGAAGCCTTCGGCCGCGAAGTCGCGCGGGGTGCCGATCTCCTCGAGGGTGACGAAGTCCTCCTCGCCGCCGACCGGGGCGGCCGGGTCGATCAGGTTTGCGAGCGAGCGGAGCAGGCGGTCGGCCTCCTCCTTGGCCTCGGTCTGCTCGGCGTCGGCGGCCTTGACCGCTGCGGCCAGCTCCTTGGTGCGCTGGAGCAGCGCGGCCTTCTCCTCGCCCTGGGCCTTGGCGACCTGCTTGCCGAGCACCTTCTGCTCGTTGCGCAGTTCGTCGAAGCGACTGCCCGAGGCCCGGCGCCGCTCGTCGGCGGAGAGGAGGGCGTCGACCAGGCCGACGTCCTCGCCACGGGCGCGCTGCGAGGCGCGCACTCGGTCAGGGTCCTCACGAAGCAGGCGAAGGTCAATCACGAGGCCAGCCTACCGGGGAGGGGAGCGCTCCCAGGAACCGGTTTTGCCGCGTCGCGGCGGCCGGCGGGCTGGCCGGGTGTCAGGCCGGGCGCGGCGGGTGCCGGTTTTGCCGCCGGCCCGGTTGTCCGGGATGCCGCCCGGGCCCCGACGGCGGCCGGTGCCCGGGTGTGGCCCGATGGGGCCGAGGGCGGTGGACCGACCTGGGGATAAGTCCCCCCGCCCTGTGGATAACCACTGTGGACAGGAGGCGCGGAGACGGTCCTGGAGGCGCTGTCCACAGGTTCTCCGGCAAGCCTGTGGACAGGCAGGCGGTGCAGGCTCTCGCGAAAATGAACCGAAGAATTGAGGTTTCAAACCTCGATTCACCTTCTCGGCCGAGGCAATTCGCTCGCTCGGGCGGGTGATTTGATGGCTCTAGGGTGACTCTGGTCTGATTAGTCGTTCCTGCTGGCTAGCTGATGATCTGACCAGCTCTGTAGATGGATATGCCGGTTTGTCGATTCATCCCCAGCCCTGTGGATAACTGTGGATAACTCGGCAGTCACCCGATCTGTGGATGAACGGTCGGGCCTGTGGATGAGCCGGGTCCACCGACACTCCGGAGTCGACGCCGGGCGACCGCTCGGGTGAACCGTCCATGTATCGGAGAAAGACGTAATTTGACCGAACAGCACCGAATCGTTCCGCGCTGTTCATGAAAACGACCACTGGTGATCGGTGTGCACGGCGCACACCGAGTGGATCGCCCGGACGGGTCAGAGTTCGCCGCGTCCGTCGAGGCAGCGCGAGAGCCAGTCCGAGGCCGTGCTGAAATCCTCGTCCCGGGTGCCGGGCCGCTGCGGCGTCGGGGTGCTGTGGTCGGCGCGCGGATACGAGCCGAGGAACCGCACCTGCGGGCAGATCCGCTTCAGGCCCATCAGCGCCTCGCTCACCCGCCGCTCGCTGAGGTGGCCCTCGCAGTCGATCAGGAAGCAGTAGTTCCCCAGGCCCTCGCCGGTCGGCCGCGACTCGATGCGCATCAGGTTCACCCCGCGCACCGCGAACTCCTGCAGCAGCTCCAGCAGCGCACCCGGGTGGTCGTCCGGCAGCCAGACCACCATCGAGGTCTTGTCCGCGCCGGTCGGCGAGGAGACCCGTCCGGGGCGGCCGACCAGCACGAAGCGGGTGGTCGCGTTCTCCGCGTCGTGGATGTCGTCGACCAGGACGTCCAGTCCGTAGATCGGGGCCGCGAACGCGCCCGCGAAGGCGCCGTCGTGACGGCCCTCCTGCACCAGCCGGGCGCCGTCTGCATTGGAGGCGGCCGACTCCCAGCGGGCGTCCGGCAGGTTGGCGGCGAGCCAGCGGCGCACCTGCGGCTGGGCGACCGGGTGGCTGGTGACGGTCTTGATGTCCGTCAGCTCGGTGCCGGGACGGACCAGCAGCGCGAACGCGATCGGCAGCAGCACCTCGCGGTAGATCATCAGCGGCTTGCCGGTGGCCAGTTCGTCGCTGGTCGCGGTCACCGCACCCTCGACCGAGTTCTCCACCGGGACGAAGGCCCCGGCCGCCTCCCCGGCCCGGACGGCGTCCAGCACGGCCGGCACCGAGGCGAGCGGCACCAGTTCCCGGGTACCCGCCTCGGGCAGGGTGCGCAGGGCGGCCTCGGTGAAGGTGCCCGCGGGCCCGAGATAGGTGTAGCGGGTGGCCGACATGACGCCTCCGTGCGAAATGCGAAAGGGGTGTGCGCGATCGTGCTCGACCTGTCACCTTAGCCACTCGGGACGGCCGTCGGCGAAGCCTTCCACTCCGTGAACGGCCGCCCCGCGAGGAGAACGGGGCCCCGAGGGCAGGGCCCGGCAGTCCGCCTGTCCTCCCGGGAACTCGCCCCGGGAGGGCTCACCCCTCCAGCAGGGCCTGGCCGACGTAGCCGCCTTGCGGGGCGCCCGGCGGGACGGCATAAAGGCCGCTGGCCTCGTGCCGAAGGAAGCGGGAGAGGCTGTCCCCCCGGGCGAGCCGGCGCTGCACGGGGATGAAGCCGTGCGCCGGGTCGGCCTGGAAGGCGATGAACAGCAGCCCGGCGTCCAGCGAACCGTCCGGGAGCAGCCCGTCCTGGAACGAGAACCCCCGGCGGAGCATGGCCGCCCCGCCGTTGGACGCGGGTGCGGCGACCCGGATGTGCGCGTCGACGGGTATTGCGAGCAGTCCGTCGCCGTTCTGCTTCGCCAGATCGACGGGGGTGGACTCGGTGCCGCCGGAGAGCGGTGCGCCGTCCACCTTGCGGCGGCCGATCACCCGCTCCTGGCGGTCCGTCGGCAGGTTCTCCCAGTTGTCCAGCAGCATGCGGATCCGCCGGAAGACCACGTAGGAGCCGCCCGCCAGCCAACCGGGGCCGTCGGCGAAGACCTTGGCGGCGAAGTCGGGGTCGGCGGGACGGGGATTGTTGGTGCCGTCCACCTGGCCCATCAGGTTGCGCGGGGTCCTGGGGCGGTCGGTGGCACCCGGTGTGCGGCTGAAGCCGGACATCTGCCAGCGGAGTGTCGCCAACCCGGAGGCCTGCTGCTGGAGGACCCGCAGCGCGTGGAAGGCGACCAGTGCGTCGTCCGCGCCGATCTGCACCCAGAGGTCGCCGTCGCTGCGGGAGCGGTCGATGGTGTCCTCCGGGAAGTCCGGCAGTGGGGCGAGCTGCGGCGGGCGCTGCGAGGCCAGGCCGGTCTTGTCGAAGAGCGGGGCGCCGAACCCGAAGGTGACGGTCAGCGTGCAGGGGCCTGCGTCCAGCGCGATCTGGTTCTCGTGCGCCCCGGCCTGCTCCCCGCGCGCCAGCAGCGCGGCGGTCTCGGACCAGCCCTTCATCAGCCGGCGCAGCCCGTCCCGGCCGGTGCCCGGCGTCAGGTCGAACGCGGCCAGCTGGGCGCGCGCCTGCGCGGGCTGGACGATCCCGGCCTGGTGCGCCCCGTGGAAGGGCACGGACGCCTGGCCGAGCGCCGGGGCGCCGTCGCTCCGGCTCCCGTCGCGCGGCGCGGCGACGGCCCAGCCGCCGACCGCGCCCGCGCCGGCGCCGACCGCGAGCCCGGCCCCCGCGTTGCCCAGCAGGGCGCGGCGGGTCAGGCCCGCGGCGGCGGGCGCCGCCGTCTCCGGTGCCTCGGACCGCTCCGATGTCTGCTCGGTCATCACATTCACCCGATCTTGAGCGACTTGACCTCGGTCGACTGGTCGATGTCCGAGGAGCGGACCGTCACCGACACCACCCAGTCGCCGGCGAGCGGGAGTTGAGCCGTCCCGGACCAGCGGCCCGGCCCGTCGGAGTTGAGGGACGCGGGCAGCGGCCCGAGGTCCCGGTCGGGCAGGGTGAAGGCCAGCTGCAGCTCGGGCACCTCGGCGGGCTTGCCCGAGGAGTCGTCCAGGCTGAGCTTCACCGTGTTGGACCCGGTCGCGGCGGGGTTGAGGACCACCGTGGCGGTGCCCTTGGCGTTGGGGGTCCTGCCACCGGTGTCGTACGGGATCTTCAGCTCGACGGTCTTCGCGGGGGCGGTGCCCGGAGCACTGCCGGTCGCGGTCGCCGCCGGGCCGCCGCCGGTGGCGGCCCGGGCGACCCGTCCGGGCGGGGAGTTGGTGAGCATGGTGGTGACCACCAGAACGACCACCGCGACGGCGCTCTCGGTCAGCACCGAGCGGCGCAGCCCGGCACGGGCCGGCGGGCCGTCCTGGGCCCGTTGCACCATGGCCGTCTGCCGGGCAGCCCGCTGTCGGGCCAGCTGCGCCTGCCGCACGGGGTCGGCGGCCTCGGGCCCGCCCTGGGCGGCGTTCTCGATGGCGTCCTCGGCGGTGTCCTCGGCCCCGGTGCTCGTGGGCACCTCGACGGAAGCGGTCACACGGGCAGCGCCCTCGCCGGCGGCCTCGGCACCCTCAACACCTTCGGCGGCCGATCCCGCCCGGAGCCGGGTGACCCAGGCGCGGGAGATCCAGGCGACGCCGACCATCGCGACCACGCAGCCGATCTTCACCAGCAGCAGCCGCCCGTACTCGGTGCCGAGCAGTGCGCTCCAGGAGCCGACGCCGCGCCAGGACTGGTAGACGCCGGTGGCGGCGAGGACCGAGACGGCGCCGAGGGCGAGCTTGGAGAAGCGTTCCACGGCGGTGACCGCGAGGCCGGCCCGCAGTCCGGCGGCCAGGGCGACCAGCCCGCCCAGCCAGAGCGCCACCGCCAGCAGGTGCAGGATCCCCAGCGGCAGGGCCAGCCAGACCTGGATGCCCGCGGAGGCGTGGTCGGCGCCAGCCCAGGTGGCGGCGAGCGCGGTGGCGAGGACGACTCCGGCGATGCCGAGGCCGAGTCGGGCGTCCCGCTGCGGACGTTCGGCGGCCAGCCGTTCCAGGCGGCGCAGCTCGTCCTCCTCGAGGTCGCCGGTGCTCTCGGCGGTCTCCTCGCGGCCGCCGGTGTCCTCCACGGAGTCCGCGGAGCCGTCGGACTGCCCCAACTGCCCCACCAGCAGCGAGAGGAACACCCCGCCCGCCGCGAGCAGCAGCAGTCGCGCGGAGAGCGCGGTGCCGATCCGCTCCTCCAGCGTGCTGCGCACCAGCGAGAGGTCGAAGGCCACGCCGATGCCGCTGCCGCGCTCGTACGGGGCGCGCAGCAGCAGGACGGCCACGGTGGCGACCAGTAGCCCGATCCAGCCGGTCATCAGCAGCCGCTGCACCGAGCGCACGGCCGCGCCCCTGGGCCAGCAGATCAGTACGAAGGCGGCCGCCCCGGCGAGCAGGGCGAAGGAGGCGTAGGCGACGGTCCGGGCGAGTCCGTAGCAGAAGGCGACCGTGCCGTCGGCCTTGGCGCTCTGGAGCTGGCCGGTGGAGACCGTGGTGGCGGAGGGGGCGCCGATGGAGAAGGTGAAGGCGCCGCCGACGGGGTGCGAGTCCTCCGAGACGGCTCGCCAGGCGACGGTGTAAGTGCCGTTCGCCAGGCCGCTGTTGAGCGAGACCCGGGCGGTGTCGTTCTTCCCGTCCAGGTGGCTCGGGTTGCCGGCGTCGACCTGCTGCCCGGTCGGGCTGAGCACCCGGACCGAGTCGGCGGAGAGCGAGACGCCCTCGCTGAAGGTCAGCGTCACCGCGGTGGGGGCCTGCGGGACAACCGAGTTCTGGGCGGGGTCGGTGCTGACCAGTGCGGCGTGGGCGGCGGCCGGTCCGGCCGTGCCGAGCAGCAGCACCAGTGCGGCACCGAGCGCCGCCACCAGGGCGCCGAGTCTCTTCAACATGTCGCGGTCAGCTTCCCGGTCGGTAGGTGAGGGGTTTGACCGGCACCTGGACGGAGATCTTGTCGCCCTTGGCGAAGGTCAGGTCGAGTTCGAGCTCGTCGCCGACGGCCGGGGTCTTCTCCCAGCCCATGATCATGAGGTGGTTGCCGCCCCGGTCGAGCGAGAGCGTGCCGTGGGCGGGCACGTCGAGGGCGCCGACCTCCCGCATGGTGCTGTCGGTGGAGCGGTGCATGGTCACCGAGCTGGCGTCCGGGCTGGAAACCTTGATCAGCTGGTCGTCGGCCGAGCCGGTGTTGTTGACGGTCAGGTAGCCCGCGGCCATGCCGCCGGGGGTGGCGGGGAGCGGGATGTAGGAGTCGGCGACGGTGAGCCGGGGCTGTCGGCCGTCCGCGCCGCCGTCACCGCCGGTGCCGCACGCGACGAGTACGGTCGCGGCGGTGAGGACGGTGGCCACGCCGGCGCCGATCAGCGCGGTCCGGCGGAACTGCCTGCTCATGCGGCCGCCTCCGCTCGCCCGATGAGGGTGGTCACGCGGGCACCCCCTTGGCCAGCAGCGGCAGGTCGTGCTTGTAGGTGTCGACCGAGCTGTTGCTCAGGTAGAGCAGGTGGGCCTTGTTGTCCGGGGGCAGGAAGGCGAGCACCTGGGCGCCGTGGCTGGAGGTGACGGTGCCGTCCTTGTTGACGATCGGGTCCTCGACCATGACGCCGAGGGTCTGGGCGGCGGCCTTGACCTTGTTCAGGTCGCCGGTGAGCCCGATGAAGTCCTTGCCCATCGAGTCCAGCCAGGTGCGCAGCACCTTGGGGGTGTCGCGCTCGGGGTCGGTGGAGACGAAGACCACGTCGATCTTCTTCCGGTCCGCTTCGGGCAGCGAGGCCATCGCGACGCCGATGTCGCCCATGGTGGTCGGGCAGACGTCGGGGCAGCTGGTGTAGCCGAAGAACAGCAGCGTGGGGTGCCCGTCGGTCTGCTTGCGCAGGTCGAAGGGCTGGCCGGAGGTGTCGTCGAGGACCAGGTCGGGCTTCTGGAACTGCTTGGCCAGCACGCTGCCCTTGTACGGGGAGTTGCTGGTCTGCTGGACGACCTTCGCGGCGCCGGCGCCGTCGCCGTCGCCGCTGCCGGCGCTGGAGCCGCAGGCGCTCAGGGCGAGGGCGGCGGCGAGTGCGAGGGCGGTGGCGCCGAGTGCGCGGCGCCCGGCGCGCGGGGCGCCGGTGGAGGTGGTCGCGGTGGCGGTACGTGGCATGGCGGTGGGTCCGATCGTTCGCGTGGTGCTGCCGGGTGGGGGCCGCGATGGGCGCGGCCCCCACCCGGCCGGTCTCAGGAGGCGGAGCCGTTGCTCCTGCGGCGCAGGCCCGCGACACCGAGGCCGGCGCCGAGCGCGCCGACGACGATGCCGGCCACGCCGAGCGTACGGGCGGTGGTGTCGCTGGACTTGGCCGCGGTCTGCTTGTCGCCCTGGGCGTCCTGCGAGGAGCCGGCGGCCGCCGAGGGGGTGGCGGCCGCCGAAGGGGCGCCGCCGTGGTGGTCGCCGGCAGCGGCGGCGGCCTTGGTGAGGGTCAGTACGGGGGCCGGGTGGGCCGGCTCGGGCTGGCCGTCCTTGGCCTCGTCGATCCAGCGGACGATGTCGCCGTTGTCGTAGGTCTGGAGTGCCTTGAAGGTCAGCTTGTCGGTGTCGGTCGGCAGGGCGCCGAGCGAGACCTTGAACTCCTGGAACTGGCCGGGTGCGATCTTGGCGCTGTCGTCGGCGGTCCAGGTGATCTTGGAAACGGCCTCGGTGATGTCTTGGCCGTGCGACTTCAGAGGCTTGTCGAGCTTGGACTTCTCCAGGGTGGCGGTCCAGCCCGGCAGCGGCAGGATCCGGACCGAGGCCATCGGATGGTCCATCGGCAGGTTGACCTCCAGCTTCACGGTGGAGGCGGTGTCGCTCTCGTCCGGCACCCGGAACGCGACGGCGGTGTAGCCGCCCTGCTGGGCGTCGCCCGGCTGCACGGTGACGTGGGCGGAGGCGGGGACGGCGAAGGCGACCACGGCGGTGGCGGCGGCAGCGGAGACGGCGGCGAGCCGGCGGGCGGGAGTCATGCGCATCGGGATGTTCTCCAACGGCGAGGGGCACACGTGCGGGCCGCGGTGGCGGCGCACGTGGCGGGGCGATGGGGGGGACGGTGCCGTGACGCCGCGGTGGCGTACGGCCGCGCCGCCGGTGACGTACCGAGCTCGTACGGTCCGAAGGCCCGGGCGCCAGGGACGACACCGGCCGGACTCGTACCGCTGCGTGGGACGCGGCGGCGCGCGGACGCGCCCGGAGCTCCCCGATCACCCGCAGCCGAAGCTGCCGGAAGGGGAGGAGGGCTCAGCGCGCGAAGGCCGCCACCGGCGGACCCCGCCGGATCACGCTGTGCCGCAGCGCGGCGGCGGTCGGCAGCCGCCAGTCCTCAGCCCGGCCACGGGCCCGCCGGGCCGGCCGCCCCTCGGAGGCACTGCCCAGCAGCAGCGTCGCGAGCAGCGCGAACGCGGTCCGCAGCCCGACGGCGCACTGCTGCGCCGCGGCGGCCGTCACCCGGAGCAGCCGCCACAGCGCGGCCTCGCCGCGCCGCAGCCACCAGCCCGCCACCACGGCGGCGGCGAGGTGGCCCAGCAGCATCGAGGGCGTCAGCCCGAGCAGCGCGTCGTGCGGCGCTGCTGCCGGGTACGCCTGTGGGTCGAGGCCCGCGGCGCTGACCAACTGCTCGGGCGAGGCCGCCGGGAGGACGGCGAACCCGGCGCGGCCGGAGTCGTCGCAGACCAGCCGTCCGGCCACCTGCGCCAGCGTGAGCGGGCCGTCCTGGCCGGTGCCGGTGTGCATACCGGCCATCGCGGGGTGCGGGGAGAGGCTGTGGAAGAGGCAGTGCAGCCCCAGCTGCCCGGCGCCGAGCGCACCGGCGATGGCGGCCAGCGACCGCTCACGGCCGCCGAGCAGCACCGCCACCAGGCAGACCGCGGCGAAGCCGGCCGCGAGCGCGGGCAGGGCGACGTGCCCGCCGCCCACCACGGCGTGTCCGGCGGCCGCGATCAGCGTGCAGACCAGCGCGAACGGGACCGCCCGGGCCACCCGCAGGTCCCAGGCGGCGGCCGGGGCCCGGAATTCCGGGGCGGCGGCGCCTGTGCGCGGGGCGGCGTGGCGGTCGGTCATGGCCGGCACATCATCTCACCGCCTACAACCACGGCCCAGGGAGGGGGGCGCCGCTGTATCGGATTGGCCCGTTCGGGCCCGGCGCGCGCGTCGCGCAGTGCGCCGCCCGGCACAGGCTGCTGCCCCCGTCCATCCGCCGAACGGGCGGTCCCGGACGCGGCGCATGGTTCGCCGTGGGATCGTCCGGAGATACCTCGTTCTATGTGGAGCCGCAGCCTATGTGGAGCCGTAGCCAGGAGGGACCTCCCGTGGACATCTGGTGGACTCTGCACCTCAAGCGCGACCCGGCCAGCGTTCCGCTCGCCCGACGCATCCTGCTCAGCGCGATGGAGACCACCGGGGTCGATCCGCAGGTCGCGCACGACCTCGGGGTGGCCCTCACCGAGGCCTGCGCCAACGCGGTCGAGCACGCGGTGGGCGGCCGGCCCGACGACGGCTTCCAGGTGACCGCCTCGATCACCGGGGACAGGCTCCGGGTCGAGGTGGTGGACTCGGGTCCCGGACTGCCGGGCTCGGCCCCGCCGCTCGCGCTGCCGCCCGCACCGCCGGTGCCCGCGCTGCCCGCCGCCTCCGGCACGGCGGCGGCCCCGGTGTCGCCGCTCGGGGCGGCCACACCACGGCGTACGGGGGTGTCGGCCGCCAGGCCCGTCCGTCCGGCCACCGGACGCCGGCGCGGCCGCCGGGGCCGAGCGGTCCTCGCGGTGCCGGTGCTGACCGCGTACCGTCCCCGGCACACCGACCGCCCCGCGCCGTACGACACCCATGTCCTGCCCTGCCCCTCGCTCCGCCCGTCGGCCACCGCGCTGTGGGACGCCGGCCTCGCCGACCTGGGCGGGGCGAGCGTGCTGTCGGAGTGCGTGGGGCCCGACCTGCCGGCACTCGACGCGGAGAGCGGCCGCGGGCTCTTCCTGATCCACGCGCTCACCGACCACGTCCAGCTGCGGAACCATCCGCTGCGCGGGGCGATCGTCAGCTTCGACAAGATCCTCAAGCGCCGGGACGGTTCGCTGCTGCGCGCGGTCTCCTGAGTTCCCCGGCGCCCTCACCGGTGACCCGCCAGGGCCATTGCGGCGGACAAGTCCGTTGGCGCGGTGGGTGGTTGGGGTGATGAAGGCGGACCCGACGCGGGTGCGGCGGGGGCGCCGCCAACTGCCGGGGTGATCCGGCGGGTGGGGCGGCACGCCGGCGACAACGGCGGTGCGGCGGTCTGCTGTCCGGGGTGGACCGGCATCACAGCGTCCTCGGCGCACCGGCCGGGGGAACCCTGGAGCGCAGGCGGTGGCCGGAGGAATCCCGGTGGCCCGCGGGCGTCGCGGCGCGGGCCCGCGGGCCCCGGCGCCGTAGCGTGGAGTCATGGAGCCACCGATCCCGCTGGTGCCCGCGGCAGCCGCCCTGCGCGCCGGTGATCAGGGCCCGGCCGTCGAGGTCGAGCGGCTGTGCAGCCGCATCGAGCGGACCGATTCGGTCGTCCGGGCCTTCACCCCCGAACCCGGCCGGCACGCGCGGCTGACCGCCGAGGCCCGAGAGGTCGAGGCTCGCTACCGGCGGACCGACGCGGCCTGGGCATGCGCCGGACGGACCGAGCCGCCCAGCCTGTACGGGGTGCCGGTCGGGGTCAAGGACGTGATCCAGGTGGACGGCCTGCCCACCCATGCCGGGTCCGCGCTGCCGCCGGGCGTGCTCAGCGGGCCGCAGGCCGAGGTGGTGGACCGGCTGCGGGCGGTGGGCGCGCTGGTGGCGGGCAAGACCGTGACCGCCGAGTTCGCGATCGACGCGCCCGGGCCGACCCGGAATCCGCACAATCCCGGGCACACGCCCGGCGGCTCCAGCAGTGGTTCGGCGGCAGCGGTCGCCGCGGGCCTGGTGCCGCTGGCCATCGGCACCCAGACCATGGGGTCGGTGATCCGCCCGGCAGCGTACTGCGGGGTGGTGGGCTTCCGGCCGACGTACGGGCGGATTCCGACCGACGGGGTGCTCGCCGGCGCGCCGACCCTGGACACCATCGGCACCTTCACCACCGACCTGGCGGGCGCGGCGCTCGCGGCGTCCGTCCTGTGCGACGACTGGTCGCCGGTCGCGGGGGACGGACCGCCCGCGCTCGGGGTCCCGGTGGGCCCGTACCTGGAACACGCCGGGCCGCTCGCCCGGGCGGCCTTCGCCCGGCAGCTGGACACGCTGCGTGGGTGCGGTCTGCCGGTCCGCGAGGTTTCGGTGCTGCTGCCCGACTTCGACGACGTGGTGCGGACCTTCCGGACCATCAGCGGCTATGAGCTGGCCCGGGTGCACGCCGAGCTGTTCCCCCGCTTCGCGGCGCTGTACCGGCCCGGGACGGCGGCCGCGATCCGGCGCGGCCGGGAGATCGACGGGGTGGCGTACGCGGCGGCGCTCCAGGCCAGGAGCTCCTACCGGCGCCGGATCGCGGACGTCATGGTGGCGCAGGGCGTTGACCTGTGGGTGACCCCGGCGGCGACCGGGCCGGCACCGCTGGGGCTGGGCAGCACGGGGGACGCGGTCATGTCGCTGCCGTGGAGCCACGCGGGCCTGCCCGCGGTCACGCTGCCGGCGGGCCGTGCGCCCGGCGGGCTGCCGCTGGGGGTGCAACTGGTCGGCGCGGAGAGCGCGGACGAACAGCTGATCGCCTGGGCGTCGCAGATCGAGCTGGTGTTCGGCGGGGCGCCCGGCGTTGCGCCGCCGCGGTAGCGCCAGGCGTGCCCTCGCGCCGTGCCCCTACGGCGGCCCCGGGGGTACGCCGTAGGGGCACGGCCGCCGCGTGGTGGACCCGTCCGGGGCGCGGTCGGCCACGCCGAGCCCGCGCCCCGCCGACGGGCGCTGCTCAGCCGCCGCTCTTGCGCCGGAAGGTGCGCTTGCCGCCGGCCGCCGAGTGGGAGCCGTGGATCTTCGATCCTTCGGGGCCCGGACCGCCGACGCCGCCGCGGCCGCCGTGCTTGTGCTGGAGGGCGGCACGGAACTTCGCCTTCAGGTCGTCCGGGTCGCCCTGGCCGTCCGGCGCGGCCTCCGGTGCCTGCGGCTCGACGGGTTCGGCTGCGTCGCTGCTCATGCGTGACCTCCTGGACGAGAGCTGATGTGCAGGGCTCACCATCCCACGTCGAACGCCGTCGGCGTCCCACATTTTCCCACCGGGGCAGGTCACTGGCGGGGCGGCCGGAACTTCGGCCCGCCGATCAGGAACAGCAGCGCGGCGGCCGGGAAGCCGATCGAGGCGATCACGAGGACGATGAACTGAAGGACCATCACGGCGGGCTCCAGAGAACTCGGTGAAAGCGCGGTGAGTGCCCACCGGCAGCCAGCACCGACGGTATGTCCGAATTCATCCCTTTGTCATCCGCTGCCCCGGCCCGTGCCCCCTTCGAGGGATCATCAGCGGACCTCTGTCCGACTCCGCGTCGGCCCGCCACACTGGGCGGCATGCAGGTAGAGCTCGCTGGGGAACCGCAGGAGCCGGGCCGGCAGACCGAGGACTTCGCGGCCGCCTCGCCCGAAGCACTGGTACTGCTCGACGGCTCGAGTTCACCGGCCGGGATGGAGTCCGGCTGCCGGCACGGAACCGCCTGGTACGTACGCCGCCTGGGGGTACATCTGCTGGCCCGGCTCACCGATCGGTCGGACCGGTCGATCTCCGAGTGCCTGGCCGACGCGATCGTGGAGACGGCTGCCCTGCACGGCGGGCGCTGCGACCTGGCCCACCCGAACACCCCGGCCGCGATGGTGGTCGCCGCCCGTTTGCACGGCAAATCGCTGGAGTACCTGGTGCTCGGCGACTCGCTGCTGATCCTGCACCCCAAGGACGGTCCGCCCCGGGTGATCGGCGACAACCAGCGCTTCCCCGGCGGCGAGCAGCTGCGGCGCCAGGTCTGGGCGACCGTCCCGGGCTCGGCCGAACGGGAGGCCCTGCACCTGCGGTACGCACTGGCCCTCCGCGCCGCCCGGAACACCGGCCACGGCCCGTGGATCGCCGCCGCCACCCCCAAGGCCGCGGCCCGGGCGGAGACCGGGTTCGTCCCGCTGTCCGCACTGCACGCGGTGGCCGCCGTGACCGACGGCGCCTCGCGGTTCACCGAGCGGTTCGGGCTCGGCAGCTGGTCGGACGCGCTGCGGCTGCTCGCCGAGTCGGGGCCGGCCGAGCTGATCGCCCAGGTCAGGGTGGTGGAGCGGGCCGACGCCAGGTGTGAGCGCTGGCCCCGGGGCAAGGCCCACGACGACGCCTCGGCGCTCTACGCCAGGATCTGACGGCGGATCGCGGCGGTGGCGCAGCCGAATGTCCGTCACCGGTCGTCCCCGCGCGGTCCCCGGCCCGACGGCGTGTCCGCACCGTCCGGAACGGCGTCGGGGGCCGGACGGTGCGGTCCGGGCCCCCGAGTGCGGGGTCAGTCGGTCGGCTGGCCGAAGGCGCCGGACTGGAAGTCCCGCATGGCCTGCTCCAACTCGCGGTGGCTGTTCATCACGAACGGCCCGTACCAGGCGACCGGCTCGCGGATCGGCTGCCCGCCCAGGATGATCACGTCCAGGTTGGGGTGCCGGGACTCCTGCCTGGCGTCGGCGGAGACGGTGAGGGTGTCGCCCTCGCCGAAGACCGCCGCCTGCCCGGTGCGGATCGGGCGGGCCTGGTCGCCCACCGTGCCGTCGCCGTTCAGGACGTACGCCAGCGCGTTGAAGTCGCTGCGCCAGGGGATGGTGAGCCTGGCGCCCGGGGTGACGGTGGCGTGCAGCAGGGTGATCGGGGTGTGGGTGACGCCTGGGCCCCGGTGGCCGTCCAGCTCGCCGGCGATCAGGCGCAGGATCGCGCCGCCGTCCGGGGTGGAGAGCAGCTTGACGTGCCCGCCGTGGATGTCCTGGTAACGCGGTGCGGTCATCTTGTCGGCGGCCGGGAGGTTGACCCACAGCTGGATGCCGTGGAACAGCCCGCCGGTCATCACCAACTGCTCGGGCGGGGTCTCGATGTGCAGGATGCCCGAGCCGGCCGTCATCCACTGGGTGTCACCGCCGCCGAGGTGCCCGCCGCCGCCGTGCGAGTCCTTGTGGATGAACTCGCCGTCGATCAGGTAGGTGACCGTCTCGAAGCCGCGGTGCGGGTGCCACGGGGTGCCCTTGGGCTCGCCCGCCGCGTACTCCACCTCACCCATCTGGTCCATCATGATGAACGGGTCGAGGTACTTGGTGTTGATCTTGGCGAAGGCGCGGCGCACCGGGAAGCCCTCGCCCTCGTGGCCCTCGGGGGCGGTGACCACCGTGAGGACCGGACGGGCGGTGTTCGCGGCGGGATCCGGGGTGGCGACGCGGGGGAGGGTCAGCGGGTTCTCGACGGTCACGGCGGGCATGTGGGCCTCCTTCGGGGTCTGTGGCCTACGTTCAGCAGATTAGTTCAATGCTCAACTAGAAGCAAGTTGAAAGTTGAACCATGTGGTCGGGGTGATGCCCCGCTCGGGTGTGCGCGACCGGCCGGGTGCCGCCGGGTGTCGCGTGCTGCCGCGGGGGCGTGGCGGGCCCGCCGGGGGTGTCAGCCGTACATCCGCCGCATGGTGAAGTCGACCATCTGCTCGACCGCCTTGGCGTCGAAGACCATCCGGTGCTCGCCCTCCATGTCGAGGGCGAAGCCGTACCCGGTCGGCAGCAGGTCGAGCACCTCGGCGCCGGTCACGCTGAAGTGCTTGGACTCCTTGCCCGCGTAGCGGCGCAGCTCCTTGAGCGAGCTGAACATCGGGATCACCGGGGTCGGCGTGTTGTGCAGGGCCAGGAAGCCGGGGCGGTCGCCGCGCGGGCAGTGCACCTTGGAGGTGATGAAGATGGCCTGGAAGTCCTCGACCGTCATCGAGCCGGTGGTGAAGGCCCGGACGGCGTCCGCGAGTGAGGGTGGCGAGGGCTCCGGGTAGAACGACTGCTGGGACGCGGTCTGCTGCTCTCCGTACGGGCCGGGGCCGGGCATGCCGTTCATCCCCGCCTGCTGCTGGTAGGGGTCGCCCTGGTAGGTGCTCTGGTCGTAGCCGTACACGGGGACAGGCTATCGGGATCAAGGGCCTCCGTGGGGCGGCCGATCCGGACAACTCGTGGTGCCATCGGGTTGTGGGGTGCGGCCCGGAAGCGACGTGACCACCTTCATAGGACTTTCGCATCGGAAGGGTGCGACAGGGGCTTGAACAAGTTACCAACGGGTAGCATCATGGGCTCTACTGGTGGGTAAGTGGGGCGCTCGTAGCGGCGGACCCCCGGAAGCGACGAACCGGAGAGAACGGTCATGGGTCACTACAAGTCCAACCTGCGGGACGTGGAGTTCAACCTCTTCGAGGTGTTCGGCCGCGACCAGGTGTACGGCACCGGTCCGTTCGCCGACATGGACGTCGACACCGCGAAGAACATCCTCGGCGAGATCGCGCGCCTGGCCGAGAACGACCTGGCTGCCTCGTTCACCGACGCCGACCGCAACCCGCCGGTCTTCGACCCGGAGACCAACACCGCTCCGATCCCGGAGACGTTCAAGAAGAGCTACAACGCGTACATGGACGCCGAGTGGTGGCGCCTGGGCATCCCGGAGGGCATCGGCGGCCAGGTCACCCCGTCCTCGCTGGTCTGGGCCTACGCGGAGCAGATCCTCGGCTCCAACCCGGCGATCTGGATGTACTCCTCCGGCCCGGCCTTCGCCGGCGTCGTCTACGACGAGGGCACCGAGGAGCAGCAGAAGGTCGCCCAGCGCATGATCGACGGCCTCTGGGGCGCCACCATGGTGCTGACCGAGCCGGACGCCGGTTCGGACGTCGGCGCCGGCCGCACCAAGGCGGTCAGGCAGGAGGACGGCTCCTGGCACATCGAGGGTGTGAAGCGCTTCATCACCTCCGGTGAGCACGACATGTCCGACAACATCATCCACCTGGTGCTGGCCCGCCCCGAGGGCGGCAAGCCGGGTACCAAGGGCCTCGGCCTCTACATCGTGCCGAAGTACGACTTCGACTGGGAGACCGGCGAGCTCGGCGAGCGCAACGGGGTCTACGCCACCAACGTCGAGCACAAGATGGGCCTGAAGGCCTCCAACACCTGCGAGATGACCTTCGGTGCCAAGCACCCGGCCAAGGGCTGGCTGCTCGGCGAGAAGGTCGACGGCATCCGCCAGATGTTCAAGATCATCGAGTTCGCCCGGATGATGGTCGGCACGAAGGCGATCGCCACCCTCTCCACCGGTTACCTGAACGCGCTGGAGTACGCCAAGGAGCGCGTGCAGGGCGCGGACATCTCCCAGTTCCTGGACAAGACCGCCCCGCGCGTCACCATCACCCACCACCCGGACGTGCGCCGCTCGCTGATGACCCAGAAGGCGTACGCCGAGGGCATGCGCGCCCTGGTGCTGTACACCGCCTCCGTCCAGGACGACGTGATCGCCGCCCGCCTGCGCGGCGAGAGCGACGAGGCCGCCGAGCGCCTGAACGACCTGCTGCTGCCGATCGTCAAGGGCTACGGCTCCGAGAAGTCCTACGAGCAGCTCGCCCAGTCCCTGCAGACCTTCGGTGGCTCCGGCTACCTGCAGGAGTACCCGATCGAGCAGTACATCCGCGATGCCAAGATCGACACCCTCTACGAGGGCACCACGGCGATCCAGGGCCAGGACTTCTTCTTCCGGAAGATCGTCAAGGACGGTGGCCAGGCGCTGACCGCGGTCTCCGAGCAGATCCAGAAGTTCCTCGGCGGGAACGAGGGCGGCGACGCCCTGGCCACCGAGCGCGAGCTGCTCGGCAAGGCCGCCGGCGACCTGGAGGCCATCGTCGGCAAGATGCTCGCCGACCTCTCCTCGGTCGAGCAGGACGTCAAGAACATGTACAAGGTGGGCCTGAACGCCACCCGCCTGCTGATGGTCTCCGGCGACGTCGTGGTCGGCTGGCTGCTGCTCCGTCAGGCCGTCGTCGCCCTGGCCAAGCTGGAGGCCGGCGCCGCCGGCAAGGACGTCGCCTTCTACCAGGGCAAGGTCGCGGCCGCCCGCTTCTTCGTCCGCAACATCCTGCCGACCGTCGCCTCCCAGCGCCAGATCGCCGAGGGTGTCGACAACGAGATCATGGAGCTTGCGGAGGAGGCCTTCTGAGCAAGGCCCAGGTGACTGCCTGACACACCCTCACACTGCGGGGCCCGGTTGCAACCAGCCGGGCCCCGCGGCGTTTCGCCGCCCGGATGCCCGCCGCTCCGGCCGGTGGGTCCGCCGCGCGCCAGGCCCGCCGGAGCAGGGCGTGGACCGCACGGGCGAACGCCGATCTTCACCATTCCGTCACTGTTTCCGGGTTCCCCGTGCCGTGTCCGTGTACGGGCATATGCTCAAGGGCGAAGCCGGTCCCCCATCCGGTTTCCGCCCTCCCTCAACTCAGGAGCAGCATGTCAACCGCCGCCCGTCAGGCCGCCTTCGACCGAACGCACACCGACGACCTGATCGCTTACCTGAGCGCTTCGCCGTCGCCGTTCCACGCCGTGGCCAGCGCTGCGGAGCGGCTGGAGAAGGCCGGGTTCCGGCGGGTCCTGGAGACCGACGCCTGGGACGCGGCTCCCGGCGGCCGGTACCTGATCCGGGGTGGCGCACTGATCGCCTGGTACGTGCCTGAGGGGGCCGGCCCCGAGACGCCGTTCCGCGTGGTCGGCACGCACACCGACTCGCCGAACCTGCGGGTCAAGCCGCTGCCTGACACCGGTTCAGCGGGTTGGCGGCAGGTGGCCGTGGAGATCTACGGCGGAGTGCCGCTGAACACCTGGCTGGACCGCGACCTCGGCCTGTCCGGGCGGCTCGCGCTGCGCGACGGCAGCACCGTGCTGGTGCAGATCGACGAACCGCTGCTGCGCGTACCGCAGTTGGCCATCCACCTGGACCGGCAGGTCAACGAGGGCCTCAAGCTGGACAAGCAGCGCCACCTCACGCCGATCTGGGGGCTGGGTGAGGTCACCGAGGGGTCGCTGATCGAGTTCGTCGCCGAGCGGGCCGGGGTGGCCGCGTCGGACGTCATCGGCTGGGACCTGATGACCCATGACGTGCAGCCGCCCGCCTACCTGGGCCGGGACCGCGAGCTGCTGGCCGCTCCCCGGCTGGACAACCTGCTCTCGGTGCACGCCGCGACCGCCGCGCTGGCCGCCGTCGCGGGCGCCGAGCTGCCGTACATCCCGGTGCTGGCCGCCTTCGACCACGAGGAGACCGGTAGCGAGTCCGACACCGGAGCGCAGAGCCCGTTGCTGGGCAACGTGCTGGACCGCAGCGTGTACGCGCGCGGCGGCAGTGCCGAGGACCGCGCCCGGGCGCTGGCCGGCACGGTCTGCCTCTCCTCCGACATGGGCCACGCAGTCCACCCCAACTACAGCGAGCGGCACGAGCCGGGCCACCACCCGCTGCCCAACGGCGGGCCGATCCTCAAGGTCAACGTCAACAACCGGTACGCCACCGACGCGGTCGGCCGGGCGGTGTTCACGGCCGCCTGCGAGAAGGCGGGTGTGCCGTGGCAGACCTTCGTCTCCAACAACGCCATGCCCTGCGGCACCACCATCGGCCCGATCACCGCGGCCCGCCTCGGCATCACCACCGTGGACTGCGGTATCGCCGCGCTCTCCATGCACTCGGCCCGCGAGCTCTGCGGCGCGGACGACCCGTACCTGCTGGCCAGCGCCATCAAGGCCTTCCTGGAGGGCTGAGCAGCTGGCGGGGGTGAACAGGTCAGGGCGCACTTCCCCGCGCCCTGACCTGCTCGTTTTCTCCCCCAACACTCTTGCCGTGGGCGGAAGTTACTCCATGCCGGCCAGGACGAGCGGGAGGCGGGTGGCGCCGTCGGCGGTGAGCTTCACCGGGACGCCCCAGTCCTGCTGGTGGACGTGGCAGGCGGGGAACTCGATCTCCGGATCGTCGTCGCAGGAGGCGGCCATCGCGGACACGTGCAGCACACCCTCGGCCACCTCGGCGGAGAGCACCAGCTCCCGGGAGAGCGCGGTGTCCGCGCCCGCCCCCAAGGTCAGCAGCTCGGGCGGCGTCGCGCTGACCAGCAGCCGGGTGGACGGGCCGTAGCGCTCGTCCAGCTTCTGGCCGGCGGGCGCCGAGAAGACCACGTCCAGCTGAAGTCTGCCCGGGGCGACCTCGGTGGCCGCCCGCTGGGTGCGGTGCGCCACGGACTCGACCCGGACGGCCTCCTCGGGCAGCCGCAGCCGGGTCAGCCGGTGCCGGGCCGACTCGACCACCACGACGTCGCCCTCCACCAGCACCGCGCCGGAGGGTTCGCGCAGGTCCGTCGCCAGCGTGGTGACCTCGCCGCTCGCCGGGTCGTACCGGCGCAGTGCGTGGTTGTAGGTGTCGGCGATCGCGACCGAGCCGTCGGGCAGCACGGTGACCCCGAGCGGGTGCTGCAGCAGCGCCTGGTCGGCGGCGCCGTCGCGGTGCCCGAAGTCGAACAGGCCGGTGCCGAGGGCGGTGTGCACGGACTTGGTTTCACGTGAAACCCAGCGCACGGCGGAGGTCTCCGAGTCGGCCACCCAGAGCCGCTCGCCGTCGGCCGAGACCGCCAGCCCGGACGGCTGGGCGAACCAGGCCTCGGCCAGCGGGCCGTCCACCAGGCCCTCGTTGGTGGTGCCGGCCGCGACGCCGGTGGTGCCGGCCAGCGGGTCGAACGCCCACAGCTGGTGCACCCCGGCCATGGCGATCCAGAACCGGCCGTCGAACCAGGCGACGTCCCACGGCGAGGAGAGGTCCACCTCACGGGCCGGGCCCTCGGTGGGCGAGCCCTGCCACCACTGCCGCCCGGTGCCGGCCAGCGTGGTGACGCCGCCGTCGGCCAGCCGGACGCCGCGCAGTGCGTGGTTGACCGTGTCGGCGACGATCACGTCGTAGTCCAGGCCCAGCTCGGCCGGGACCAGGGCGAGGCCCTGCGGCTCGCTGAACCGGGGGGCGGTGCCGTCCACCAGCCCGCGCTCGCCGTCACCGATCCGTCGCAGCACCGTCTCGCCGTCCTCGGCGAGCTCGACCAGCGAGTGGTGGCCGGAGTCGGCGACCAGGAAGGTCCCGCCGGGCAGCCGGACGGCCTTGCCGGGGAAGCGCAGGTCGCCGGCCTCCGGCTCGGGTGCCACGTACGGGCCGTCGCCGCGCCGCAGCGTGCCCTTGGCCCGGTGCTCGGCCTCCAGCTCCTCGACCAGTTTCGCGATCGCGTGCGCGTGTCCCTCGCCCGCGTGCTGCGCGACCACGTACCCCTCGGGGTCGATCACCACCAGCGTCGGCCAGGCCCGGACGGCGTACTGCTTCCAGGTCGCCAGCTCCGGGTCGTCCAGCACCGGGTGGTGCACCTCGTAGCGTGCGACGGCGTCCAGCACGGCCTGGTGGTCGGCCTCGTGCACGAACTTGGGGGAGTGCACGCCGACGATCACCACGGTGTCGCGGTGCTTCTCCTCCAACTCCCTTAGTTCGTCCAGGACATGGAGGCAGTTGATGCAGCAGAACGTCCAGAAGTCCAAGATGGTGATCTTGCCTCGGAGATCACCCAGGGTGAGTTCCTTGCCGCCGGTGTTGAGCCAGCCGCCCTTGCCGACCAGTTCGGGGGCGCGTACACGTGCACGAGAAGCCATGCACCAATCAAACCGCACGGTGTCCGTTCCCATTCCGGCCCGTGACCGCGTGCATAGACTCGCGTTGTACCCGTCGGTGTTGGCATCACCACGGACTGCGACGAGGAGCGGGAGATGACTGCGATCGCCGATTCGCCCCAGATGAGTGCCGAGGCCTTCGAGGACCTCGCCGCCACCGCAGAGCGCAACGACGTCCGGCTGGAGTTCATCAACGGCAGGATCGGAGTGAAGCCGGTGCCGGACGGGGGCCACGACGAGATCGTCAGGTGGCTCATGGAACGCTGTATGCAGCAGCGGCCCGATCTGTGGCTCTATCCGGAGCGCGGTCTGATCGTAGAGAGCTACCGGACGGGCCGGGCCCGTCCGGGCGGCACCCTGGCGCCGAAGGGGAGTTTCTCCGGTCAGGGTGAGTGGGCCGAAGCCGACCGGGTGCTGATGGTCGTCGAGGTGACCTCGTACGACCGCGATGCCGGCCGCCGCGACCTGCGGGAGAAGCCGGCCGCCTACGCGCAGTCGGGCATCCCGGTCCACCTGCTCGTCGACCGCGAGCGGGGGGAGATCGTCGTCCACTCCGATCCGGTGGACGGCCGGTACCACGCACGGACGTACTTCTTCGGGGGCGCCGTGGCGATCCCCGACCCGGTCGGCATCACCCTGGACGACACCGAGATCCTCAAGGAGCACGTGCGGTAGCGGCTCAGACGATGATGTGCGGCAGGAAGCGGGCACCTTGGTGGGTGATCAGGCTGTCCTCGGTCTCGCGGATGCCGAGGCCGGCGGATTCGCCGTCGACCACCCAGGTGCCGAGGACGGGGCGGTTGCCGTCGAACTCCGGCAGCGGGCAGAACTGCTGGTAGCAGTAGCCCTCGGCGCCGTAGCGGTCGGGGTCTCCGGCCCAGTCGGCCAGCCGGCTCTGCGAGCCGTCCGGGGCGACGATCCGCACCCCCGCGCCCTCGCGGCCGAGCAGCGGCTTCGCCGCGTAGCCGGGCCCGCCGGGATCGGCCAGCTCGCGCGGGCCGTCGAGGTAGGCGGGCAGCAGGTTGGGGTGGCCGGGGAACAGCTCCCAGAGGACCGCCAGCAGCGCCTTGTTGGAGAGCAGCATCTTCCAGGCGGGCTCGATCCACAGCGTGTTGCCGGTGCCGCCGCCCTGGTCCAGTCCGTCGAGCAGCTGCCCGGCGAACTCGTCGGTGGCCAGCCACTCCCACGGGTAGAGCTTGAAGACGGACCGGATGTAGCGCTGCTGCAGGTCCACGAAGCGGCCGGAGAGCGGGTCCCAGCCGATGTCCTCCATCGCGATGCCGACCGTGGTCAGCCCGGCCTGTTCGGCGGTCTCCTGGAGGTAGAGGGTGGTCATCCAGTCCTCGCCCTCGGTGTCCCCGCGCGAGTGCGCGAAGTGCACCGGGCCGGGCGGCAGCAGGTGCTTCTGCCGGGCCCATGCGTCGACCAGCCGCTCGTGCAGCGAGTTCCACTGGTCGGCGCCGGGGAAGCGCTCCTCCATCCAGAACCACTGAGGGCTGGCCGCCTCGATCAGTGAGGTCGGGGTGTCGGCGTTGTACTCGAAGAGCTTGGCCGGGCCGCTGCCGTCGTACGCGAGGTCGAACCGGCCGTACACGGACGGCTGTTCGTCGCGCCGCCGCCAGGACTCGGTCACCGCCTCGGCCAGCCCGGGGGCGGTGATGCCGTAGTCGGCGAAGCGGCGCTCGCGCACCACGTGGTCGGCGGCCCGCAGGCACAGCTCGTGCAGCTCCTCGACCACGCCCTCCAGCCGCTCGACCTCGGGAGATGAGAACTCGTAGTACGCGCTCTCGTCCCAGTAGGCGTACTCCTGGCCGGGATTGCGGGGGTCGTCGCAGACGGCGTACAGCAGGCCCTGGCCCTCCACGGTCTGCCGCCAGCCGGGGCGGGGTTCGATGGTGCGGCGCCGCACGGCCCGTCAGCCTCCGACCGGGTGGGAGCGCGTGGGGCAGCCGAAGCCGCCGCGCTTGGTGGCGGCCTTGTCGAAGGTGCCGCCGGTGGCGACCGTCGTGCCCGAACCGCAGTAGTACCAGCGGCCGGTGGACTTGCTGTCGGTGCAGGAGTGGTTGTCCAGGACCTTGAGGGTGCCCGGGTCGACACAGCGCCGGGGCGGGTTGTTGCTGGACGAACAGCTGGTCAGTGCCAGCGCGAGCGTGCCGACCATGCCCAGGGCGACAAACCCTGAGCGGCGTCTACCTGTGGGTGCGGCGTCGGACTGCGTCATAGCGGGATGCTACTCGGGTAATCCGACAGCGGACCGGGGGCCTCTGGACCTCCGGGGAGGCAGGCCTCCCGGCCGCCCGAGCACGCGGTGCCCGGTCGGCCGTGCCGCGTACGCGGGCCCGATCGGTCTAGCCAGCGGCCAGGCGCTCGGTCAGGCGGACCTTCGCGGCCGGCCACTCGTCGCGCAGCATCGAGAAGTACACGGTGTCCCGGAAGGTGCCGTCCGGGCAGTGGCGGTCACGGCGGTGGGTGCCCTCGTGCCGGGCGCCGAGGCGGCTGATGGCGTTTCGCGAGCGCTCGTTGCGGCTGTCGGTCTTCCAGCAGACCCGGCCCATGCCCAGTTCCTCGAAGGCGTGGGCGAGCAGCAGCAGCTTGGCCTCGGTGTTGACCGCGGTGCGCCAGTGGGAGCGGGCGTAGAAGGTGCCGCCGATCTCCAACCGCTCGTCGGCGGTGCTGATGTCCAGGTAGCAGGTCAGACCGATGGTGCGGCCGGTCTCCTGGCCGACCACCGCGAACGGCAGGAAGCCGTTGTCCCGCCAGACGTCGATCCGCTCGGCGAGCTGGTGCTCGGTCTGCGGGACGGGTACCGGGATCCACCGCCACACCTCCTCGTCCCGGCCGGTCGCCGCGAACAGGTCGGACAGGTGGATCCGGTCGAAGGGCTCCAGGCGGACGTGGGTGCCGGCGAGGGTGACGGGGGCGGGCGGCTTGGCGGTCATGTGCCGCACGCTAGCCGCAAATTGAACTAGGTGCAATAGATATATGAACTAGTTCAAAGTCCCGGACCGGCCCATGCGAAAGGGCCCGCACCGACTCGGTGCGGGCCCTTTCACGGCCGGCCTGCAGGCGGGCCCGGGCGACTAGATGAAGGAGTTGATCTGGATGGTCTCGTCGCGGCCGGGGCCGACGCCGATCGCGGAGATCGGGGCGCCCGACATCTCCTCCAGCGCCTTCACGTACGCCTGCGCGTTCTTCGGCAGGTCGGTGAAGGTCTTCGCCTTGCTGATGTCCTCGTTCCAGCCGGGCAGCGTCTCGTAGATCGGCTTGGCGTGGTGGAAGTCGGACTGGTTGTACGGGAGTTCCTCGACCCGGCGGCCGTCGATCTCGTACGCCACGCAGACCGGGATCTGCTCCCAGCCGGTGAGCACGTCCAGCTTGGTGAGGAAGAAGTCGGTCAGGCCGTTGACCCGGGTGGCGTAGCGGGCGATCACCGCGTCGAACCAGCCGCAGCGGCGGTCACGGCCGGTGGTGACACCGCGCTCGCCGCCGATCCGGCGCAGCGCCTCGCCGTCGGCGTCCAGCAGCTCGGTCGGGAACGGGCCCGAGCCGACGCGGGTGGTGTACGCCTTCAGGATGCCGATGACCCGGTCGATCTTGGTGGGACCGATGCCGGCGCCGGTGCAGGCGCCGCCGGAGGTCGGGTTGGACGAGGTCACGAAGGGGTACGTGCCGTGGTCCACGTCCAGCAGGGTGCCCTGGCCGCCCTCCAGCAGGACGACCTTGTTGTCCTTGAGCGCCTGGTCCAGGACCAGGGTGGTGTCGGCCAGGAAGGGCTTGATCCGGTCGGCGTAGCCCAGGTACTCCTGCAGCACCAGGTCGGCCGGGATGGCGCGGCGGTTGTAGAGCTTGACCAGGATCTGGTTCTTGTCGTGCAGGGCCGCTTCGATCTTCTGCTGCAGGATCGATTCGTCGAACAGGTCCTGCACGCGGATGCCGACGCGGTTGATCTTGTCCGCGTAGGTCGGACCGATGCCGCGCCCGGTGGTGCCGATCCGGCGCTTGCCGAGGAAGCGCTCGGTGACCTTGTCCAGGGTGCGGTGGTACGGGGTGATCAGGTGGGCGTTGCCCGAGATCAGCAGCTTGGAGGTGTCGATGCCGCGCTGGTTCAGGCCGTCGAGCTCGGAGAGCAGCACGCCCGGGTCGATGACGACGCCGTTGCCGATCACCGGTGTCACGTTCGGGCTGAGGATGCCGGAGGGCAGCAGGTGCAGGGCGTACTTCTGGTCGCCGATGACCACCGTGTGACCGGCGTTGTTACCGCCCTGGTAGCGGACGACGTAGTCGACGGAGCCGCCGAGGAGGTCGGTGGCCTTCCCCTTGCCCTCGTCTCCCCACTGGGCGCCAACGAGCACGAGTGCCGGCACAGGCGTACACCCCTTCCGGTTGGGGCATCCTGCGTAGGCCGCTGTCTGCCCCGAGATAGACGAAGCCCCTGGCGCAATGGCGCAAGGGGCTCTTGCACCGAGAGATTACCTGAGGAAGGACCGGTCGTGTCGTCGCTGTCCACGTCCGAATCCCGTCCGACGGGCCGGCCGGGTCCGGACCCGCTCCTGGTGCTGCTGGATCCGGTGGCCCGGCGGAGCGACGGCGAGTCGGTGCGGATCGCCCGGGACGTCCTGTGCGGCGGGGCGGACGTCAAGGTGGCGCTGCCGGAGAGCCCGTCCGAACTTGACCGGGCCCTGGCGCGTCGCGGCCGCCGGCGACCGGTCGTGATTGGTTCCGATCTGGCCGTGCAGCGGGTACTTCAGGCCTTGCACCGGCACCGCGAGTTGGGTGCCGACGCGCTCGGCGTGGTACCGGTCGGGCGTCCCGGCGCGGTGGCCAAGATACGGGCGCTGGGTGTCCCGCCGGAGCCGGTCGCCGCGGCCCGCGCGGTGATAGCCGGCGTCTCGCGGAAACTGGACCTCTTGATCGACGACACCGACGAGGTGGTCCTCGGGGATCTGCGGATCCATCCGTACCGCTGGGGCCGGGCGGGCGGGCTGCGTTCGCTATGGGCGAAATTCGCTGCGGCCGAGCAGGCGACGGCTCCCGCCGGGCATCCCCGGCTGCGGATCGAGGCGGACGGCCGCCTGCTCGCCGACGTCCACCGGCCGCCGTGCCGGCTCGACATCACCGTCCCGGTCGGCGAGGGCGTGCTGGAGCTGTGGCTGCACACCGGCGGCGAACCGCGGCGGGTCAGGGCGGGCAGCCTCACCGTGGCCGGCCGCGGCTTCGGCTGCGAGGCGGACGGCCGCGCGCTCGGCCCCCTCGGCGCCCGCACCTGGACGGTGCGAGCCGGGGCGTGGGAGCTGGTGCTGCCCGCCGGGTGAGCAGTGTCACGTCGCCGCCCCGCCCCCGACGCGCCGTCAGCCGTCCGATATCCCCCGAAGGCGCGCGGCGCAAGGAAACTCCGGGGCTCGGCGAATTGCGGTGCCGGAATTGCGCTTGCGGTAAGGGGTTTTGTCTACGCGCGTCGCTATGTTTTGTCTACGCGCGTCGCTATTCGATCGGGCAATAATCGGGCGCTCCCCAGTTCCGGAACGCGTACGGAACTGCCCTAGACTCGAAGGCGTGCCACGTGGTGACGGAAGACTCAACCACGATCTTCTTCCCGGCGAGAAAGGCCCCCAGGACGCTTGTGGCGTCTTCGGTGTCTGGGCTCCCGGCGAGGAGGTCGCAAAGCTCACGTACTTCGGCCTCTATGCCCTGCAGCACCGTGGACAGGAATCCGCGGGCATCGCAGTGAGCAACGGCTCCCAGATTCTCGTCTTCAAGGACATGGGACTGGTCTCCCAGGTCTTCGACGAGGCCTCACTGGGATCCCTGCACGGGCATATCGCGGTCGGACATGCCCGCTACTCGACCACAGGTTCGTCGGTCTGGGAGAACGCCCAGCCGACCTTCCGGGCGACCGTGCACGGTTCGCTGGCCCTCGGCCACAACGGAAACCTGGTGAACACCGCCGAACTGGCGGCCATGGTCGCCGAGCTGCCCGGCGAGGAGCACGTCTCCCGCTCGGGGCGGACCGCGGCCACCAACGACACCGACCTGGTGACCGCCCTGCTCGCCGGTTACCCGGACCTGTCCATCGAGGAGACCGCCCGGCAGATCCTGCCCAGGGTCAAGGGCGCCTTCTCGCTCGTTTTCATGGACGAGCACACCCTCTATGCCGCCCGCGACCCGCAGGGCATCCGCCCGCTGGTCCTCGGCCGGCTGGAGCGCGGCTGGGTGGTCGCCTCCGAGACGGCGGCCCTGGACATCGTCGGCGCCTCCTTCATCCGCGAGGTGGAGCCCGGCGAGCTGATCGCCGTCGACGAGAACGGCCTGCGCACCAGCCGCTTCGCCGAGGCCAGGCCCAAGGGCTGCGTCTTCGAGTACGTCTACCTGGCCCGCCCCGACACCAGCATCGCCGGGCGCAACGTCCACCTCTCCCGGGTGGAGATGGGCCGCCGGCTGGCCAAGGAAGCCCCGGTCGAGGCCGACCTGGTGATAGCCACCCCGGAGTCCGGCACCCCCGCCGCGATCGGCTACGCCGAGGCCAGCGGCATCCCGTACGGCTCGGGCCTGGTGAAGAACGCCTACGTCGGGCGCACCTTCATCCAGCCCAGTCAGACCATCCGCCAGCTCGGCATCCGGCTCAAGCTCAACCCGTTGAAGGAAGTCATCGCGGGCAAGCGCCTGGTGGTCGTGGACGACTCGATCGTCCGCGGCAACACCCAGCGCGCGCTGGTCCGGATGCTGCGCGAGGCCGGTGCCGCCGAGGTGCACATCCGGATCTCCTCCCCGCCGGTCAAGTGGCCCTGCTTCTTCGGCATCGACTTCGCCACCCGCGCGGAGCTGATCGCCAACGGGATGAGCGTCGAGGAGATCGGCCGCACCCTCGGTGCCGACTCCCTGGCCTACATCTCGCTCGACGGCATGATCGAGGCCACCAAGCAGCCCAAGGAGCGGCTCTGCCGGGCCTGCTTCGACGGCGAGTACCCGATGGAGCTGCCCGATCCGGCGCTGCTCGGCAAGCTCCTTCTGGAGGCCGAGATCGCCGGCGGCAAGCAGCAGCACAAGCCCGTCCGCGGCAAGACGACCAGCGACCTGGACGGGGTCCAGTCGCTGATCGGGGGCGCGGGTGCGGGCGACGCGCTGCGACGGCCGTAACGGGCGCAGGCCGCCAGGGGCGCGGGGAACCGCCCGGTCGACCGGGTGCGCGAAGCGGAGGGCCGCGGGCGCACGGTCCCACGGACGGCCGGGGGCCTCGGGGCGCGACCAGCGCACCGGGGCCCCGCGCCGCGCGGCTCTCCGCGCCCCGAGCCGGTTCCCGTCCCCGAAGACTTCCTCGCTGACCGAGGTGTCCGTTCCAAACCCCCTTCGACCCGAGAGGGCCGCACAGCAGTGACCAGCAACGAGAGCGGTGCCACCTACGCCGCCGCAGGTGTCGACATCGAGGCCGGCGACCGTGCCGTCGAGCTCATGAAGCAGTGGGTGAAGAAGGCAGACCGCCCCGAGGTGGTCGGCGGCCTCGGCGGTTTCGCCGGGCTCTTCGACGCCTCCGCCTTCAAGCGCTACGAGCGTCCGCTGCTGGCCTCCGCCACCGACGGCGTCGGGACCAAGGTCGCCATCGCCCAGGCCATGGACAAGCACGACACCATCGGCCACGACCTGGTCGGCATGGTCGTCGACGACCTGGTGGTCTGCGGCGCCGAGCCGCTGTTCATGACCGACTACATCTGCGTCGGCAAGGTCGTGCCCGAGCGGGTCGCCGCGATCGTGAAGGGCATCGCCGAGGGCTGCACGCTGGCCGGCTGCGCGCTGGTCGGCGGCGAGACCGCCGAGCACCCCGGTCTGCTGGGCCCGGACGAGTACGACGTCGCGGGCGCCGGCACCGGCGTGGTGGAGGCCGACGCGCTGCTGGGCGCCGACCGGGTTCGTGCGGGTGACGTGGTGATCGCGATGGCCGCGTCCGGGCTGCACTCCAACGGGTACTCGCTGGTGCGCCACGTCCTGCTGAACCAGGCCGGCTGGTCGCTGGACCGCCAGGTCGAGGAGTTCGGGCGGACCCTGGGCGAGGAACTGCTGGAGCCGACCCGGATCTACTCGCTGGACTGCCTGGCGCTCACCCGGGCCACCGAGATCCACGCCTTTTCGCACGTCACCGGCGGAGGCCTGGCGGCCAACCTGGGCCGGGTCATCCCGGACGGCCTGCACGCCCGCCTGGACCGCGGCACCTGGACCCCGCTGCCGGTCTTCCAGACCGTCGCCCAGGTCGGCCGGATGGCCGCGCTGGAGATCGAGAAGACCCTGAACATGGGCATCGGCATGGTCGCCGTGGTTCCGCCGTCCTCGGTCGACGTGGTGCTCGCGGTCCTGGAGGACCGCGGCGTCGAGGCATGGCTGCTCGGTGACGTCGTCGAGCGCACGGACGAGCACGACGGCGCTGCGGCCCTCTACAACGCGTACGAGGGCTTCCAGCTCTGACACCCGCGACACCGGACGAAGGGGCCCCGAGCGGGCCCCTTTTCCGTGCTCCCGGCGTTGAGGTGCGCCTGGTTGTGCGTTCGGCCGCTCCGGAGGCGGCTGAGGCCCCTCCAGGCGTTCCCAGGCGTCCCCGGAGGCTCATCACCGCCCGAGGAGCCGCCGTTGTCCCCGCGGGCCCGGCCCGGTTGGCAGGTGTACGGGAACGCCGAAGACCGGCCTGGCGCTCCGGGAGCGCCAGACCGGTCCGGTCGGGCTCTTACGCGCGGCGGCGGGACTGGCTGTTGCTGCCCGCGTCCTCCGCGTCGTCGTCCTCGTCGTCGTAGCGAGCCGCGTACGCCGCGTAGGGGTCGTCGTCCTCTTCTTCGATCGGCTCAGGGTTGATCGAAGCGTTCGGAGTTACGCCCAGCTCGTTGGACAGACGGTTAGCGTCGAAGCCGCCGCTGTTGTACTTCAGCTGGCGGGCGACCTTCGTCTGCTTGGCCTTGGCCCGGCCGCGCCCCATGGGTCGACCCCCTCAACGGTGGGGCTCACGGCCCCGAGTCTGACACGTGTTCATGATCAGGAGCGGCGCGCCCGAAGTGGGAGTGCCGTCCCTTGGAGCATTAACGGTACCTGTTTCCGCCGCCGGACGGTACGTCGCCGGTGTGACGTGGCGCGCACAGTCTGTCCCCGTAACCGGTTCTTTCCTGGTCAGGTGGGGATTTCCGGGCTGTCGCAGGCTGTTCGGAGCCTGCGCCGGTTCCGTCGTTCCGGGACCGATTATCCCTCGCCCGGGGCGCAGGATCGCCCGTTCGGGCTATAAATCGAGAATCCGGTTCCACATTGTGATGCGCCCGGGGCGGAGCCCGGGGACCTCGGATCCCCCGCCTCGGGCGCACTGGTCCGTTCGGGCGGCCGGTGGCTCGGCCGGCCGCCCCCGGGCGCTCTCCCCGGTGCCGGTGTTCCCCGGCTCAGGCACCGGCTCGCCCGTCGGCCGGGACCGGCCAGGTTCAGCCCTTGCGGGCGCCCGGCAGCAGGATCGTGCGCAGCGCGCTGATCTCCCGCATCCGCTTCTCGGCCAGGCGGTCGGCGGCGACGGCAGGCGGGACGCCGTCGGTGGCGGCCCGGGTGAAGATCTCCAGGGTGGTGTCGAAGATCTTGGTGGCCTTGTTCTTGGCGCGTTCGAAGTTGAAGCCGTCGATCTCGTCGGCGACCTGGATCACGCCGCCGGAGTTCACCAGGTAGTCGGGCGCGTAGAGGATGCCGCGGTCGGCGAGGTCCTTCTCGACGCCCGGGTGGGCCAGCTGGTTGTTGGCCGCGCCGCAGACGATCGAGGTGCCGGCCGCGCCCAGCGCGCCCACCGTCAGGTCGTCGAGCGCGCCGCCCAGCGCGCACGGGGCGTAGACGTCCAGGTCGGCCCGGAGCAGGGCCTTGGTGTCGGCCACCACCTCGACCTCCGGGTGCGCCGCGCGGACCCGGTTCAGGGCGGTCTCGGAGACATCGGTGATGACCACCGTGGCGCCGTCGGCGACCAGGTGGCCGACGAGGTAGTGGCCGACCTTGCCGACGCCCGCGACGCCGACCCGCTTGCCGCGCAGGGTGGGCTGGCCCCAGCGGGCCTGGGCGGAGGCGCGCATGCCCTGGAAGACGCCGAAGGCGGTCAGGATGGAGGAGTCGCCGGCACCGCCGTGCTCCGGCGAGCGGCCGGTCACGAACTCGGTCTCGCGGGCGATCACGTCCATGTCCTGGACGTAGGTGCCCACGTCGCAGGCGGTGATGTAGCGGCCGCGCAGGGACTGCACGAAGCGGCCGTAGGCGCGGAGCATCGCCTCGTTCTTCGCCTTGTCGGGGTCACCGATGATGACGGCCTTGCCGCCGCCGAGGTCGAGGCCCGCCAGCGCGTTCTTGTAGCTCATGCCGCGCGACAGGCGCAGCGCGTCCTCCAGGGCCTCCTCCTCGGAGGCGTACTGGTGGAAGCGGGTGCCGCCGAGGGCCGGGCCCAGCGCGGTGGAGTGGATGGCGATGATCGCCTTCAAGCCACTGCTGCGGTCGTGGCAGAGGACCACCTGCTCGTGGCCGTCGCCGGGGGCGCCGTCCTGCTCGGTGCGGAAGATCCTGCTCAGCACACCGGGTGCGGGGTGCGTCGCGGAGGTCTGTACGTCGGTCACTGTGGTGACTCCAGTATCTGTGGCCCACTGCTGTGGTGTGGGCGGCTGGGGGAAGAGTAGCCCCGGGGAGGGCCCCGGATCTGCCCCCGTGCGGCAACGAAAGGGGGACGGAACCGGCAACGAGCCAGGGCCGTGGCGGGCAACGGGAGCGGGCGGCGGCGAAGAGGCGCGGAACACCCTCCCGGCGGGCGGGGGCGGCGTGCGACGATGCGATGCGTGACCACCGTGCGCACTTCGGTTCTTCCGCCGTACGCCGCCCATCTGCGGGTCTACGAGCCGCTGGCCGCCTATCCGGAGCCCGAGCGGGCCCGTTGGCAGGCATATGCCGCCACGCACGGCCCGGACGCCAGCGTCCCCGAGCACTCGGTCGCCCCGGCCGCACTCGTCGAACAGCGCAAGGCGCTCGCCGAGGTGGTGGGCCGCACCCCGCGCGCCCTGCCGGACCGGGAGAGCGAGCAGGCCTTCGTCCGGCAGCTGGACGGGGTGACCTACGTCTGTCCGTGGGCCACCCGGTTGCGCAGCTGGCAGGCGCTGGACGAGCTGCGCGCCTCGCTGCCGGTGGCGCTGTTGGACACCGTGCTGCCGCCGGCCGCGCGGGCCGCGGCGACGGCGCAGCGGGAGCGCTGGCAGGCGGGTCACCCGGACGACCGGCCGTGGATCCTGACCAGCCGTTGGGAGGTGCCGCTGCGCTGGTTCCTGCCGTTCGGGGCGGAGGACCGCTGCTTCGTGCCGGGCAGCGCCGAGGACCGGCGGGGGCAGGTCGCGCCGGCGCTGTTCTATCTGACGCCGATGGCGCAGGCGCGCCGCCGGGTGGCGCGCGCCTACCGGGCGCTCCGGGAGCGGCAGGGGCTCGGCAGTGCCGGCGGCCCGGCGCGGGGACCGGCCGGCCAGGGTGGGCCGTTGGTGCAGGAGGTGGAGCAGATCGGGCGCTGGCTGGAGGAGTTCCACCCGCGGTCCCTGGTGGAACTGGACTACGGGGGTCTGGTGCACCTGCTGGGTCCCGAACGGCTGGCGGTGGAGGACTCGGTGGCCGAGGTCGAGTCCGGGCTGCTGGCGCTGCGCTCCGGCGACGAGGCCGGCGCGGTGCGGGCATACGAGACGGTGACGGCGCGTTGGCGCCAGGTGCTGGCCCTGCGGTACGCCAGCTGACGGGGAGGGCTGCCGGGCCGGGGCAGGCCGGCCGCGGTGTGACAGGCGATCGAGGGGCGCCTGACGGGCCCTCAGCAGCCCTTCGGGGGGAGGGTGTCAGTGGTGCGGGTGAGGATGGTCGGGCCCTTTGGAACAGGCGAGCGGGGACCTAGGTCCCGGTTCGGGTCAATACCCCTCGAACGTGACACTACTCACCGTTGACGCGAACTTACACCTATATGCAAAAATGGGACAACCGGCCCAAGTTCACTCACGTGTGTCCACTTTTGGGTGGATCTGGCGGTAGTGCGTGCTTTGCGGGGAAACTAAGGGTCTGGTCCGCTCCTGACCGATGGTTACCGTACGGTGACTGTCCGCTATGGGCCGGTCCATGGCCTTCCGTCGTGCTTGAACCCGTGAGGGGTCAATTTTGGCGGTTTGGCCGATGGGGCTGGACGAATGGTGTAGTTGTAGACACCAGGACAAGCCGTTCGTCCTATAACCGACTCGGCCCGTCTGTGCCATTTCGGGCATCGCGGGCCAAGGTGCAGAATTTGAAGGATAGAACCGCCCTGGTTCGGTTCTCCCGAGGAGGCCGCTCATGACCGCTCGTACCCCTGACGCTGAGCCGCTGCTGACACCGGCAGAGGTCGCCACCATGTTCCGCGTGGACCCTAAGACGGTTACTCGTTGGGCCAAGGCTGGCAAGCTCACGTCCATCCGCACTCTCGGCGGCCACCGCCGTTACCGCGAGGCGGAGGTGCGCGCACTGCTGGCCGGTATTCCGGCGCAGCGTACAGAGGCCTGAGAGGCCCGCTGACGCATTTCGTGAGGGGCTGTATCCCTGACTCCGCCGGGTCTGGGGTGCGGCCCCTCACGCATGTCCGGAATCGCATGTTCCTATTGGTGCTGATGTGGGTGGGGGAATTCCTGGGAAATGCATGTACAATTTTATATATTAAATTAGGGCCAGCGTTCAGGGTGTCTGGAGTGTCCGGTCTCAAGGGAAGATAAGTGATGACCATCACAGGATCGTTACCTTGTGGTCTAGACCTACCCTGCGGTAACGGGAACTGACGCCCGGTCAGGGCAAAGCGAGAGGCCCGGAACCTTTCGGCTCCGGGCCTCTCCTGTACTGCGATCCCGACGGGACTTGAACCCGCGACCTCCACCTTGACAGGGTGGCGAGCTAACCAACTGCTCCACGGGACCAGAGTGTTCTGATCTCTTGTCCGCTTGCTCGTCGCTCGCGAACAAGACAGATCGTACTGCATGTCGGGCCCCCAGGTCGAACTGAGTCCGTCCGCCCCCGGTTCGGGGGCGGACGGCGGTCCTACAGGGTGCTGCCGGCGGCGTCCATCGCCTTGAGGATGCGCTTCTCCGAGACGGGGGCCGGGGTGCCGAGCCCCTGGGCGAAGAAGCTCACCCGGAGCTCCTCGATCATCCAGCGGATCGCCCGGACCTCGGGCGAGGGCTCGCGGCCGGCCGGGACCTTCGCCAGCAGCTCGCCGTAGGCCTCCTGCACCTGCTGGACCTTGCCCAGGTGCAGCAGGTCGCGCTGCGGGTGGTTGGGCAGCGCCTCCAGGCGCCGGTCCACGGCGAGCAGATAGCGCTTCAGGTCGGGCAGCCGCTGCCAGCCGGTCTCGGTCACGAAGCCCGCGTGGATGAGCGAGGCCAGGTGCAGCCGGACGTCGTTGACCGCCGAGAGCAGCACCGGGCTGGAGACCGACTTCAGCCGGGTGGAGGCCTTGTGGAAGGCGATCAGCGCGCCGGCCGTCTTCAGGGTGGTGTCCGCGGACAGGTCGTAGAGGTCGGCCCGCACCTTGTCGTACAGCTTGGCGAAGGCCGCCTCGTCCCAGGCCGGGCCGCCGTTCACGGCCATCAGCCGGTCGGTGGCCGCCGCGACGATGTCCTCGAACAGCGCGGTGATCGAGCCGTGCGGGTTGTGGGAGAGGGCGAGCTTGGCCTGGTTGCCCAACCGGCCCTGGATGGATTTGGCGGGCGAGGGGACGGTGAGCATCAGCAGCCGCCTGCAGCCCGCCCACATTGCCCGTGCCTGCGCCTCGGGCGTGTCGAAGAGTCGGATGCCCACGCTCTCGCCCTCGTCCACCAGTGCCGGGTACGCGCGCAGCGAGTGCCCGCGCGAGCGCTGCTCGAAGGTGCGCTGGAGCACCGGCAGGTCGGCGGGCCAGGCGGTCAGGCCGGCGCGCTCGATGCCCCTGCCCGAGGCGGCGCTGGAGAGCGTCTCCTTCAGCTTGGGCTTCAGCTTCAGCCGCAGATCCTCCAGGTCCTTGGACTCGGCCAGCTTCCGCTTGCCGTCCACCACCCGGAAGGTCACCTTCAGGTGGTCGGGGATCCGGGAGTCGTCCCAGGCGTCCGCCGGGATCGGGATCGCCGACATCCGGTGCAGGATCCGCTCCAGGGTGGGCAGCAGCGGCTCCTGGCGGTCCTTCACCTGCTTCAGCGCGGCCGCCGCGAAGTCCGGGGCGGGGACGAAGTTGCGGCGGATCGCCTTGGGCAGCGAGCGGATGTACGCGGTGACCAGCTCCGCCCGCAGGCCCGGGATCTGCCAGTCGAAGCCCTCCGAGGTGACCTGGTTGAGCACCGGCAGCGGGATGTGCACGGTCACGCCGTCCGCGTCGCTGCCCGGCTCGAACTGGTAGGTCAGCTCGAAGCGCAGCTTGCCCTGCTGCCAGTAGTCCGGGTAGTCGGCCTCGGTGACGCCGTCAGCGGCGTCGTTGATCAGCATCGACTTCTCGAAGTTGAGCAGGTCCGGCTGCTCGTGCCGGGCCTTCTTCCACCAG
The DNA here is from genome assembly GCF_053598215.1 of Kitasatospora sp. NPDC001175. Taxonomy (NCBI): domain Bacteria; kingdom Bacillati; phylum Actinomycetota; class Actinomycetes; order Kitasatosporales; family Streptomycetaceae; genus Kitasatospora; species Kitasatospora sp. NPDC001175. The sequence goes on along the minus strand of NZ_JBSFJU010000026.1, from coordinate 65,958 downwards.
GAGTCGAAGTGCCGGGTGGAGACGATCTCCTCGGGCAGCCGGGCGTCGTAGAAGTCGAACAGGGTCTGGTCGTCCACCATGATGTCGCGGCGGCGGGCCCGGTTCTCCAGCTCCTCGACCTCCGAGAGCAGCTTGCGGTTCTCGCCGAAGAACTTGTGGTGGGTCTCCCAGTCGCCCTCCACCAGCGCGTTTCGGATGAAGAGTTCGCGGCAGAGCGCGGGGTCGATCCGGCCGTAGTTGACCTTGCGCTGGGCGATGATCGGGACCCCGTAGAGGGTGACCTTCTCGTACGCCAGCACCGCGCCGGCCTTCTTCTCCCAGTGCGGTTCGCTGTACGTCTTCTTGATCAGGTGGCCGGCCAGCGGCTCGATCCACTCCGGCTCGATCTTCGCGTTGATCCGGGCCCAGAGCCGGGACGTCTCGACGAGTTCCGCCGACATCACCCAGCGCGGCGGCTTCTTGAACAGGCCGGATCCGGGGAAGACCGCGAAGCGGGCGCCGCGCGCGCCGCCGTACTCGCGCTTCTCCACGTCGAACAGGCCGATGTGCGAGAGCAGCCCGGAGAGCAGCGCCTGGTGGATCCGGTCGCCGTCAGGTTCGGCGTCCGGCAGCGGCTCGTCCACGATGACGCCCAACTGCTTGGCCACCGTGCGCAGTTGGTGGAAGATGTCCTGCCACTCGCGTATCCGCAGGTAGTTGAGGAACTCGGACTTGCACATCCGGCGGAACGCGGAGGAGGAGAGCTCGCGCTGCTGCTCCCTGACGTACCGCCACATCGACAGGTAGGAGAGGAAGTCGGAGGTCTCCGAGGTGAAGCGGCGGTGCCGGTCGTCGGCGGCCTGGCGCTTCTCGGCGGGGCGCTCGCGCGGGTCCTGGATGGAGAGTGCGGCCGCGATCACCATCACGTCGTGGACACAGCCCAGCCCGTCGGCGGTCAGCACCATGCGGGCCATCCGGGGGTCCACCGGGAGCTGGGCCAGCTTGCGGCCGAGGGCGGTCAGGCGCTTGCGCGGGTCCTTCTCGGCGGGGTCGAGGGCGCCGAGCTCGTGCAGGAGGTTGACGCCGTCCTTGATGTTGCGGGAGTCCGGCGGGTCCAGGAACGGGAAGGCGGAGATGTCGCCGAGGCCGGCCGCCGTCATCTGCAGGATGACCGAGGCCAGGTTGGTGCGCAGGATCTCGGCATCGGTGAACTCGGGACGGGAGAGGAAGTCCTCCTCCGAGTAGAGCCGGATGCAGATGCCGTCCGAGGTGCGGCCGCAGCGGCCCTTGCGCTGGTTGGCGCTGGCCTGGCTGACCGCCTCGATCGGCAGGCGCTGCACCTTGGTGCGGTGGCTGTAGCGGGAGATCCGGGCGGTGCCCGGGTCGATCACGTACTTGATGCCCGGGACGGTGAGCGAGGTCTCGGCGACGTTGGTCGCCAGCACGATCCGGCGGCTGCCCGAGCGCTGGAAGACCCGGTGCTGCTCGGCCGAGCTGAGGCGGGCGTAGAGCGGCAGGACCTCGGTGAACCGCAGGTTCAGTTTGTTCAGCGCGTCGGCGGTGTCGCGGATCTCGCGTTCGCCGGAGAGGAAGACCAGGATGTCGCCCGGCCCCTCGGCCTGGAGCTCCTGCACCGAGTCGCAGATCGCCTGGACCTGGTCGCGGTCCCGGTCGCCGTCCTCCTCGCCCTCGCCGTCCTCCAGGATCGGGCGGTAACGGACCTCGACCGGATAGGTGCGGCCGGAGACCTCGATGATCGGGGCGTCGTCGAAGTGCGCGGCGAACCGCTCCGGGTCGATGGTCGCGGAGGTGATCACGACCTTGAGGTCGGGGCGGCGGGGCAGCAGCTGCTTGAGGTAGCCGAGGATGAAGTCGATGTTGAGGCTGCGCTCGTGCGCCTCGTCGATGATCAGGGTGTCGTACTGGCGCAGCTCGCGGTCGGTCTGGATCTCCGCGAGCAGGATGCCGTCCGTCATCAGCTTGACCAGGGTGTCCTGGCCGACCTGGTCGGTGAAGCGGACCTTCCAACCGACCGCCTCGCCGAGCGGGGTCTTCAGTTCCTCGGCCACGCGTTCGGCCACTGTTCGGGCGGCGATCCGGCGCGGCTGGGTGTGGCCGATCAGGCCCTTGATGCCCCGGCCCAGCTCCAGGCAGATCTTCGGGATCTGGGTGGTCTTGCCGGAGCCGGTCTCGCCCGCGACGATCACCACCTGGTGGTCCCGGACCGCGGCGAGGATCTCGTCCTTCTTCTGGCTGACCGGCAGCTCCTGCGGGTAGCCGATCACGGGGACGGCCGCGCGGCGCGCCTGGACGCGGAGCTCGGCCTTGTCGATCTCCGCCGCCAGCTCCTCGGCGATCTTCTGCCGGGCCTCCGGCTTGCGGACCCGTCGTGCGCCGTCCAGCCGTCGGCCGATCCTCTGCTGGTCACGGATCGTGAGCTCGGGCAGGCGGGCGGCCAGCCCCCCGATGGTGGGCACATCGGCGGGCTGGGCTACGGGAGAACTCACTGCGGACATCCCTCTAGGTTCGCAAGGAGGCGCAGGCAGGCGCACCTCGGTTTTCGAGCTCCTCCAGTGTCACAGACCGCTCGGCGCTACGGCCGCGTGCCTTGCCCGGGGGCGGCGGCCCGCCCGCCCTCAGCCGGCAGCCGGGTCGATCCGGACGGTGCCTGCACGCCCTTGGGGCCGGCGGTTGATCGGTCGGGCGGGCGCTCCCGGTGGTGGCCGGCTTCCCGGCTTCGGGCTGCCGGAGTTCGCTGCCGGCGGAGCTGACGACTCACTACGCTGGGTGCCGTGACGACCGTCAAGTACCTCGCGGCCTGGCTGGCCGAGCGCACCCCGTCGCAGCTGGCCGAGCTGATGGAGCAGCGCGAACTTCCTTACGCGGGCAGGGTCGAAAGTATGGCCGAGCTGGCCGATCACCTGCTGATGGACCCGTCGGTCGACCTGGGGCTGCGCGAGATCGACCTCGGGGACCTTCAACTGCTCACCGCCGTAACGGCCCTGGCGGAGCGGCTGCACGGGCCGCTTCCCGCCGCACCGCGCGTTCCGCATCTGATCATGGGCTACGACGGATACCGGCCACGTCCGCACCTGCCCGCGGCCGATCCCGCCGAGCGGGCGGTGACACGGGAACAGCTCTTCCGGTTCCTGGAGCTCGATGCCGACGGCCGGGCCGTCGCCGAGGCCGCGCTGTCCCGGCTGGCCGAGCGGGCCCTGGTGCTGCCGCCGTTCGGGAGCAGGATCGTCGTCCCGATCCTGCTCCACCGTCGGTCCAGGGAGGCGAGCGGCTACGGCCGGCCGGCCGACCAGCTGCTGAGTGAGGCCTTCAACGCCCCGGAGGTCCACCGCGTCGCGCAGGGCCTGGGGCTCTCGAAGGCACGGACCCGCGACGAGGCGCAGCGGTGGATCGTCGCGGTGCTCCGTGACGGGGAGCGGGTGCGGTCCCTGGCCGCCGAGGCGCCTCCTGAGGCCCGGGAGCTGCTGAACAAGTTGGTCGCCGGCCCGCCGCTGTTGCGGACCCACTGCTTCGTCGCCCGCTATGTATTCGGCTACCAGGCGGGCGCCGAAGGCAAGTTCACCTTCCGCGAAGGCGGCTCGGGAGATCCGGGAACGGACTGGCTGGCCGCTCGCGCCCTCGTGCTGCCGGCTGGTGCGGACCTGGCGGAGCTGCCGTACGAGGTGGCCGACGCGCTGCGTGACCACGACCGCGTGCCGGAGTACGAGCCTTTCCCGCCCCCGGTCGCCGGTGCGGTGGAGATCCCCGTCGCCGTCGCCGTCGACGGCCAGGCGCAGGCCGCGATGGCCGAAGCCGTTTCCAGGGTCGAGCTGATGCTGCGCTGGATCGCGGAGCAGCCGCTCGCAGTGCGCAAAGCCGGTGGTATCGCAGTCCGGGACACCCGGCGCATGGCGAAGGCGGTCGGTGTGCCGGAGGAACAGGCCCGTCTGTGGCTCGATCTGGCCGCCAACGCGGACCTGATCACCCCCGTCGCCGAGGAAATGGAGAACGCTGCCAAGGGGCGGGCCCCGGCGCGTTCGGCGGTGCCCCGACCGTCCGTCCGGATGCTTCCCACCGGGCGGTACGAGAAGTGGCTGGCCTCCTCGCCCGCGCGGCGGCTGCTGCCGCTCGTCGCCACCTGGGCGGTGGTGCCCGAGGTGTTCACCCACTGGCCGGACGGGGACGACACCCCGGTCGCGCTGGTCAGCCCGCAGGACGTCGAGGCCGTCGAGGTGCGCCGCGCGGTGCTGGAGGCGCTGGCCACCCTGCCGGCCGGGCGCGGGGTCGGTACGCGCCGGGCCGACGGGGACGGGGGTTCCACTCCGGCCGGTCTCATGGCCACGGCGGCCTGGTTCCGTCCGGCCGTCATCGGTCGGGGCCCGTGGGAGGCCGATCGCATCGCCGCGACCCTGTCGGAGGCGGAGTTGCTCGGGGTCGTTGCCCACGGGGCGCTCAGCCCGGTCGGACACGCCGTCCTCGGGCTCTTGAACGCGGGCGCACACCGCCACTTCCCCGCCGTTCCGGGTGCCGGACCGGTGCTGCGTGACTACCCCGCTCTGGACGCCGCGGTCGGGCACCTGTCCGCGGTCCTGGACGCACTGCTGCCCGCGCCGCGGACCACCGCCCGTTTTCAGGCGGACCTCACGGCGGTGGTCGCCGGTGCGGCCGCGCCGGAGCTGACCGACCTGTTGTCCGGCTGTGCGGAGCGGGAATCCGAGGGCCATGCCGTGGTGTGGCGGGTCACCCCTGCAGCGGTCCGCCGGGCCCTGGACTCCGGGATGGACGCCGCGGACCTGCTGGCCCGGCTGACCGAGGTCTCGGAGGGTGGGCGGCCGCTTCCGCAGCCTCTCGAGTACCTGATCAAGGACACTGCGCGGACCCACGGTCGGATGCGCGTGGTGCGCTCGGCATGCTGCATCCGCTCCGACGACGAGGCGCTGGTACTCGAACTCTCCAAGGCCCGTGCGCTGTCCAAGCTCGGGCTGCGGCGGATCGCGCCGACCGTGCTGATCAGCACCGCCGGGCCCGAAGCGACCCTCGGCGCGCTGCGGGCCGCCGGTTACGCACCCGTGCTGGAGGCGGAGACCGGGACCACGGTCATCGAGCGGGTCCGCCAGGAGCGCGGCCCCAGCCACATGCCGTCACTGCCCAAGGCGCGGTCCCGCCGCGGCAGAGGACCGAGCACCGCCCTGGCGCTGGCCACCGCGCTGCTGGCCGACCGCTGACCCCGCGATCTCGGCGCGGCCGACGGGGCGCATCCCGAAGGCGCGTCAGATCGGAGCCGCGGCGCTCGGCCGAGCCGCCGGGCCGGCCGGGCCCCTGGGTGACGGTCTTCTGCCCGGCGTCGACCAACAAGTACAGCGGGATACCCATCAACGGGTAGTCGCGCACCTTCCCGACCCAGTCGTTCTCCGGGTTCGAGGGGGAAACCAGTTCGACGGCGACAGCGGCGAGCTCGGACGGGACCTGGTTGTCAGACGTTTCCAACCCAGGAGGCCCTGCGGGCCGACTGGGGACGGCAGGAGCAGGTGCGGCCAGCGAGCGGTCGAAGGAGACGGGTCCGGTGTTCACCAGGGGCGGGGTGCTGATCGAACCGGACAACCTCCGGCGGAGCCGGTACCCGCCCAGTGGTCGGCTCTCCTGAGCCGTTGACGTACGGGTAGGCGTACCAGGCATGCAGAAGGCCCCGGAGAGTGATCTCTCCGGGGCCTTCTTGCCTTTTCAGGCCGTTGTGGCCAGGGCCGGGGTCGAACCGGCGACCTTCCGCTTTTCAGGCGGACGCTCGTACCAACTGAGCTACCTGGCCGTACTGCACCGTCTCTTTCGAGACGAGCGATCCCGACGGGACTTGAACCCGCGACCTCCACCTTGACAGGGTGGCGAGCTAACCAACTGCTCCACGGGACCTTGCACGGTATTTCTCCGCGCAGGCCTTGCGGCACTGACTTTACTACGGTACTGCGTGCCCCCAACGGGATTCGAACCCGTGCTACCGCCTTGAAAGGGCGGCGTCCTGGGCCACTAGACGATGAGGGCTTGCGGCCCTTCCGGCTGTTATCCAGCGTTCGGGGACGTCGAGAAGCATATGGGATGCCGGGCGCGAACACCAAAACGGATTCCGTCCGGGCGAGGCGGACCGTCAGAACGGGCCGCACGGACGGGGTCGGGGTCAGGACCAGCCGAGCTCGTGGAGCTCGTGGTCGTCGAAGCCGAAGTGGTGGGCCACCTCGTGGATCACCGTGGTGCGGACCTCCTCGACGACCTGCTCGCGGGTCTCGCAGTGCCGCAGGATCGGGTCCCGGTAGATCAGGATGCGGTCCGGCAGCACGCCCGCGTACCACTCGCCGCGCTCGGTGAGCGGGGTGCCCTCGTACAGCCCGAGCAGGTCGGCGTGGTCCGGATCCGGTTCGTCCTCGACGAAGACGGCGATGTTGTCCATCATGGCCGCGAGCTGCGGGGGAATCTGGTCCAGGGCATCTGCGACCAGCGTCTCGAACTCGTCCCGGGTCATCTCCACCGACCCATTGTCGGACGACGGGTGACGCGTTGCCAGATGATCGGTGGCGGCGGTTCCGGTGGCGGGGCGGTCCCGGTGGGTGAGCGGCCGTGCGGGGCGGTGGTCCGGCGGTGATTCACTGGAGTGTGAGTTCACAGCAGAGCAGGCAGCAGGGGCGGGGGAGGGCCGTGCAGGTGAAGCGGCGGCCACCGGTCCTCCGCGGGCAGGGCCCGGCGGTGGCCGTGGTCGCGCTCGGCGGGATGCTCGGTTCCGCCGTACGGTACGCCGCCGGTCTGCTGTGGCCCACCGCGCCGACCGCCTTCCCATGGACCACGCTGGTGGTGAACGTCGTCGGCTGCGCGGTGATCGGCGCCTTCCTGGTGCAGATCACCGAGGGGCGGACGCCGCACCCGCTGCTGCGCCCGTTCTTCGGCACCGGTGTGCTGGGTGGGTTCACCACCTTCTCGACGTACGCGGTGGACGTGCGCCGCCTGGTCGGGCACGGGCAGACGGCGCAGGGGCTGGCGTACCTGGCGGGGACCCTGCTGGCCGCGCTGGCGGCCGTCTGGGGGGCGTCGGCGCTGACCCGGCGGCTGCGGGCGGTGTGGCAGACCCGGGGCGCGGCCAGGGCGGGCCTGTGGGCCGAGTCCCCGGCCGGTGAGGGTGAGCCCCGCGAGAGCGATCGGAGTGCGGAATGACCAGGCTGACGGGCGTCGCGCTGCGGCTGACGGTGTTCGTCGGGGAGAGCGACATCCGGCACCACCGGCCGCTGTACAGCGAGATCGTCCACCGGGCGCACGCCGCGGGGCTGGCCGGGGCCAGCGTTTTCCGGGGCATCGAGGGCTTCGGGGCCTCCTCGCTGGTCCACACCGCGCGGCTGCTGTCGCTCAGCGAGGACCTGCCGGTGGCGGTGGTGATCGTGGACACCGCCGAGCGGATCCGGGCCTTCCTGCCGCAGCTCGACGGACTGGTCGAGGAGGGGCTGGTGACGCTCGAGGAGTGCGAGGTCATCCGGTACGTCGGACGGAGCGGGTCGAAGGAGGCGGAATGAGTACCGCGACGCTGGTGAACTGGCTGCTGGTGCTCGCCGGGGCCGCCGTCGGTGCGCCGCTGCGCTATCTGACGGACCGTGCGGTGCAGGCCCGGCACGACACGGTCTTCCCCTGGGGGACCTTCGCGGTCAACGTCGGCGGCTGCCTGGTGCTGGGGCTGGTCACGGGAGCGGTGACCGCCGGAGCGGTCGGCTCGCAGGTGCAGCTGCTGCTCGGTACCGGCCTGTGCGGGGCGCTGACCACGTACTCCACCTTCTCGTACGAGACGCTCCGGCTGGTCGAGAGCGGGGCCGGGCTGCTCGCGGTGGCGAACGTGGCCGGGAGCCTGCTGGCCGGTCTCGGCGCGGTCTGGGCGGGGACCGGGCTGGCGGACGCGCTCTGGGCCTGAGCAGGGTCCCCGTCCGGCGGCGGACGCCGCCGGTTCACCCGTACGGCCCCGGGCCCGGTCCCGGTGCCGGACGGCCATCGACTCGGCCGCTGCCCGTGTCCGGGCGGCTCCGCGCGCGTTGGGCACCGTAAGCGGAGCGTGCGCGGGCGGCCGTCCCAGGCCGGCCCGGGCGGGGCGGGCAGGAGAGGTGGCTCGGTGATGGCAGGGCGGGTGGTCCGGGTGGTCGCGGGGGGCAGCGGGGGGCGCCGTCCGGGCGGGAGCGCGCGGGCGCGGGTGGCCGGCTCAGTGGTGCTGGCCCTGGCCGGGATGGGGATGGCCGGGTGCATGTCGGTCGGGGCGGGTTCCGCCGAACAGCCCGGCACGCAGCCGGTCGGGCAGACCGATGTGATCGGGAAGGCCGGAGCCAGCGGCGCGCCGGTCAAGGCCGGCAGCGGCCTGCGGGTGGAGCGTCCTGGTGAGCACGGTGCGTCCGGCGAGGCGCCGGCCGCCGGGGGTGCCGGGGGCGCGCCGGGAGCGCTGGCGCCCGGGGCCACCCCGCCGCCGGCCGCCGGGCAGCCGGGGTCGACGCCCGGCACGGAGCCGGGCGGTGCCCCGAGCGGGAGCCCGGAGACCCGTCCGAGTGCGCCGAAGCCTCCGGGCCCGCCGAGCGCGTCTGCGTCCGCCTCCTCGGCCGCCCCGCCCAGTACCGCCCCGAGCACGCCCGGGCCGCCACCCACGAAGACGCCGGACCCTTCGCCGAGCGGCAGCCAAACGGTGGCCCCGACCGGCGGATCCACTGGCCACTAGCGCTGTGGCCAGCGCATTTGCCTTGGATCCGGAGGTTCCTCTATGGTGGTAGATCGTTCGTTTGATCCATTTGACTGGCGCCCTGTTCCCATCTGGCGCCCTTGGCGCGTTCCGGCGATCCGTGGCTGACCGCATAGAGGCGGTTGTGAACAGAACCCCGGACTTAGGCGCGTGCCACTTCCGGAAGGTTTTGAATGTCTCTCATTGACGACGACCGCTTCGCCATGCCCGCGAACGGTTCGGACGCCGATGTTCCTGCCGCCGCCGACTCCACCGAGATCGCCGAGACCACCGACGCGGAGACCGCCGAGCCCACCGTCACCTTCGGTGACCTGGGCCTGCCGGACGAGGTCGTGCGCGCCCTCGCCAAGCGCGGCGTCACCACCCCGTTCCCGATCCAGGCCGCGACCATCCCGGACGCCCTGGCCGGCAAGGACGTGCTGGGCCGCGGCCGTACCGGCTCCGGCAAGACCCTGAGCTTCGGTCTGCCGCTGCTGACCCGCCTGGCCGACGGCGAGCGCACCAAGCCCAAGCACCCGCGCGGCCTGATCCTGGTGCCGACCCGCGAGCTGGCGATGCAGGTCGCCGACGCCCTGGAGCCGTTCGGCTCGGTGCTCGGCCTGCGGCTCAAGGTCGTCTGCGGCGGCACCTCGATGTCCAACCAGATCTACGCGCTGGAGCGCGGTGTCGACGTCCTGGTCGCCACCCCGGGCCGCCTGCGCGACCTGATCAACCGCGGCAGCGCCAAGCTGGACGACGTCCAGGTGGCCGTGCTCGACGAGGCCGACCAGATGGCCGACATGGGCTTCCTGCCCGAGGTCACCGAGATCCTCGACCAGGTTCCGGCCGGGGGCCAGCGCCTGCTGTTCTCCGCCACCCTGGAGAACGAGATCGACACCCTGGTCAAGCGCTACCTGAACGACCCGGTCACCCACGAGGTCGACCCGTCGGCCGGTGCCGTCACCACCATGACCCACCACATCCTCGTGGTGAAGCCCAAGGACAAGGCGCCGATCACCAACGCGATCGCCGCCCGCAAGGGCCGCACGATCATCTTCGTGCGCACCCAGATGGGTGCTGACCGGGTCGCCGAGCAGCTGATCGAGGCCGGCGTGAAGGCGGACGCGCTGCACGGCGGTATGACCCAGGGCGCCCGTACCCGGGTTCTGGGCGACTTCAAGGACGGCTACGTCAACGTCGTGGTCGCCACCGACGTCGCCGCCCGCGGTATCCACGTGGACGGCATCGACCTGGTCCTCAACGTGGACCCGGCCGGCGACCACAAGGACTACCTGCACCGCTCCGGTCGTACCGCCCGCGCGGGCCGCTCCGGCACCGTCGTCACCCTGGTGCTGCCGCACCAGCGCCGCAGCGTCTTCCGCCTGATGGAGGACGCCGGCGTCGACGCCGGCCGCCACATCCTGGACCACGCCTTCGACCCCGAGGTCGCCAAGATCACCGGCGCCCGTTCGCTGATCGAGGTCCAGGCCGAGTCCGCCTCGGGCATCGCCGGTGCCGCCGAGCGTGAGGTCGCCGAGATGACACGCCAGCTGGAGCGGGCCCAGAAGCGCGCTGCCGAGCTGCGCGAGGAGGCCGACCGGCTGGCTGCCCGGGCCGCCCGCGAGCGGGCCGAGCTGGGCATCGAGGACGAGGTCGAGGCCGCCGCCGAGGAGGCCAAGGCCGACGCTGCCGAGACCGAGACCGAGACCGCCGCTCCGGCGGCCGAGGCCACCCGTACCCCGTCGTACCGCGAGGCGCGCGGCGAGCGTGCCTCCTACGGCGACCGCGACCGTGGGCGTGAGGACCGCGGCTTCGGCCGGGACCGCGACCGGGAGCGTCCGTCCTTCGGCCGCGACCGCGGTGACCGCGGCTTCGGCCGGGACCGGGACGAGCGCGGTGGCCGTCCGCAGGGCGGGTTCAACCGCGACGACCGTGGTGGCCGTTCCTTCGGCGACCGGGACCGCGGTGAGCGTGGCTTCGGCCGTGACCGCGATGAGCGTGGTGGCCGTTCCTTCGGTGACCGTCCGGCCCGTTCGTTCGGCGACCGCCCGTCCTTCGACCGCGACCGCGGTGACCGCGGTGGCCGTCCGCAGGGCGGGTTCAACCGCGACGACCGTGGCGGCCGTTCCTTCGGCGACCGGGACCGCGGTGACCGTGGCTTCGGCCGTGACCGCGATGAGCGTGGTGGCCGTTCCTTCGGTGACCGTCCGGCCCGTTCCTTCGGCGACCGTCCGGCCTTCGACCGCGACCGCGGCGGCAACACCCGTCCGTTCGCCCGCCGTGACGACCACCGCTCCGGTGGCCGTCCGCAGGGCGGCTTCAACCGCGACGACCGCGGCGGCCGCTCCTTCGGCGACCGCGACTCGCGTGGCGGCAGCTACAACGGCGGTGACCGCAAGCCGCGTTGGAAGAACTGACGCACCGCGCTGAGCTCCGGCCGGGCCCGCTCCACTTCGGTGGGGCGGGCCCGGCCGCGTTGCGCCCGAAACTCCGTGGTGGCGCGGCGCCGGCTCAACTACGGTCGCCGACATGAGCAGTAGGTTGCACCAGATCGCGGTCGTGAACGAGGAGATCGCGGAGCGCGGCAGCTACCGGGCGGACGGCACCGGAGCAGTCGTGGAGATCGGCGGGCTGCTGGCCGCCGCCCGGGCCGGGACGGTCTCGTACGGGCCTGCGGAGGTGGTCGGGGGCATCGGCCGGGGTCCGTTCACCGGGGCGCCCGAGGTCACCGCCGAGGGGAGCATGCAGGCGGCCCGGCGGCTGGTGGAGGAGGGCGGCGAGCACGTCGGCGTGCTCAACTTCGCCTCCGCGCGGAACCCGGGCGGCGGGTACCTGCGGGGCGCCCGCGCGCAGGAGGAGGACCTCTGCCGCAGCGCGCTGCTGTACCACTGCCTGCTCGCCGCCCCCGACTACTACGAGGCGCACCGGGCCTCAGCGGACCTCCGCTACAGCCACCGGGTGATCTTCTCCCCGCGGGTACCGGTGATCCGGCAGGGCAACGGCGCGCTGCTGGCGCGGCCCCACACGGTCTCCTTCCTCACCTCGCCGGCGCCCAATGCCGGTCAGCTGGCCCTGCGCGCGGGCGGTACTCCGGTGGACGTGCGGGGAGTGCTGGCCGAACGGGCCGAGCGGGTGCTCGCGGTGGCGGCGCGCCACGGGGTGCGGGAGCTGGTGCTCGGCGCCTGGGGCTGCGGGGTCTTCCGCAACGACCCGGCGGAGGTCGCGGCGGCGTTCGAGCATGCGCTGGGGGCGTACGGCGCGGCGTTCACGCGGGTGGTGTTCGCGGTGTGGGACCGGGCCGCGGTGTCCGTGAACCGTACGGCCTTCGAGCGGCGCTTCGGCAGGTCGGCCGGCTGAGCTCCCCTGCCGGGGCGCTCGGCCGCTCGGACGGATCCCGGGCACCGGGGCGCTCAGCGACGGGTGGCGATCACCGAGGCGGCCACGACGACGCCGGTGACCGCGAAGACGGAGGGCCAGGCGCCGATCTTCTTCGCGAGCGGGTGCGAACCGCCGAAGGCGGCGACGTAGAGACCGGTCAGGGCAGCGGCCGTACCGGTGCCGGCCTGCCGCTGCCACTGGTACGCCGAGGCGGCTCCCGCCGCCGCCAGGACCGCCCCGCCCAGCTCGCGCCGGCCACTCCAGCGTGCGGTCCCGTACCCGCCGATGAGACCGGCCGCCGCCACCGCCGCTGTCGGGATCTTCGCCATCGTCCAACTCCTCAGGTGCGCTGTTCCTCGGATTTCCGATGAACCTAACGCGCGCCCGGCGTGGGGAGTGCCGCGGCTCAGCCGGTCAGGGCCGCTCACCCGGTCAGCGTCGCTCGGCCGGTCCTATCCGGTCAGGGCCGTGCGGAGGGCGGTGAGTTCGCCGGTGGTCACACCATGGGCGCGGAGGAAGGACTCCACGGAGCCGTGCAGCTCGTGCAGCCGGTCCAGGGCGTCGAGCAGACACTCGGCGGTGACGGGACGGGAGAGGCGTTCCGCACCGGTCTCGTCGGTGTACGGGACGGGCCCGTCGAGCAGGCCCAGGCCCGCGTTGGAGCGGAGGAAGCCGGCGGTGATGTCGGCCTCGGCGGCACCGAGCAGGCGCTGCAGGACGGCGGTGGTGAGGCCGGTGCGGTCCTTGCCGACCGCGCAGTGGACCAGGGCCGGGAGCGCGCCCGGGGAAGCCAGGTGCCGGACGAGGGCGGCGATCGAGGGACCGGCGGTCTCGGCCATGTAGAGGTAGAGCGCGGCCTGGTCGTCCGGCCAGGGCCGCTCGTCGCCGTGGCGCTCCGGGAGGGTCGGCAGGTTGAGGGTGGTCAGGTCGAGACCGTGGAGCTCGTCCGGCCAGTGCGCCAGCTCCACGGCGCCGCGGAGGTCCACGACGGATCGGATGCCCAGGGCCTTGAGGCGCTGTGCGCCTTCCGGGGTCAGCTGGTTGAGCGAGCCGGAACGGTAGAGCCGTCCCGGGCGGATCGGTCCGATGGCCGCGTCGCGGAGGTTCCGGACGCCGGGGATGTCGAGGAAGGGTGACGCTGCGTCGGAGTCGCACAGGCTCATGCCCGCCACGGTAGCCCGCCGGGGTGTCCAGCGCGGGGCGTTCGGGATGAACGGTGGGCGTCGGTGCCGTCGGGGACCGCTGCCGGCAGTGTCCGCCGGTGCCGCCGCCCGGTGTTCAGCGCCCGCCGGAGAGGTCGAGGAAGGTGCCGGTGGCGTACGAGGCGGCGGGGGAGAGCAGCCAGAGGATGGCCTCGGCGACCTCCTCGGGCCGGCCGCCGCGGCCCATCGGCAGGCTGGGGGCGATCCGGTCCACCCGGCCCGCTTCGCCGCCGAGCGCATGGATGCCGGTGTGGATCAGGCCCGGCCGGACGCAGTTGACCCGGATGCCCTCGCGGGCGACCTCCAGGGCCAGTCCGCGGGTCATGGTGTCGAGGGCGCCCTTGGCGGCGGCGTAGTCCACGTACTCGTTCGGCGCGCCGAGGCGGGCGGCGGCGGAGGAGACGTTGACGATCGCACCGCCGCTGCCGCCGTACCGGGTGGACATCCGGCGGACGGCCGCACCCGCGCACAGGAACGGCCCGGTGATGTTGGCCGACCAGGTCCTGGCCAGCCGCTCCCCGTCCAACTCGTCCAGGCGGCACTGCGTCTCCAGCGTGCCCGCGTTGTTGACCAGGCCGGTCAGCGGCCCGAGTTCGTCGTCCACGGTGCGGAACAGCCGCTCCACCTCGGCACTTCGGCTGACGTCGGCCCGGACGGCGAGCGCGGTACCGCCGGCCTCGCGGATCCCGGCCACCACGGCGGCCGCCGCGGCCTCGTCCGCACGGTAGTTGACGCACACGTGGTACCCACGGGCGGCGGCGAGCTTGGAGGTGGCGGCGCCGATACCGCGGCTGCCGCCGGTGACCAGTACGACCTCGGACATGCTGGAGCCTTTCGATACCGGCTGGGTGCACTGCTCGGGCCACCGTAGTCCACATGGCGGAAGTGTCCGACCGAGGAGGGGACTTGGGGCGGTCGTGCCGCCGTGAACGCCGAACCCCGCACGGGATCGATCGCCGAGTCTCACACCGGATCGATCGCCGGGCCGGGCGTGCGTGGGCGCGGCCGGGCGCGCCCGAGTGCGACTACCCGTCGTCGGAACTCTCAGGCAGATCCCGGCCGCTGGCGGCCCGGAGCGCGGCGATCTTCGGAGCGCGGCTCTTGGGCGAGTCGAGGCTGAACCCCCGGGCGTCGCCCAGCTGGTCGCGGACGAAGGCCTCGGTGCGGGCGATGGTGTCGCGCAGCTGGGTGTCGGCCGGGACGAACAACTGGTGCACGATCTCGCGCTGTTCGGTGTCGTACTCCCAGAAGCCGATGATCCGGCCGCGGTCCACCACGATGTGCGTCTGCGGGTCGGCCTCGCTGCCGAAGCTCCGTCCGGCCTCGGCCCCGGGCGCCGGGCGGTCGGCGTCGGCCTCGTCGACCAGCCGGGACAGGTCCCGGTGCAGCAGGTGCAGGCCGTCGATGCCGGCGAGCAGCGCGTAGGACGGCGTGGCGGGTACGGTGAAGGCGGTGAGCTCATCGGCGAGTTCGGGGCTGATCAGGAGGTCGGTGCCGGGCAGGGGGGTCAGGCCGAGGGTGGCGACGGCCTGCTTCGCGGTGGCCGCGGGGAAGCCGGAGAACCAGCGGAAGTTCTTCAGCGAGGCGGGGGCCGCCCAGGAGAAGTACCGCTGTGCGAGCTCGGCGGCGGACCCCTTGACCGTCTGGTCCCAGCTGACGTAGCCGTAACGCTGCTGGTCCAGGCGCCCGTTGACCGGTACCCGGCGGATCCGGCCGCGGGCCTGCATCAGCCCGAGGGCCAGCGGCAGGGTGGTGGTCAGCCCGCGCTTCTTGCCCGCCTCGCCGAGGCCGCGGACGGCGCCCCCGGCGGCCTCGCGGATCGCGGCCGGTGGCAACGGCACTGACCCGTCCAGGAGTTGGCCGATCCGCAGGCAGAGCTTCTCGATCTCGTCCCGGCTCACCCCCAGGTGCTTGACCGCCGCGGCGAGCTCGCCCTCGGGCGCGGCGGCGCCGACGGCCAGGCCGAGCGCGAAGTCGGCCGCCGGAAGGACGTAGGTGCAGCCCCGGGCGGACGGGAGTTCGTGCACCTGCAGCGCGGCGACGGCGGCGTCGACGGCCTCCCGGCCCAGGCCGGCCCGGGCGAACAGCCC
The DNA here is from genome assembly GCF_053598215.1 of Kitasatospora sp. NPDC001175. NCBI lineage: Bacteria > Bacillati > Actinomycetota > Actinomycetes > Kitasatosporales > Streptomycetaceae > Kitasatospora > Kitasatospora sp. NPDC001175. Next base: position 50,590 of record NZ_JBSFJU010000026.1, on the reverse strand, counting down.
GAGGTACGGGGCGGCGCCGCCGACCGAGCGGGCCCAGCCGGTGGCGGCCAGCACCTCGGCGGCCGAGGCGTCCTGGTGCGTGCCGTCCAGCCACTGCCGATGCGCCCACCAGGCACGGAGTGCGGCTGCCGGGATCTCGCTGTTCGCCATGCGGTCCAGTATCGGCGCGGGACGGCGGGGGTTCGGGGACCGACGTGCCGGGGCCGACGGGCCGGATCGACGTGCCGGGCGAGCGCACTCCCGTGGCCCGGCACCGGGAATTCGTTCGCACTTGGCGCGCCGAGCGGGGAGACTGCCGACATCCCGACATCCGTCACCGCGCCGAGGGGGCGGTCCACCCGTGCACATACTGCTCTCCGGCATCGTCGGCTCCACCGCCTACGGCCTCGCGCACGCCGGTTCGGACATCGACCGGCTCGGCCTGTTCGCCGCGCCCACCGAGCAGTTCCACGGTCTGCACCGCCCGACGGAGTCACAGGTCACCACCGCCCCCGACCGCACCCTGCACGAGGCGGCGAAGTGGTGCCGGCTCGCCCTGAGCTGCAACCCGACCGCCGCCGAACTGGCCTGGCTGCCCGCCGAGCTGTACGAGGTGCGGACGCCGCTCGGCGAGGAACTGATCGGGATCCGGCGCTCCTTCCTGAGCGAGCGCGCGGTACGGAACTCCTATCTCGGCTACGCCACCCAGCAGTTCAGGAAACTGAGCAGCCGCGACCCGTCCGACGAGACGTCCCGGCGGCGGGCCGCCAAGCACGCCAGGCATCTGGTCAGGCTGGTCCGGCAGGGACTGGCACTGCACGAGACCGGCGAACTGCGGATCCGGCTCACCGACCCCGAGCGGGTCCGCGAACTCGGCGAACGCTGCGCGGACCGCCCGGAGCTGGCCGCCGGCCTGCTCGCCGACGCGGAGTCCCGGTTCGACCGCTCCGGCGTCCTTCCGGCCGCGCCCGACGAGGGACCCGCCGAATCCTGGCTCCGCCGCGTCCGCCTGGCCCACCTGCCCTCCCCCGCCTGACCGCCCCGAACGCCCGCACCCGGCAGGAAAACCGGGCCGGCCCGGGCAAACCACTGGCCAACCGCCGGTGATCTCCGGGTAGGATCACCCTGGCAGGTGCTCTACCACCGCGGTGGAGCGCGAGCTGGCGGGCCGCTAGCTCAATTGGCAGAGCTGCGGACTTTTAATCCGTAGGTTCAGGGTTCGAGCCCCTGGCGGCCCACCATTTCGAGGGCCGGGTCGGAGCGCGTTCGACCCGGCTGCTCCATTTCCCGGGCGCGCGATCGCCGTGAGGCTCCCGGATCGCCCTGAGGCTCCGCTCTCTCCGCAGTCGGCGGTGCGGCGTGGACCCGGGGCCTCGGCCCCCGATCTGACAGGGCGACAGGCCGGCGGTGCCCGTCCGGTAGGTTGCCCGGATGCCGTCCGTTGCGTACGAGAGTGATCGCCGTGCCGAGATCGAGGCGCTCCGGGAGTTCCTGCGGGCCTCTCCCGAGCGGTGGGCGGAGTTGGCGCCGCGGCTGGTGGAGCAGGTGGGTGCCGATCGGCTGGAGCGGATCGTGGCGGCCACCCGGGAGCGGCTGGGCGGCTTCCACGAGGTGTCCGACAGCCCGGAGGGGCTGGTGGTCGAGGGGCCGGGCGGCCGGGTCCTCGCGTGGGTGCACGTCGGCCGGGACGGTCTGATCACCGGTCTGCTGATCTCCCCGGTGCAGCAGCGGCGCAGGAGGCTTCCACTGGCGGTGGGCCGCAGTGGCGGCCGGGTCGCCTGCTTCCTGCTGGCCGGCTTCCTGGTCTTCTGGTGCTGGACCGCGCCGGACGTCCTCGGCTGGACCGGCGCGGTGTTCGCGCTCGCCTGCGGGGGCGTCCTGATCGAGGGCTTCGGCAACGCGGCGATGGAGCCGTGGTGGGTCCGCCGGCCGGTCCAGGCCGGCGCCCTGGTGGCGCTGGGCTCGGCCTGTCGGCTGCCCGGACTGCCCCTGGGCGGCCACTGGCTGCAGCTCGCGTCCGCCGCGGTGCCGCTCGCGGTGAGCGGGGTCGCGCTGGTCAGGTCCCGCCGGCACAGCTGGGGGACGGGTCCGGCGGTGCCGCTGGCCCGGTTCCCGCTGCGCGGCAGCTGGTACGTCGGCCAGGGCGGGGGTCGGGGGCTGAACCACCACGTCGACGTGGACGAGCAGCGCGGTGCCGTCGACCTGGTCCAGCTGGGCCGAAGCGGCACCTACCGGGGCGACCCCCGGCTGCTCACCTCCTACCACGCCTACGGGGCAGAGGTGTTCGCCCCGTGCGACGGGCTGGTCGTCGCGGCGGTCGACGGGCTGCCGGACCAGGTCCCCGGTGTCATCCGGTACGGGCCGCTGTACGGCAACCACGTCTTCATCGACACCGGTACGGAGACCGTCAAGCTCGCCCATCTGCGTCCCGGCACCGTACGGGTGGCCGTCGGCGAGCAGGTCAGGGCGGGGCAGCCGCTCGGGCAGGTCGGGAACTCCGGCAACAGCAGTGAGCCCCATCTGCACCTCCATGCCGAGCGCCACGGGGAGGGTCTGGACCTCGTGTTCGCGGACGTCGGCCCGCGGCTCCACCGGGGGCGTACGGTCCGCGCCTGACCCCGTCTCCGCCGCGTCGCCGCGCGGAAGCGCCCCTCCGGTGGCAGGATCGGGCGGCTGCGGTCAGGGTGGGCGACGGGGGTCACCACGAGGGAGACGAGATGCCCGAAGTTACCGAGAAGTACGCGCCCGGTACCCCGTGTTGGGTGGACCTGATGGCGCCCGAGCAGCAGGCCGCGCTCGATCTGTACCGGGACCTGTTCGGCTGGCAGGGCGAGGCCGGCCCGGCGGAGTTCGGCGGCTACGCGATGTGCACGCTGAACGGGAAGCCGGTCTGCGGCATCGGCCCCGCGATGGCTCCCCCCGGGCAGCCGGCCCCGCCCACCGTCTGGACCACGTACCTCTCGACCGACGACGCGGACGCCACCCAGGCGGCCATCACCGCCAACGGCGGCAGTGTGATGGTGCCGGTGATGGACGTCGGCACGGTCGGCCGGATGCTGATCGCGAGCGACCCGACCGGCGCGGTGTTCGGTGTCTGGCAGCCGGTGGACTTCTTCGGCGCGCACGTGGTCAACGAGCCCGGTGCGCTCACCTGGAACGAGCTGCACACCGGGGACCTGGCCAAGGCGAAGACCTTCTACCGGGCGGTCTTCGGCGCCGAGATCGAGCCGATGGGCATGCCGGAGGCGGGCGACTACCACGTGATCAAGGTGGGTGACCGTCCGGTCGGCGGCGTCGCCAACCTGGCCAACGACCCGCCCGGCATGCCCGCGCACTGGCTGACCTACTTCTCGGTGGACGACGTGGACAGCACGGTGGACGCGCTGGTGAAGCGCGGCGGCGATGTGCTGGCCCCGCCGTTCGACATGGGGGCCGGGCGGATGACGGTGGTCTCCGACCCGCAGGGCGCCATCTTCGCGATGATCAAGCCGAAGCCGATGCAGTAGGACCGGTCGGTCCAAGGACCCCCTCGGCAAGCCGCCGGAGCCGCCCGTTCGCGACGCGCAGAGATGGCGCAAATGGGCGGCTTCGAGCGCCGCTTCGCGCCACACTGGCAAGCATGTTGGGACTTCCGGACCACATCCGAGCATTCCTCTTCGACCTCGACGGAGTGCTGACACAGACCGCGAAGGTGCACGCGGCGGCCTGGAAGGACATGTTTGACTCCTTCCTGCGGGCCGAGGCCGAGCGCACCGGCGAGGAGTTCGTCCCGTTCGACCCGGTCGAGGACTACGACGCCTACGTCGACGGCCGGCCCAGGCTGGACGGCACCCGGGAATTCCTCGCCTCCCGGGGCATCCGGCTGCCCGAGGGCACCCCGGCCGACCCGCCGGGCACCCGTACCGTCCAGGGGCTGAGCGCCGTCAAGAACCTCACCGTGCTGCGCATGATCCAGGAGCAGGGCGTGCAGCCGTACCCGGGCTCGGTGGACTACCTGCACCGGCTGCGGGTGCTCGGCCTGCCGCGCGCGGTGGTCTCCTCCAGCGCCAACTGCCGGGACGTCCTGCGGGCCGCGGGCATCGACGGGCTGTTCGACGTGGTGATCGACGGGGTGGTCGCCAAGCGCGAGAACCTGCCGGGCAAGCCCGCGCCCGACACCTACCTGGCCGCCGCCCGGGCCCTGAGGGTCCCGCCCGAGCACGCCGCCGTCTTCGAGGACGCCCTCGCAGGGGTGGCCTCCGGGCGGGCCGGCGGCTTCGGCGCGGTGGTCGGCGTGGACCGGGTCGGACAGGCCGACGCACTGCGCGAACACGGTGCGACCATCGTGGTCAAGGACCTCGCCGAACTGATCGGGCCCGACACGGGAACGGACGAGGGGAGTTAGCCATGGCCGCGACCAACGTCTTCACCATCGATCCCTGGGGGGTGGCCGAACACGGCCTGGACATCCCGGGACTCGCCCGCGCCGAGTCGGTGTTCGCGCTCTCCAACGGCCACGTCGGCCTGCGCGCCAACCTGGACGAGGGCGAACCGCACGGCCTGCCCGGCACCTACCTCAACGGCGTGTACGAGCTGCGGCCGCTGCCGTACGCCGAGGGCGGCTACGGCTTCCCGGAGTCCGGGCAGAGCGTCATCAACGTCACCAACGGGAAGATCATCCGGCTGCTGGTCGACGACGAGCCCTTCGACCTCCGCTACGGCAAACTCCTGAGTCACCAGCGGCAGTTGGACTTCCGCGAGGGGGTCCTGCGGCGCGAGGCCGAGTGGACCTCACCCGCCGGGCGGACGGTGCGGGTCACCTCCAGCCGGCTGGTCTCGCTGACCCAGCGGGCGATCGCCGCGATCGACTACCAGGTCACCGCGGTGGACGGCCCGGTGCGGATCGTGCTCCAGTCCGAGCTGGTGGCCAACGAGCAGCTGCCGGAGAGCACGGGCGACCCCCGCGCCGCCGCCGCCCTGGAGGCGCCGCTGCTCAGTGAGGCGGCGCACGCCGACGGGACGAAGGCCGTCCTGGTGCACCGGACCCGCTTCAGCGGCCTGCGGGTGGCGGCCGGGATGGACCACCTGGTCGAGGGGCCCGAGCACTTCGACGCCACCGCCGAGTACACCGAGAACCAGGGCCGGTTCAGCGTCACCACCGTGCTCAAGGCGGGCGAGCGGCTGCGGCTGGTCAAGTTCATCGCGTACGGCTGGTCGGCGACCCGCTCGCTGCCCGCCGTCCGCGACCAGGTGGAGGCCGCGCTGACCGCCGCCCGGTTCACCGGCTGGGACGGGCTGTTCGCCGAACAGCAGCAGTTCCTCAAGAAGTTCTGGGACACCAGCGACATCCAGCTGGACGGCGACGTGGAGCTGCAGCAGGCCGTCCGCTTCGCGCTCTTCCACGTGCTGCAGGCGGGCGCGCGGAGCGAGGAACGGGCCATCCCCGCCAAGGGGCTGACCGGCCCGGGTTACGACGGGCACAGCTTCTGGGACACCGAGACCTTCGTGCTGCCGGTGCTCACCTACGCCATGCCCTCGGCGGTCAAACAGGTGCTCACCTGGCGGCACGCCACCCTGCCGCTGGCCCGCGAACGCGCCGCCCAACTCGGCCTGGCCGGCGCGCTGTTCCCCTGGCGGACGATCCACGGCGAGGAGTGCTCGGGCTACTGGCCGGCCGGCACCGCGGCCTTCCACATCGGTGCGGACATCGCCGTCGCCGTCGCCCGCTACTGCCGCGCCACCGGAGACACCGAGTTCGAGAAGACCCTGGGCCTCGAACTGCTGGTGGAGACCGCCCGGATGTGGCGCTCGCTCGGCCACCACGACTCCGAGGGCCGGTTCCGGATCGAGGGCGTCACCGGACCCGACGAGTACAGCGCGATCGCGGACAACAACGTCTTCACCAACCTGATGGCGCAGACCAACCTGCGGGTCGCCGCCGAGACCGCCACCCGCCACATGCACGAGGCGTCCGCCCTGGGCGTGGACACCGAGGAGGCCGCGACCTGGCGGGACGCCGCCGCGGCGATGTACATCCCGTACGACGAGAAGATCGGCATCCACCCGCAGGCCGACGGCTTCACCGACCACCAGTTCTGGGACTTCGAGAACACCCCGCCGGAGAAGTACCCGCTGCTGCTGCACTACCCGTACTTCGACCTGTACCGCAAGCAGGTGGTCAAGCAGGCCGACCTGGTGCTGGCCATGCAGGTGCGCGGCGATGCCTTCACCGAGGAGCAGAAGGCCCGCAACTTCGCCTACTACGAGCGGCTCACCGTCCGCGACTCCTCGCTCTCCGCCTGCACCCAGGCGGTCATCGCGGCCGAGGTCGGCCACCTGGACCTGGCGTACGACTACACCGCCGAGGCGGCCCTGATGGACCTGCACGACCTCGGCGGCAACACCAAGGACGGCCTGCACATGGCCTCCCTGGCCGGGGCGTGCATCGCCCTGGTGGCGGGGCTCGGCGGCCTGCGCGACCGCGACGAGGAACTCTCCTTCCGGCCCCGGCTGCCCGCCGGGCTGCGGCGGCTGGCCTTCGCCATGGTGGTCCGGGACCGGCTGCTGCACGTGGAGATCACCCATCAGCGCACCACCTACACACTGCGCCGGGGTGCGCCGATGACCCTGCTGCACGAGGGGGAGCAGTTGAAGCTGGAGCACAGCAGGCCGGTCAGCCGGCCGACCACCGTGCCGGTGACCCCGTCGGAGCTGTGCATCCAGCCGCCGGGGCGCGAGCCGGCCAGGCGGCAGGCGCAGGCGGGTCTGCCGATCGGCGTGGTGGAGCACCTGCCGGCCGAGTGACACCCCGTCGCCGCCCGGAGCCCGCCGCTCGGCGGGCTCCGGTGACGGCCGCCGCCGGGGCGGCCGAGTGCCCTTGGCGCAATGCCCGGGAGCTGTGAGTTCCCGTGGCTTCCTGTGAGTTCGACCAGCCCTTTCCCCCCGAGGGGTAAAGGGCTGGTCGAATCTTGTACCGCCCGTTGTTTGACCTGCCCATGGCTGGCTAGCGTCGGCGCCGGTTTCCGGTGGTGAGCGACGGCCTGAACGGCCGTCACTTCCGCCTGCCCGGTTGCCGGAGCCACACCGATTCCGTGCGACCGTCCCCCACGCACAGCCCCCGGCCCTCGAAGGGCTACCAGCCCAGCCACAGGAGGCAGTTCGGTGCACACCCCCACCATGCCCGCATCCACCCGCCGGCTCGTCCTGGCGCTCGCCGGCACCGCGGCCCTCGCCGTGTCCGCGATCTCGACCGCCGCTCCCGCCGGCGCCACGCCAATCACCGTCCACAGCAAGGGCGGTGCGTCATGGGTGCGAGCCTGTGACACGCTCGCCAAGGGCGACACCATGGCCTGCAACGCGCTGCGCGTCACCAACACCGTCCAGCGGGTCCACCCGATGGGCGTCACCCCGAACGCGACGCCGTCCGGCTACGGGCCGAGTGACCTGCTCAGTGCGTACAACCTGCCGGCGGGCGGCGGTGCGGGCCAGACCATCGCCATCGTGGACGCCTACGACGACCCCAATGCCGAGTCCGACATGGCGGTCTACCGCGCCCAGTACGGCCTGCCGGCCTGCACCACTGCCAACGGGTGCTTCAAGAAGGTCAACCAGACCGGCGGCACCAAGTACCCGTCCAAGAACTCGGGTTGGGCCGGTGAGATCTCGCTCGACCTCGACATGGTCTCCGCGATCGCCCCCAATGCGAAGATCATCCTGGTGGAGGCGAACACCGCCGGCATGACCAACCTCGGCACCTCGGTGAACACCGCGGTCAAGCTCGGCGCCAAGTTCGTCTCCAACAGCTACGGCGGTTCGGAGTCCTCCGCCGACACCTCGTACGACACCTCGTACTTCAACCACCCGGGTGTCGCCATCACCGTCAGCGCGGGCGACTCGGCGTACGGCGCCCAGTACCCGGCCTCCTCCAGGTACGTCACCTCGGTCGGCGGCACGGCGCTCAAGCGCAGTTCCGGGGCGCGCGGTTGGAGCGAGTCGGTGTGGTCCACCAGCAGCACCGAGGGCACCGGTTCCGGTTGCTCGGCCTATGACGCCAAGCCCACCTGGCAGAAGGACACCGGCTGCGGCAAGCGCACCGTCTCCGACGTCTCGGCGGTCGCCGACCCGGCCACCGGTGTGGCGGTCTACCAGACCTACGGCGGCAGCGGCTGGGCGGTCTACGGCGGCACCAGCGCCTCCTCCCCGATCATCGCGGGCGTCTACGCGCTGGCCGGGGCCCCGTCCACCGGCAGCTACCCCGCGTCCTTCCCGTACGCCCACACCTCGGCCCTGAACGACGTGACCACGGGCTCCAACGGCAGCTGCTCCCCGTCCTACCTCTGCACGGCCGGTACCGGCTACGACGGCCCGACCGGTCTCGGCACCCCGAACGGCCTCACCGCCTTCGCGGGCTGAGCGGACGAGGGGCGCGGGGAACGGCGGGAGCGACCCGGTCGCGCCGTCCCCCGCGCCCCTTCGGCGACCCGTCCGACTCTCCCGGGCGGGCCGTTCTCCCGGGCGACCCGTTCGCCGTACCCCCGGGTGCCCGGCGGACGCCCTGCCCGCAGGCTGGTGGCGTCCCGTGACCAGCCGGTGAGACGAGGTGGCCCGATGGGCAGCGTGGCCGAGCAGATGGTGGAGGTACTCCGGCAGGCCGGGGTGGAGCGGGTCTACGGTGTGGTCGGGGACAGCCTCAACCCCGTGGTGGACGCCATCCGCCGGGCTCCGGACGTGCACTGGGTGCATGTCCGCAACGAGGAGGCGGGGGCCTTCGCCGCCGCGGCCGAGGCGGAGCTGACCGGCCGGCTCGCGGTCTGCGCGGGCTCCTGCGGCCCCGGCAACACCCATCTGATCCAGGGCCTGTACGACGCCCAGCGCAGTGGCGTGCCCGTGCTGGCGCTGGCCTCGCACATCCCGTCCGGCCAGATCGGCACCGGGTTCTTCCAGGAGACCCACCCGGACCGGGTGTTCACCGACTGCAGCGGCTTCTGCGAGCTGGCCGGCGCCCCCGCCCAGTTCCCGCGCCTGATGAGGGTCGCCATCCAGCACGCGATCGGCGCCCGCGGGGTCTCGGTCCTGGCGTTCCCCGGCGACGTGGCCGCGCTGCCTGCCGCCGGGCCGACCGGGAGCGGCCACTTCCTCGACGAGCAGGCGGTGGCCGCCCCGCCGTGGTCGCAGGTGCAGGCGCTTGCCGCGGCGCTGAACTCGGCGGACCGGGTGACCCTGTTCTGCGGGGCCGGAGTCCGGGACGCCCACGCCGGGGTGATGGAGCTCGCGGGGAAGCTCAACTCGCCGATCGGGCACTCGCTGCGCGGCAAGGAGTGGATCCAGTACGACAACCCGTACGACGTCGGGATGAGCGGCCTGCTCGGCTACGGCGCCTGCCACGAGGCGCTGCACGAGGCCGATCTGGTCCTGCTCCTGGGCACCGACTTCCCGTACGACACCTTCCTGCCGCAGGGCCGCACCATCCAGGTCGACCACGACGCGACCCGGCTCGGCCGCCGCACCCCGCTCGAACTCGCCGTCCACGGCGATGTGTCGGCCACCCTGCGGGCCGTGATGCCGCTGCTGGAGCAGAAGCAGGACCGGCGCTTCCTCGACGGCCTGCTGGCCAAGCACTGCAAGGCACTTGAGGACGTGGTCGGCGCCTACACCAGGAACATCGAGAAACAGGTGCCGATCCATCCCGAGTACGTGGCCGCCGTGCTGGACGAACTCGCGACCGACGACGCGGTGTTCACGGTCGACACCGGGATGTGCAACGTCTGGGCGGCCCGCTATCTGACGCCCAACGGCCGCCGCCGGGTGATCGGTTCGTTCCTCCACGGCTCGATGGCCAATGCGCTGCCGCACGCGATCGGCGCCCAACTCGCCTTCCCGGGACGGCAGGTGGTCTCGATGTCCGGTGACGGCGGGCTCGGCATGCTGCTCGGCGAACTCCTCACCGTCGCCAAGCACCGGCTGCCGGTCAAGATCGTGGTGTTCAACAACGGCGCGCTCGGCATGATCAAGCTGGAGATGCTGGTCTCCGGCTACCCCGAGTGGGAGATCGACAACGGCGACGTGGACTACGCGGCCATCGCCCGCGCGATCGGCATCCAGGCGAAGCGGGTGACGGAACCGGCCAGGGTGCGGGAGGTGCTGGCCGAGGCGCTGGAGAGGCCCGGCCCGGTACTGGTGGACGTGGTCACCGACCCCAACGCGCTCTCCATCCCGCCGCGCATCACCGCCGCCCAGGTCAAGGGGTTCGCCCTGGCCGCGGGCCGGACCGTGCTGTCGGGCGGCGTCGGCAAGATGGTCGACCTGGCCCGCAGCAACCTGCGCAACGTTCCCCGCCCCTGAGGCGCAAGGCCCTGGGGCGCGGTGTCCTTGAAGCGCCCTGCCGTTGAGGTGCGATCGGGTGCCGCACCCGTCCCCGCACTCCCTGGACTCCCCTGCGGTCCAGGGAGTGCAGGCTCAGGTGCCGTCCCGCCGGATGCGTGGTCGGGGCGGGCCGCCGGCGGAGGTCACTCCCGCCCCCGAACCAAGATCCTGGCAACCGCGCCGCCTCGGTGCCATGGGACGAACTTCCTACTGCCGGCCCCGCGAGGGTGCTGTCCGCCGCCTTCGGGGCGTGTCGGCCGCTCTCAGCACACCAGGCCCATCCGGCGGGCGGCCAGCCCGGCGGAGACCTTGTTGTCGGTGTCGAGCTTGCGGTAGATCCGCTCCAGATGGCGTTTGACCGTGTGCGGGGAGATGGCCAGGCGGCGCGCGATGGCCGTGGCCGTGAGACCTTCGGCGAGCAGGCTCAGCACCGCCAGTTCACGCGGCGTCAGCCCGTGCTCGGCGGCCCGGTGCACCACGTCGTCGACCCCGGCCGCGCCGGCGGCGTCGCGGAGCTGCCGCAGCCTGCGCTGCTGGCGGTCCGCACCGATCAGCAGCGGCTGGATCCGCTCGGCCATGGCGAGCGGCCGCGGGCCGAAGTCGGTGCCGCGGCGGCTGAAGACGACGATCCGGGCGGTGTGGTGCGCCGCGGCCAGCGGAAGGCCCAACTGCTGGGTGGTGCCGAACGCCCGGTAGGCCTGGTCGTAGCAGGCCGAGCCCCGCCACCCGTCGCAGATCCCGGCCACCGTCACGGGACGGAACCCTCCGGTGGTGAGGTACCCGATCAGGGGGTGCTGCTGCCGCACCTGCAGTTCCACGTGCCTGCTGATCGCCGTGCCGATCCGCTTCGGCGCCCATCCCTCGGCCCGGGCCGTCCGGTCGGCCGGGTGCAGTTCCGTGATGCTCACGGTGCGGCTGGCGAAGACGTCGAGCAGGTGCTCCGCAAGCAGGTTCCACAGGCTCTCCGGCTCGTCGGTCTCCAGAACCGCCACGACCAGATCGAGTACCCGCCCGTACTCCAGGGTGTCCGACTTCGTCATGGCCCTCAGCATCGCCTTTGGGACGGTCCGTCGTCGATGCCGCACCCGGAGTGAGATTGCCAAGCAGGCAAATTTCTTGCCTAGGAGGCAGGCCGGGTGTGGACTGGGCACATGAGTGCGGACCAGGAGGTCGAGGGCCTCGGCGCCAGACTTCGGGAGCACCGGCTGAGCAGCCGGCACACGCTCGAAGCGGCGGCGGCCCGGGTGGGCCTCTCCCCAGCGTATCTGTCGCGCCTGGAGACCGGGCAGCGGCAGCCCTCGCTGCCGGTACTGCTCGGGTTGGCCCGGGCGTACGGCACGACGGTGGCCGGGCTGCTCGGTGAACTGCCGGGCGAGCCGGATCCGGTGATCAGGGGTGGCGCGATCGAGCCCGGCCGGGCCGGCGGCTGGGGTTACCGGCGGGCCGGTGCCCCGGGGCGGGCGATGCAGGCGCTGCGGGTCCACGTGCCGCCGGGGCTGCAGGACGCCGTCGTCCGGGTGCACCCCGGCGAGGAGTGGCTGTACGTCCTGCAGGGGCGGCTGAGGCTGACCCTCGGTGAGCAGATCCACCTGCTGGAGGTGGGCGACTGTGCGCACTTCGACTCGCTCACTCCGCACCGCATCGCGGCCGACTCCACCGACGGCGTCGAGCTGCTCTTCATGCACACCCTGCTGCAGAGCCCGGGTGGCGAACTCTGCCTGGGCGGGGGCCACTGAGGTCCCAGGATCCCGGGTTCACCCCACGTACGCCTCTGAAGGGAGGCCCATCATGGCCAGGCAACCCATCGACGCCCGTCGACTCCCGAACCGCGGAATCTGGGTGCGCATAGTCCTCTACACCGCAGCGGGCCACGTGTTCGCCGCATTCCTCTTCCTGCTCTTCGAACTCGGCAAGCGGTAGACCGGAACCGGTAGGGCTCAGGTCGCGTCGGCCCGCGGTGCGGACAGGCCGATCAGCGTGCACAGCGCGTCCAGCGCGGCGGAGAAGGCGTGCTCCGGCGGGGTGCCGTACCCGATCACCAGCGACGAGGGTGCGTCGGGTGCGGGCCCGGCGGCCTGGGTGCGGCACTCCGACATGGTCTGCAGCGCGAGGCCCAACCAGGCGGCCTGGTGCCGGAGTTCGCCCTCGCTGAGCGACCCCGGGGGCAGCTGCAGGACCGCGTGCAGTCCGGCCGCGATGCCGGTGACGTGGACGTCCGGGGCCCGTTCGGCGAGCGTGCCCACCAACTGGTCGCGGCGGCGCTGGTAGCGCAGCCGGCAGCGGCGGATGTGCCGGTCGAAGCCGCCCGAGGTGATCAGCTCGGCGAGGGTCAGCTGCTCCAGGGCGCCGGACTGGCCGTCGGCCAACTCCTTCTGCCGGACCACCGGTTCGACCAGTTCCCCGGGCAGTGCGAGCCAGCCGAGCCGCAGTCCGGGGGCGAGGCTCTTGCTGGCGGTGCCCGCGTACACCACCCGTTCCGGGTCCAGCGCCTGCATCGCGCCGACCGGCTGCCGGTCGTAGCGGAACTCGCCGTCGTAGTCGTCCTCGATGATGATCCCGCCGGTCTCCCGGGCCCAGGCGACGGCGGCGGACCGGCGCGCGGCCCTCAGCGATACGCCGGTCGGGAACTGGTGCGCCGAGGTGAGCACCACCGCGCCGGCGCCCGAGCCGGCCAGCAGGTCGGTGCGCGCGCCGCCCTCGTCCAGCGGAAGCGCCACGGTGTCGAGACCGGACGCCGTGATCACCTGCTGCTGCGGCGGCAGCCCGTACTCCTCCACCGCGACCGCCCGGACGCCGCGCTCGCGCAGCGCGCCGCACAGCAGACCGAGGCCCTGGGTGTAGCCGGCGCAGATCAGGATCCGCTCGGGGTCGGTACGCACCCCGCGGACCCGGGCCAGGTACTCGGCGAGGGCGCGGCGCAGCTCGATCCGCCCGCGCGGGTCGGAGTAGCCGAACACTTCGTTGGGTGCGGCGGTCAGCGCCCGCCGGGAGGCCGCCAGCCAGGCCGAGCGGGGGAACAGCGAGACGTCGGGGCGCCCCGGGAGCAGGTCGTAGCGGACCGCGGCGCGGCGCGGCCGTACCGTCGGCGCGCCGGCCTCGGACGGTGTGCCGCGCTCGGCCACCACGGTGCCCGAGCCCTGCCGGGAGGCCAGCCAGCCCTCGGCGGCGAGCTGGGCGTACGCCTCGGCGACGGTGTTCCTGGCGATGCCGAGGTCGGTGGCCAGGGCCCTGGAGGACGGCAGCCGGGTGCCGGGGTGCAGGCGGCCGTCGCGGACCGCGGCGCGCAGCGCGTCCTCCAGGGCCGCGCGCAGGCCGAGTCCGCGCGCTCGCCCGGAGGTCAGGTCGATAAGCAGGTCGCCGCCGAAAGTGGCCCAGGATTCCATGCGCCAAATGAACCACATGGGCGGGCCACTCGGCATCTACGGTTGTCCACGTGACGACGAACCAGAACGCTTACGCCCCCGCCCCCGTCCAGCGCATCTCGCTCCCGCAGCAGGCCCCCGAGTTCTACCGGGCCATGATCGACCTTGACCGGGCCGCCTCCGCCGGGCTGGACCCGATCATCGCCGAACTGGTCAAGACCTACGCCTCGATGATCAACGGCTGCGCCTTCTGCCTAGACATGCACACCACCGACGCCCGCAAGATCGGCGAGCAGGCCCACCGGCTGTTCAGCCTCCCGGCCTGGCGCGAGACCCCGTGGTTCACCGCCCGCGAGCGCGCCGCCCTGGCCCTGACCGAGGCGGTCACCAAGGTCACCGAGGGGCATGTGCCGGACGCGGTCTTCGAGGAGGCCGCCAAGGTCTTCGACGAGAAGGAACTGGCCCAGCTGCTCGCGATGATCATCACCATCAACTCCTGGAACCGCATCGCCATCTCCACCCGGCTCAGCCCGGCGCCCAAGGAGGCGTGAACAGGGCCCTCCGGGGCCGATCGGTGGGCCCCGGAGGGCCCACCCCGCCCCGTGGGGGTTCGGCTGTCCAGGTCCGATCTCCGCCAGTCCACCGTCGCGTCTCACTGACAGGCTGACACCATGACCACTCAGCACGACAAGGCCAAGCTCTTCACCGATCTGCACCGCCCCGGCGACCCGCTGGTGCTGGCCAACGTCTGGGACGCCGCGAGCGCGCGACTGGTCGCCGCCGCCGGTGCGCGGGCGATCGCCACCGCCAGCGCCAGCGTGTGCTGGACGCTCGGCGCGAAGGACGGCGGCGGTCTCGACCGGGACCGGGCGCTGGCCCAGACCGCACTGATCACCGGTGCGGTGGACCTGCCCGTCACCGCCGACCTGGAGGACGGCTTCGCCGAGACCGCCGCCGGGGTGGGTGAGACCATCACCGCCCTGCTCGCGACCGGCGCGGTCGGCGTCAACCTGGAGGACGGCCCCGCCGGCGGGGCGCGCGAGCTGCGCCCGGTCGCCGAGCAGGCCGAGCGGATCGCGGCCGCCCGCGCTGCGGCCGACGCGGCCGGCGTGCCGTTGTTCATCAATGCCAGGACGGACGTCTTCCTGCGTGGCGTCGGCGAGCCCGAGAGCCGTCTGGACGCGGCCCTCGCCCGCGGACTGGCCTATGTCGACGCGGGCGCGAGCGGCGTGTTCGTCCCCGGCACGGCCGACCCGGCGGTCATCGCGGTGCTGGCCGAGGCCCTGCCGGTCCCGCTCAACGTGTCCGGCCACGCCGCCGCGCCGGGTGTCGCCGAGCTCGCCGCCCTGGGCGTGGGCCGGATCAGCCTCGGACCCGGCCTCGCCGAGGTCGCGTACGCGGCGGTGCGGCGCGCCGCCCGCGAGGTCTACGCCGACGGCACCTTCGGCGGGCTCGCGGACGGGCTGAGCTATCCGGAACTCAACGGTCTGTTCCAGGACTGACCGGGAATCAGTAGGTCGTCCTCCGGCTGCGGCTACTACCGGCGTCACGGGGCGCCGGTCCCCGCAGCCGGAGGTCCGCCCGTCGTCACCGAATCTTCACAAGCTCGGCCGGCCGTGGTTGGAGGCCGTCGGTTCCCGTACCCCGACGGCCTCCAACCGCCTCCTCAACCGTTCAGCCGCACCCGCAGCTCGCGGACGCTGTTGCTGACGAAGGACGCGATCGGCTCCGGCTCGGGCCCGTCCGCGAGCGAAAGGCCGGGGAAGCGCTCGAACAGGCCGCGCAGCGCGGTCTCCGCCTCCAACCGGGCCAGGCCCGAGCCGAGGCAGAAGTGCGGGCCGTGGCCGAGCGAGAGGTGCCGGAGGGGCTGCTGCCGGGAGAGGTCGAAGCGGTCCGCGTCGGGGTAGTGGCTCGCGTCCCGTCCGACGGCACCGTACGAGGCGAGCATCGCCTCCCCGCGCCGGATCACCACGCTGCCGAGCTCGCCCCCGTCCACCTCGATGTCCTCGATCGCGTACCGCAGCGGGAACTGCCCCACCGGCGAGTCGTAGCGCAGGGTCTCCTCGACCACCGCCGACCAGGAGTACGTGCCGTCCAGTACCTGCCGCAGCTGTTCGGGGTGGGCGAGCAGCGCGCGCACCGCGTTGGTGATCAGGTTGAGCGTGGTCTCGTGCCCGGCGATCAGCATCAGCAGCAGCGTGCCGACCAGCTCCTGCTCGCTGAGCCGGTCCTCGTCCTCGCGGGCGGCGATCAGGTCGGTGGTCAGGTCGTCACCCGGCTCGGCCCGCTTGGCCTCGACCAGCGACGCCAGCAGCGCGAACAGCGAGGCCTGCGCGGCGACGGCCTCCTCGGGCGTGGCGGAGCTGCTCACCAGGGTGTCGGACAGCTCGTGCAGCTCGTCCTGCTGCTTGGGCGGGAGTCCGAGCAGTTCGCCGATCACCTGCATCGGCAGCGGGTAGGCGAAGTGCTTCCGAAGGTCGAACTCGCCGTCCAACTGCGCGATTCCGTCCAGCAGCCGGGCGGTGAGGCGCTCGATCCCGGGCTGCAGCGCGCTGACCCGGCGCGGGGTGAAGGCCTGGCTGACCAGGCCGCGCAGCCGTCGGTGGTCCTCGCCGTCGGCAGTGGTCATCCCGGGCACGGTGACGAAGTTGAGCAGCGGCCAGCCCTTGGGCAGGCGGCCTTCCCTGAAGGTGTCCCAGAGCTGCGGGTTCTTCCCGACCCGGGGGTCGGTGAGCAGCTGCTGGAGGGTGTCGTGGCGGGTTATCGCCCAGACCACCACCCCGCCAGGGAGTTCCACCACGACCGCGGGTCCCGCCGCCCGGAGCCTTGCGTTCTCGGCGTGCTGGTCGCGTCCGAAGGGGTCGAGCCGGACGGGTGCGGTACGGGGGTCGGAGGTGTCCATACGGGCCTTTCGGGTGCGGGGATGCGCGGTGGGGTGAAGGCGCTGTAGAGCACCGGCAGGGACACCAGCGCTCGCGACCACGGTGACGGCCGCCAGGCCAGCTCATGGGCGGGTACCGCGAGTTGGAGGTCCGGCAGTCGGTGCAGCAGGGTCTCCACCGCGGTCTCCACGATCAGCCGGGCCGGGTGCTGGGCCGGGCAGACGTGCCGGCCGGCGCCCCAGGCCAGGTGGGCGCGGTTGCCGCCGATGCCGTCGGGGCTCTGCACGGCCGGGTCGGCGTTGGCACCGGCGATGCCGAGCACCAGCATGTCGCCCGCGCTGATGTACTGGCCGCCGAGGACGGTGTCGCCGGTGGCCCAGCGGCCGGGGAAGTTCTGGGTGGGCGGGTCGCGCCAGAGCACCTCGTCCAGGGCGTCCGGGACGGTCAGCCGCCCGCCCGCGAGGGTCGCTCTGAAGCGGCGGTCGGTGAGCAGCAGGCGCAGGGTGTTGCCGATCCAGTTGATGGCGGTCTCGTTGCCCGCGACCAGGATCACCACCAGGTGGTGGAGCGCTTCCTCGTCGCTCAGCCCGGCTTCGTGCGCCAGCAGCCAGGAGGTCAGGTCGGCTCCGGGCGTGGCCCGGCAGCGGCGGACCAGGTCGACCAGGATGGCCTGGAACTCGGCGTTCGCCCGGACCGATTCCTCGCTGCTGTCCACGAAGTGGCTGATCAGATCGATCAGGTGCGGTCCGGCCTCGGCGGGCAGGCCGAGCAGCTGGGTGAAGACCAGCAGCGGCAGGCGGCGCGCGTACTGGGCGATCAGGTCGGCGGTGCCGTCCGGACCCAGGCCGTCGATCAGGGAGTTGGCGGCGTTCTCGGTCAGCTGCCGCAGCTGTCGGTGGTCGATCCGGGCCAGGGTGTCGGCGACCGCGCCCCGCAGCCGCTGGTGGTCGGCTCCGTCCAGGTTGAGCAGGGTGGGCCGCCAGGAGGTCATCGGCAGCAGCGGCGACTCGGGCTTGAGCCTGCCCTCCCGGGGTACCCGCCAGCGGCGTGAGTCCTTGGAGAACAGCTGCTCGTTGCGGGTGAGTTCGAGCAGTTCGGCGTAGCCAAGCACCAGCCACGCCTCGACTCCGGGCTCCAGCTCGATCGGGGCGACCGCGCCGTGCTCCGCCCGCATCCTGGCGTAGAGGCCGTGCGGGTCGTCGGAGACCGAGGCGCCGTACAGCGGTGCGGTACCGAGCTTGTCGTGCATCGGGCAGCCGGGCAGCGGGACCCGGGCGCCGGTCGGTCTGCCCGCCCCGGGTTGTTCCGGGCCGCCGGGGGCGCCCGCGGGGTGGCCCGGCACGTCCGCCGCGGGCGGCGCGCCGGCCGGCTCCGGCGGCTGGACCCGGCTGTCCTGCTGGGGAGTCGTCATGGCTGCAGCTCCAGGGCCGCGGTGGAGTGCAGGTGGTCGACGAAGTCGATCAGGACGTCGTAGGCGGCCCGGCGGTCCCGGGCGTCACACCTGAGGATCGGCACCTCGGGCAGGAGGTCGAGCGAGGCGCGCAGCTCCTCCTCGGGGTAGGCGGGCGTGTCGGGGAAGGCGTTGACGGCGACGGCGAACGGGATCCGCCGCTCCTCCAGCTGCCCGAGCACATCGAAGCTCTCCTCGATCCGCCGGGCGTCGACCAGCGCGATCGCGCCGAGCGCGCCGCGCGAGAGGTCATCCCACAGCGGCCAGAACCGCTGCTGCCCGGGGGTGCCGAAGAGGTAGAGGGCGAGCCTGGGGTTGAGCGTGATCCGGCCGAAGTCCAGCGCGACCGTGGTGGTGGTCTTCTCGGGCCGGCCGGTGAGGTCGTCCACGTCCACGCCGGCGGCGGTCATGGTCTCCTCGGTGCGCAGCGGTGTGATCTCGCTCAGCGAGCCGACCAGGGTGGTCTTGCCCACCCCGAACGGACCGGTGACCAGGATCTTCACCGCGCCCTGCACGGTGGACGGCAGGTAGACCGGCTCAGCGGAGTTGGCGGAGGCCAACGAGCACCTCTTCCAGGAGGGTTGCGGGCAGGCGCTTGGCCTGCGGTACGGGTGGGACTGCGGGGGGCAGGACCTGGACGGCGCCGAGGTCCCGGAGGTCGCCGACCAGCACCTTGACCACGGCCAGCGGCAGACCGAGGTGGGCAGCGACCTCGGCGATCGAGAGCAACTCCCGGCAGAGCAGCAGGATGCGCCGGTGCTCGCGGTTCAACCCGGGCTGCCGCTGCAGGAGTTCGTCGATCAGGACGGCCGGGTCCACGCTGATCAGGCTCTCCAGCGCCAGCTCCTGATCGGGTCCGCTGGGCCGGCTCCGGCCGCCCGTGATCACATACGGCCGGACCGGGCCGCTCAACGCGCGTCCCCCAAGGCCGCCTCCACCCGCGGCGGGCTGGTCAGGTGGGTGCCGATCCGCTCCACCAGCATCTGCATCTGGTACGCCACCAGGCCGGCGTCCACGGCCTCGCTGGTCACCACGGCCAGGTGGGCGCCGGCTCCGGCGGCCACGATGAACAGGTAGCCGCCGCCGTACTCGATGATGATCTGGCGGGTGGTGCTCTGCCGGCCGCCGAAGCCCTGTGCCACTCCGCGAGCCAGCGACTGGAGTCCGGAGCAGGCGGCGGCCAACCGCTCGGCGTCGTCGCGGGCGATCCGCTCGCTGCGGCCGATCTCCAGGCCGTCGCTGGACACCACGACGGCGTGCTGCACCTCGGGAACGCTGATGATGTCGGCCAGCAGCCAGCCGAGGTCAGGAGTGGTGGTCATGGAACTCTCCGGAGTGCTGGGGGGATTGGGGGGAAGGGGAAGCGGGGGGAGAAACGGGGAGGCCGTCGGGCCGGGTCTGCTCGCGGGCCGCCGAGCGGCCGTCGGCGGTACCGGTCTGGAAGAGGGACATGAAGGTCTGTGCGTCGCGTGCGGAACGCGGCGGCACGGGCAGTTCGAGGGTCGTCTCGTCCGGGCCGTCGGCGGGCGCGGGGGCGGCGTGCCGCCGGTTGGCCCGGCGCGGCAGGCCGCCGGGGGTGGGCGGGGGCGCGGGTACCTGCTCCTGCGGGGCGGGCCGCTGCTGCCGGGGAACCCGGTCCGCCGGCGGCTCCCGGTGGCCGGTCCCCGCTCCCGCCGGGCGCTCGAAGGCGTCCGTGCGCCGTCCGGTGGCGGGCCCGGGCAGCGGGTCGGTGAGCAGCGGGGTGGGCAGCAGTACCACCACCCGCACCCCGCCGTAGGGCGAGGGGGCGGAGCTGAGGGTGACCCGGAAGCCGTACTGCTCGGCGAGCCGGCCGACCGCCGCCAGCCCCAACTGCGGTACCTCGCCGAGCCGGGAGACCTCCATGGCGCCGCCGCCCGCGAGTGCGGCCGCGGCCTTCTCGACGGCCTGCTCGGACATGCCGACCCCGGCGTCGTCGATCTCGATCACCGTGCCGTTGTGCACCGGCATCAGGGTGACGTGGACCTGGGTGCTCGGCGGCGAGTACCGGGTGGCGTTGTCGAGGAGTTCGGCGACGGCGTGGATCAGCGCCTCGGCGGCGGCGCCGACCACGGCGGTCTCGATCCGGCTGCGGATCACCACCCGCTGGAACGGCAGGATCCGGGACTGGGCGCCGCGCACCACGTCCTCAAGCGCGACCGGTTCGGGCCAGTGCCGTCCGGCCCGGGCGCCGCAGAGCACGGCCAGGGTCTGTGCCAGGCGGGCCTGTTGGGCGGCCGCGTGGTCGGCCTTGAGCAGCCCCTCCAGCAGGGCCGGGTCGTCGTGCCGGCGCTCCATCTCGTCCAGGCCGGCCTGCTGGTCGTGGGCCATCACCAGGATGCGCCGGGCGACGCTGAGGAAGGCCCGGCGGGTGGAGGCGTTGAGCTCCTGCTCGCGCTCGATGGCGGCGTGCTCGCTGCTGCGCAGTTCGGTCTCGTTCTGCAACTGTGCGCGCAGGGCGGCGAACTCCTGCTCCTGGGTGTGGAGCCGGGCCCTCAGGGTACGGCTGACCGCGCGGTACCGTGCGGCGGCCAGGAGGGAGAGGGCGGCGAGCACGCCGGCAGCCGGACCGCACCACTGAGTCATCGTCACGCGGGGGATTCTAGGGGGATGATCCTACGTATGTGTGAACGTATCTGACGTTCAGTGACCCGATCGCGACATTTCTGCTGCTGGACAGCTCAACTGGGACCAAGGTTGGCCGGATCGGGCTCCAGTTCACCCCCGAGACAGCTCAAATCCGGTTACCTGTCGGTAATTTCGTCCGATCCGGCGATCCGGCGATCCGGCGATCCGGCGATCCGGCGATCCGGCGATCCGGTGCCGGGCCGGCGGACGGGGGATCGCCGGATCGCGGCACCGCCCGGCCGCCCCGGCCGGTTCAGCTGCCCGCGCCCAGCCGGCGCACGATCACCACCGTCCGGTCGTCGGCGACGTTGCGGGCGACCGTCTGCAGCAGCTCCGCCGCCGGATCGGCCGCACCGCCGTACCGGAGCAGCGGTGTGGCCGCCTCCAGCAGTCGCCCGATGCCCTGGTCGATGTCCTCGCCGGGCACCTCGACCAGGCCGTCGCTGTAGAGCAGCAGCGAGTCCCCGTACGCGAGCCGCCCGGCGGTCGGGGGGTAGCGCGTCCCCGCGAAGATCCCCAGCGCGGGTCCGCTCTCGCCGCGCAGCTCCCAGCGGCCGCCGTTCGCGCGGTGGTAGTGCGCGGCGGGCGGGTGCCCGGCGTTGAACAGCCGGTAGCGCCCGGTCGATGGGCTGAGCGCGAGGTGGACGGCGGTGGCGAACTCGTCCTCCCAGTCGCCGGCGGCCAGGTAGTCGTTGGCCCGGGGCAGGAAGGCCTCGGGCGGCACCGAGCCGAGCAGCATCGCGAACGCCCCGGACAGGTGCATCGACCGCGCGGCGGCCCGGCTGCCCTTGCCCGAGACGTCGACCAGGACCACCTCCAGCAGGTCCCGGTCGGGCCGCTGCGAGGTGAGCAGGAAGTCGCCGGCGAAGAACGCGCCGCTGACCGGGGAGAGGGCCCGGTGGAAACGCCAGTCCAGCAGGCGGTCGGGGAGGCGGCCGAGGTCCCGGGTGCGCTCGGCGAGTTCCAGCAGCATGGTGTCGCCCCGGGTGCCGCGCAGTCCGAGCCGGCTGCGGTGGCGGGACATCAGCAGCCCGATCACCGCGGCGAGCGCCACCATCAGCGCCGAGCCGAGCCGCACCCCGAGGGGCACGCGCAGCAGCCGCTGGGCGAGCAGCCCGAGCCCGACCGGGACCAGCAGCATGGCCTGCAGGCGGATGTGCAGGAGGAAGCCGCCGACCAGCAGCGGCAGCGACAGCGCCGACGGCGGGCAGTCGTTCGGCGCGGCGATGGCGAGCAGGGTCAGCAGCGCACTGCTGATGGTGAGCAGAACGAGGGCGAGCCACTCGGCCTGCGGGTCGCCGTCCAGCAGGCGGCTCAGCCAGCGTCCGTAGGGGCCGCGCCGCAGCGCTCCGGCGAGCTGTCGTGCCACCGTGGTGACTGCGGGCACGAGGACCTCCGCCGAGACTCGGGCCAGGCCACTGACCATCCGTTGGCTCAGGTCAATCTAGCGTCGCAGGTCCGGATCCCGGTGAATGCCGCGTCGGCGCGAGGGGCGTCCCTTCGGTCGGGGCGCGGCTACCGAGATTGTCCGCAGCGCACCGGGCTTCAGCCCGGAGAGCGCGTCAATGGCCGTCGCTCTCCCCGTACGGCTCCTGGGCGCGGGCGGGGACCGGCCGCAGCGAGCGCAGGCCGCGGGCGATCGCGAAGGCGCGCCGCGCGGTGTCCGCCAGTCCGCTGCCGAGGGGTGGCCGTACGGCCGCGGCCGGGCGGTGCTGCTCCGGGATGGGACCGGTACCGGGACGGGTGGTCCGCGTGGTCTGCGTCATGCCGCCCTCCTCCTCGTGATCGTGCCTCGGGGCCGCCTGCTCCGCGGCCCACGCCCCCGGCGGCGCGATGCGGGCCGCCCGGACGGTACCTACCCAGGCCCACCCCCGGTGCGACCGGCGGTATGCGACAGTTCGGTCTCGAATCCCCGGGTCCGCACCGGTACGTGCGCGGCGTCCATCCGGATCGGCCCTGCCACGGTACGCGACCCGCTGCGGGCTCCCCCCGGCAGGCCCCCGCCGCTGAACCGCCGCACGGCTCCGCCCCGTTGGGCCACCCTGTGCCCTGGGCACGGTCGGCGTCAAGCCGCCGCCCTCCCTGAAGCCGCCTTCAGGCGGGCCAGGCCCGCAGCCCCTCGGTCAGCACCCGGATCAGCCGCTCCCGGGTCACCGCCAGGTCCTCGGCCAGCTGGAAGGCCCCGCCGGCACAGAGCGAGGCGAAGCCGTGGGCCATCGAGCGCACGGTGCGCGCCGCGTGGATCGCCTCCGAGTCCTCCAGGCCGTATCCGCGCAGCACCGCCAGGATCACCCCGACCAGCCGGCCGGCCGCGTACTGCAGGTCCTCGTCCTCCTGGGGCGCTTGCGGCAGCGCGGCGTACCGGCGCGGGTGGCGGCCCGCGTAGTCCAGGTAGGCCGCCAGCAGGGCCTCGACCGCCTCGTCCTGGCTGCGCCCCAGCACCGCCGCAGCCAGCTGCTCGGCCAGTTCCTCGGTGACCCGGACGGCGATCAGCCGGCGCAGTTCGGCCAGGCCGCCGCTGACGTGCTTGTACAGGGACGGGGTGGCGACGCCCGCGCGGGCGGCCACGGCGGCCAGGGTGAGGGCCTCGGGGCCCTCCTCGTCGATCAGTTCGAGGGCGTGGCCCACGACG
Organism: Kitasatospora sp. NPDC001175; assembly: GCF_053598215.1. Lineage (NCBI taxonomy): Bacteria > Bacillati > Actinomycetota > Actinomycetes > Kitasatosporales > Streptomycetaceae > Kitasatospora > Kitasatospora sp. NPDC001175. The sequence goes on along the minus strand of NZ_JBSFJU010000026.1, from coordinate 27,298 downwards.
GCGGCGGGGGTGAGTCCGACCCTGGGCATCAGGCGACCTCGTGCAGGAAGGGGAGCAGGGCGTCGGCGGTGGCTCCGGGGAACTCCGCCTGCGGGTAGTGTCCGGCACCGTCGATCATCACCTTACGGCCCTTCAGCGCGGCGGCCTGCCGGTCGGCGAGCGCGGCCGGGTCGGGAAAGTCGACGTCCTTGCTGCCCATGATCACCAACGCCGGGCAGCGGACCGCCGCCGCCGACCCGGCGGCCACGGAGTCGCCGCCCAGCTGGCCCCGGGTGGCGTTCTTCCGGCCGGGGGCGCACAGCGCGGCGACCAGACCGGCCCGGTAGGCCCCGAAGTCGGCGGGCCGGCGCGAGGGGTAGTAGTACCGCTGGGCGGCGCCCCAGCTTCCGGGGAAGGCCAGCACCAGCGGGCCGAGCGCCTTCATCAGCGCCCGCCCGAAGGCGTTCGGCGAGTGCTCCAGGAAGGCGTCGATCAGGGCGATCCCGGCAACCCGCTCGGGAGCGGTTCCGGCCGCCTTGACCACGGTGGCGCCGGTGTAGGAGTTGCCGACCAGGACGGCCCGCGCGATGCCCAGGTGGTCCAGCAGGGCGAACACGTCGTGCGCGACGGCGTCGGGCGAGTAGTCGTCCCAGGCGATCGAGGACTCGCCGAAGCCGCGCAGATCCATGGTGATCACCCGGTGGCCGGCCGCGACGAGCAGCGGCCGCAGGTACCGGTACGAGGCGCGGGAGTCGAGCATGCCGGGCAGCAGCACCACGGGGGCGCCGCCGGCGGTGGTGCCGCTGTCGTCGAACGCGATCCGGCCGCCGGGGACGTCGAGGAACCGGGTGTCGGGGTGCTGGGTGCCGGGCATGGTGAGCCTCCGCCGTTGTGTGGCTGCTTCCTGTAGCCCAAAAGCTATGGCTAATAGCTTTAGCCGTCAAGGGGTCTGCGGTGACTGCACTCGCGGACTCCGGTGGGGTGCTCGCCGCCCGGGGTCTTCCGGGCGTCGGTGCTCCGGGGTCGTGCGATACGGTGCGGCTGACCGCAGAACCCGAACCTGAGGGGCTGTCATGCCGTTCATCAACGTCAAGCAGCTGGCCGGCCGCACCGAGGAGCAGAAGGCCGAGATCGCCCGCGAGCTCACCGAGGCGTACGCCCGGGCGACCGGCGTGCAGCCGGAGAGCATCTGGGTGGCGATCGAGGAGGTGCCGCGCGAGAACTGGGCGATCGCCGGTGCGACCTTCGCCGAGCGGGACCGCCGGGCCCAGGGCTGATCCCCCTGGTGGATAACGGGCTGTCATGGGGCGAGCTGGTCAATAGTCACAAATCGCCCATTGCGCCTCAGGAGCCAAGGACTTCACTAGGCGTGCAGCTTGGAATCATGGCCTTCTCGGATTAACGTTTGATAACGCAGCGCGGTCGGCAACGCCGTACCCGAACGGCACCGTGCTGTCGCCCAATCCCCAAGATCTGCCCCGTGGGTGGGTCCGGGAGCCGGGGAACCACGTTCCTGGGGTGAATCGGGTGGGCCCGCCCACTCGTAGGAGACCTTCCTGCTCCGAACCCGTCAGCTAACCCGGTCGGCGCGAAGGAAGGAAAGGAGCGCGCCCGGTGGCGTCCTTGTCGCACAGCCCTGCCAACCTCGGGGTCGGCAGCGTCGGGGTCGGCACCCAGCTGCTCGACCTTCCGCCGGAACCGGCCGCCGACGCCGACGGTGCGGCCCGGCACCGGATGCCCCGCCAGTCGCGCAGCGGCTCGCTGCTCGGCGTGACCGCGATGGCCGCCGGACTCGGCGCCACCGGTTTCGCCACCGCAGGACCGGCCGCCGCGGCCACCGCCACCCAGCCGCCCGCTCCCGCGCCGGCGTTCTCCGTCCCCGACACGGCCTCGGACCACGTCCTGGCCGCCGACCCCGGACTCACCCTCACCGCCCGGATCCAGCAGCAGGCCGACGGAGAGCGCACCAGCACGGAGGAGGCCGCCCGGCTGGCCGCCGCCCAGGAGGCCGAGGCCAAGCGGGCCGTCCAGCAGGCCGAGGCCCAGGCCGCCGGGGAACGCGCCCGGCTCGGCACCCTCCGGCCGCCGGTCGACGGCTACACGCTCGCGACGCGGTTCGACCAGGCCGGTTCGCACTGGTCCCAGCCGCACACCGGCCTGGACTTCGCCGCTCGCACCGGCGCCCCGGTCACCGCCGTCGGCGCGGGCACCGTCACCGCGGCCGGCTGGTCCGGCGCGTACGGCTACCGGGTGGTCCAGACCCTGCCCGACGGCACCGAGATCTGGTACTGCCACCTCTCCGCCATCTCCGCCGTGTCCGGACAGGTCACCGCGGGCACCCAGCTCGGCCGGGTCGGCGCGACCGGGCACTCCCGCGGCGTCCTGCCGTCGGGCGTGCCCCTCGGCCCCCACGTCCACCTGGAGGTCCGCCCCGCCGGGGGCGCCCCGGTCGACCCGCTGGCCTGGTTCCACTCCCACGGCCTCCAGCCGTAACGGCCCTCGGCCGCCGGGCGCGCCCCGGCGGCCGGCCCGGCCGGGCCCGGTACACCCTGGTGCAGGGGCGCGGTGCGGCGGGTCGCCGGGCGTACGGCGGCCGGCCGGTCAGGCGTCCGTGCCCGCCAGGTACTCCTCGATCTCCGCCGTCTCCGGCTCGGGCGCCAGGTCCGCGAACTCCGCCACCAGCAGCTCGGGCAGCCCCGGTACCGTCCACTCCCCGCACAGCCGCAGCGCCTCCGCCGCCACCGCCGCCTCGAAGTCCTCGAAGTCACCGGCGAGTTCGTCGGGCATTGGCAGGCCCAGCGCGTTCCGCCCGGCCAGATTGCGGTAGCTGCGCCGCATCAGCCGGTTCTCCAGCAGCAGCCGCGCCCCGTCGGTGGCCATCCCCACCGAGAGCACTCGCGCCCGGTTCCAGCCCTCGTCCCCCTGCACCGGCTCCATCGGCCCCAGCTCCTCCAGCCAGACGAAGCACGCGATCCGCTGGTCCTCCGTCAGTGCGCGGAACTCCTCCAGCCAGGCCCGTACGGCCGCCGCGTCGCTGACGTCCACGCCGTCCGCGCGCAGCAGCAGCGTGTACAGCCGGGGCCAGGTCAGCAGGTGCGGTCGGCGCAGCAGGTCGCAGAGCAGCTCGCCCTGCCACTCGGCCTCCGCGTGCAGCCTGGCGTGCCGCTTGGCGTTCAGCCGCCGGGTCGCCCGCTGATGGTCGATCAGCAGCCGCACCGCCCGCCCGTACGCCTCCGGTTCGGCCACGGGCTGTACGTACAGGTGGAGCTGCTCGTGCAGCAGCTGCTCCAGCAGCGGCGAACTCAGCTCGGGGAAGCCCTCGTGCATCGACGCGCCGCCGAGCTCCAGCAGGGTGAGCACCGTCCGCAGCGCCTCTTCGGGCACCGGCTCGTACCCGTGCTCGGCCGCCCAGGCGAGCAGATCGGTGGTGCGGGTACCCGGGGTGAGCTGCAGATCGTGGTTCACGCTACGTACCGTAGCCGGTGCCAGGGGGTACGGCCTCCGTGCGGGTGCCGCACCCGTAGCCGGGGCCCGCTGTAGGGTCGGACGGCATGGAGCCAGAACCGGGACCGGCCGGGTCGGGGCGGGCCGTGCTGCTGACCGGCCCGCGCCTCGCCCTCCGCGAGTTCCACCAAGATCGAGCTCTACGTCGAACAGGCCGAGGCCGAGCCGCGCACCGTCTACCGGCTCGCCGTCACGGTGCTCGCCGCCGACGAACCCGAGTACGCCACGCCGATCGGCACCGCCGTCCTCGACCTCGGCGACCACCGCTCCGCCACCCTCGGCTACGCGCTGCGCCGGGACGCCTGGGGCAACGGGTACGCGACTGAAATCACCGCGCTGCTCTGCGAGTTCGGCTTCCGGACCCTCGGACTGCACCGCCTCGCCGCCCGGGTCGACCCGGAGAACACCGCCTCCGTCCGCGTGCTCACCAAGGCCGGCTTCCAACGGGAGGGTCGCATCCGGCACGACCTGTGGCTGCGCGGCACCTGGTACGACTCACTGCTGTTCTCGCTGCTGGAGGACGAGTGGGTGGCGCCCGCTGCAGGACGGGGGTAGGGACAACCCCACCCCCGACTCGGCAGCGGGCTGCATTACGGCGGCGGCCCGGAACTGACACCGTTGAGGTGTGAGCACGGACGACACCAGGGGGACCGCGATGAGCAGCACCGCCACCGACAGCATCCACCGCACCGCCGGCCGCCCCTCGGGGGACGGAGCCGGGCCGCGGGGGTCCTTCTGGCTGGCCCCGGTCACCGCCGCCACCTGGCGGCAGGCCGGCTTCGCGCTGACCTCGCTGCCCCTCGCCGCGGTGGGCTTCAGCTTCGTCATCGCCTTCTTCAGCGCCGGTGTCGGTCTGGCGGTCACCGCACTGGGCCTGCCGGTGCTCGCGCTGCTGCTCGTCGGCGCCCGCGGGCTCGGGGCCCTGGAGCGCCTCCGGGCCCGTACGCTGCTCGGCGCCGAGATAGCGGAGCCGGCCCCGGTCCGGCCCGGCCGTCCCGGCCTCTGGGGCCGGATCACCGCCCAGCTGGCCGACCCGGCGGGCTGGAAGGCGGCGCTGTACCAGGTGGTGATGTTCCCCTGGAGCATCCTGAGCTTCGTGGTCTCGACGGTCTTCCTGGCGGTCGGCTGGTCGCTCGCGCTCTATCCCGCCTACCACTGGGTGTTCCGCAAGTACGTGGGCTGGCCGGGCATGCGGCTGGTCGACTTCACCACCGAGAGCGGTCACTACGAGTACTACATAACCTCGGCCTGGCAGATCGCGGGCGTCTCGCTCCTCGGCATCGCGTTCCTCTACCTCGCAGCGGGCCTGGTCCGCACGCTCAACGGCGTCAGCCGAGCGGCCATCCGGGGCCTGCTCTCCGACCGCTGAGCGCGGGCCGGCCGTGACCGGCTAAGCCTGTGCCGTCGCCCGCGCCCCGGCCGCGGTCTCGTCCGGGCCCGCTCCGGTTCCGGTCGCGGGTGTGGGCACGGTGGGGGTGCCCGCTCCGGCGGTTCCGGTTCCGGTCGCGGGTGTGGGCACGGTGGGGGTGCCCGCTCCGGCGGTTCCGGTTCCGGTCGCGGGTGTGGGCACGGTGGCCGCTCCCGTTCCGGTCCCCTCGGGTGTGGCCAGCAGCCGCAGGATCTCCTCGCCGACCACGCGCCGCCGCGAGTACGGCGGCACCGCCCGCACGTTGCGCAGCTTGTAGTCGACCGCCTCCCGCAGCATCGCCCGCTGCTCGTCCGTCAGCGTCCCGCCGGTGGCGATCTCCCGGGCGGCGAGCAGCGCCTGCAGCAGCTCGAACGGTGAGAGGTTGCGGTCGACCGCCCGGATGATCAGATCGAGGTTGGCCGGGTCGGGCTTGCCCTGGAGCAGGGCGAGAGCCTGTACGCGCAGACCCTCGACCCCGGTGTCGAACATCTTCCGGACCTCGGTCGAGGTGTAGTCGAGGTTGCTCGCCGAGTTGGAGGTCTGGGCCACCGAGTCCGCCAGGGTCTGCCGGTCGGCGGTGGAGAGCGCACGGGCCAGCAGCAGCCGGGTGAGCAACCACCCGGACAGGAACCCGAGCACGCCGAAGTAGACCACCACCACGTCCACGAACACGGACGCGCTGTTCCCGCCCCCGACCAGCGGCGCCAGGGCGTCGCCCAACTGCCGCAGCCGGTGCGGCACCGCACCGAGCTGGGTCAGCCCGGCACCCAGCAGGATCTTGGTCAGCCAGTCGGAGGCCCGTTCCAGGTTGGTGTTCGGCGCATAGCTCGCGGTGGAGGTGGCGCTCAGATCACCGGGGTGCGCGGCCGCGCCGCTGCTGAGCAGGCGCGGGATACCGAACAGGAAGCCCAGTCCGCCGCCGACGGCCGTGGACATCGCGGCCACCAGCAGGCCCCCGCCGAGCATCCCCATCCAGTGCCCGCTCGCCGCCGAGCAGAGCGCCAGCCCGGCCAGGCCGGCGGCGACCACGCCGCCCAGGCCGTACTGCACCTGAGGGGCGAGTCCGTGCTCGTAGCCTCCGTGCCCGCGGCCGACCGCCCTGCGGCGCGCACCGGCCTTCGGCCTGGACATCGCACCTGACACTGATCCGGACTCCGAACCGATCACTGACGGCCTCCCCCGATTCACCCGTGAGTCGCAGCGACTGTAGCGGTCATCGCCGGAGCCGGACAGGGAGTTGGAGCGTGGCGGGGTTCAGGAGGCGGTCTAACGCTTGCCGGACCGGGAGTACGGCCGGTCCCTGAAGCGTCGGCGGACCTCCCGGGCCGAGGTCCGCAGCTGGGTGAGCAGCAGCAGGAGCAGCCACGGGCCCGTGATCAGCAGGGTGTTCCTGGCCCAGCTCTGGTGCGCGATCCGGACGGACGCCCAGGAGAGCACCACCGTCAGGGCGAGACCGGCGACCAGAAGCACTCGGCGGAGGTGTCTGGTCATCTGGGGCTCCCGGGCAGTGGCGCATGGCGGATCACAGTGCCGACCAGTCTTCCCGGCTCACCTTCGGGTGATCCTAACGTTCCACAGATTGGGATCACTGGATCGAAAGATTGGGATCACCGGATCGAATCCGACCCAGGCCCGGAAATGCCGAACCCCCGGGGCCTCGCTCTGAGGGTCTCCCGGGGGAACGACAACATCTGCGCGGTAACGCGTCCGCGGGGGCCGAACCTAGTAGGCGGCCGCCACGGAGGCGCGCCCGAGCGAGTCAGACGCGCATACGTGCGCAGTAGCGTGTGTACTCAACTCAGGATCACCTCCTTCCGTGTTCTGAGCCCAACGATAGGCAGGCCGAAGACCAGAGGCAACGGATTATCCGCGCGGGAGTGCGGAGCGGGCGCGCTGAGAAGCGGAGCGGGAACGCAGAAGGCCCGGCAGACGAATCTGCCGGGCCTTCTGGCTACTGAGTAGCGGGGACAGGATTTGAACCTGCGACCTCTGGGTTATGAGCCCAGCGAGCTACCGAGCTGCTCCACCCCGCGTCGGTGAACACAACAGTACGGGAGAGTCGCCGATAAGGGAAATCGGTTCCGTCACGGGCCCGGCCGCGGGTGGCTCATGCAGCCTTCCTCCGTCTGGCCGAGCGCCCGGCAGCCGGATTGCCGGCCGGGTGGTCCGGGTGTCGGCCGATCCGCAGGCTCCGGGCCCGGGCCCAGACCGCGAAGCAGACCAGGGCGACGAAGGCGGGCACCATCACTGCCCCGTACACCAGCAGGAAGCCGTGGGTGCCGAGACCGGCGGCGGCGTTCCAGGCGCCGTGCAGGGCCATCGCCAGCAACAGGCCGACCGGTGCGGCCAGCCGGGCCGCCCAGCGGCGGCCGGTGGTCAGGCCGATCGCGATGCCGAGCCCGGTGAGGGCGCTGAACAGCGGGTGGGCGAACGGGGAGAGCAGGCCGCGCAGGACGAAGGTGTGCACGGTGGTGTCGAAGTCCCGCAGGCTGGGCGGCTCGCCGAGGCCGATGCCGTCCAGCCTGGTCTGCTGGTCGTCGGTGAAGGCCCGCCCCAGATAGAGGGCGTTCTCGGTGAACCCGAAGCCGCAGGCGGTGACCCCGCCGAGGACCACCCCGGCGGCCAGGGTGCGCGGACTGGAGCGGGCCCGGCGCCGCCCGTCGCGCGGGTGCGGGCCGTGGTAGGTGACCGGGCGGAAGTACGGCAGCGGACGCAGGTACCGGCGCAGCCGGGGGGCGTTGCGCAGACGGCGCACCGAGCGGCGCAGCGGCGCCGGGGACCGCCGGGCCAGGACGGTGCAGGTGCGCTCGGCTCGGCAGCGCAGCCGCCGGTGCAGCGGGAGCAGGAGGATGACCAGGGCGGCACCCTTGGCGCTCTCCTCGATCAGCGGGGTGGCGAACTCGGCGCCGATCGTCTCGCCGCGCGCGCTGCCCTGGTGGGCGATCAGGAAGTCGCTGGCCCAGCCGTTCGCCATGATCGCCACGGTGGTCGCCGCGAAGGCGCCCCAGGCGAGGCAGAACAGGGCGTGCCGCAACGGCACCCGGGCGGTTTGGTTGAGCCAGGCGAGCGCGCCCAGCACGAAGGGCAGTGGCAGCAGCGCCAGCCCGAGACCGACCAGCAGTCCGGTGGTGCCGGTCTGTCGGTGCACCAGGTCCAGGATGAGCACGCCGCAGGCGGCGAGCGCGACGGCGGCCAGTGCGGACGAGAGCGCGGGATAGCGCAGCTCGGCGGCCCGCCGGAGCAGGCTCTCCAGCCGGACGTACGGGGGCCAGGCCAGCAGTCGGTCGGCCCGTCGCACCCGGGGCCCCGGGATCGGTCGGGTGCCGGCGGAGTGCGCGGACGCGCTGGCGGCGGACCCGGGTGGTTCGGCGGCGTCCGGCGCGGCGGCCAGGGTGGGGGAGGCGGCTGCGGCGGGGAGCGCTGCGTCGGGGGATGGGCCGTCGCTGGACGGACTGCTCACCCGGAAAGGGTAGGGGAACGGCGCGATTCCGGGGAGCCTCGCGGCACGATCGGTGTCGGGAGGGTCACCGCGGGTGACGCTGCTTCAGGTTGCTCGGGGTGCCGTCGCCGTGATCGTGGCGTCGCCGTCCGGGAGTTCCGCGTGGCCGGAGCCCGTCGTCGGGTCCTGCCGCCAGGTGTCGCCGTCGGGCCCGCGGTCGGGCCCGCGGTCGGGCCCTATCGCCGGCCCCCTCGTCGGAACCTGCCGCGGGAACCTCTCGATCGGTACCCGCGGCGGGTATCCGCTGCTGGTACCCGCCGCCGGGTGCCGGTCGTCGGGCCGGTCTCAGCGGCGGCGGAACAGCAGGTCGTGTACGACGTGGCCCTTGACCATCCCGGCGCGCTCGAACTTGGTGACCGGACGCCACTCGGGCCGCGGCGCGTAACCCGGTACGCTCCCCGCGGGGTGGTCGGCGGGCTCCAGCCAGCCGGTGCCGTCGCCCTCGGGGTGCAGGTTCTCCAGCTCCGGCGAGGCGGAGAGCACGGCGAGCATCTGCTCGGCGTACGGCTCCCAGTCGGTGGCGCAGTGCACCAGCGCGCCGGGCGCCAGGCGGGGGAGCACCAGGTCGAGGAAGTGCGGCTGGACCAGGCGGCGCTTGTGGTGCTTGGGCTTGGGCCACGGGTCCGCGAAGTAGACCCGCAGGCCGGCCAGCGAGGCGTCCGGCAGCATGTCGCGCAGCAGGATCACCGCGTCGCCGGCGGCCAGGCGGACGTTCTCCGAGCCGTTGCGCTCCAGCATCTGCAGCAGGTTGCCGTGGCCGGGGGTGTGCACATCGGCGGCCAGGATGCCCGTCGCCGGGTCGGCGGCGGCCATCGCGGCGGTGGTCTCGCCCATGCCGAAGCCGATCTCCAGGGTGACCGGCAGGCCGCCGAACAGGCTGCCGAGGTCGAGCGGGCTGCCGTCGATCGCCAGGCCGTACCGTTCCCAGCCCCGGTCCAGCGCACTGGCCTGGGCGCTGGTCATCCGGCCCCGGCGGGGCTGGAAGCTGCGGATCCGGCGCTCGCTGTGCTGGGCCTCGGTGGCCTTGTGCGGGTACATCGGCGCGGGGTACGCGGCCGGAGCGGCGGAGAGCCGGGCGGACGGGGAGGGCTGGGTGCTGGAGGCGGTGGCAGTCACAATCGCCCCATTCTACGGGGGTGCGCCCGGGATCCCCAGGGGAGAGCGACGGCCCCTGAGAGCCCCCGTCCCGCCCCTTTCCTGTCCCTGTCCCGGCTCCTGTCCCGGTTCGGTTTGGTTCGGTCCTGCTCCCGTCCCGTTGCTGGGAGCTCAGCCCTCCCGCTCCAGGGCGGCGAGCGCCCGGCGGGCGACCTCGCGGCCGATCGGCAGCGAGGCGGTGGCGGCCGGCGAGGGCGCGTTGAGCACATGGACGGTGCGCCGAGGCGAGGACGGGTCGTCCGGGTCGAAGCCGGCGAAGGCGAAGTCGTCCAGCAGTGAGCCGTCCCCGGCCACCGCCTGTGCCCGCACCCCGGCCGTGGTCGGCACCAGGTCGGACGCCGTGACCGCCGGAAGCAGCCGCTGTACGGCGGCCGTGAACGCCCGCTTGGAGAGCGAGCGGTGCAGTTCGCCGAGCTCGTACCGCCAGTGCCGGCGCGCGATCTGCCAGGTGCCGGGGAAGCGGACCGTCTCGGCGAGGTCGCGCGGCCGGACCGTCCGCCAGTCGTAACCCTCGCGGGCCAGCGCGGGGACGGCGTTGGGGCCGACGTGGACGTCGCCGTGCACACCCCTGGTGAGGTGCACGCCGAGGAAGGGGAACGCCGGATCGGGAACCGGGTACACCAGTCCCCGGACCAACTCCCGCCGCTCCTTGGTGAGTTCGTAGTACTCGCCGCGGAACGGGATGATCCGCGCCCCGGGGTCGTCCCCGGCCATCCGCGCGATCCGGTCGCTGTGCAGCCCGGCGCAGTTGACCAGTACCGCGGTGCGCAGTTCCGCACCGCCCTCGATCTGTACGGCGATCCCGTCCGTGCGCCGCTCGACCCCCTCTAGACCGCAGCCGGTGCGCAGCACCGCGCCCGCCTCCTCGGCGAGCGCCGCGCACCGGCGGGCGACCGCCGGGAAGTCGCAGATGCCGGTGGTGCCGATGTGCAGCGCCGCGATGCCGGTCACCTCGGGCTCGTACGCGGTGATCCCGGCGGCGTCCAGCTCGGTGACCGGGATGCCGTTCTCCCGACCGCGCCGCGCCAGGGCGTGCAGCCGGGGCAGCTCCTCGCGCCCGGTGGCCACGATCAGCTTGCCGGTGACCTCGTAGGGGAGGCCCTGCGCACGGCAGAACTCCACCATCTCCGCGGCGCCCCGGGTGGCGTACCTGGCCTTCAGCGAGCCGGGCCGGTAGTACACGCCGCTGTGGATGACTCCGCTGTTGCGGCCGGTCTGGTGGGCGGCGAAGCCGGGTTCCTTCTCCAGCAGCAGTACCCGCAGATCCGGCCGTTGCCGGGTGAGCGCGTACACGGTGGACAGTCCGACGATCCCGCCGCCCACCACCGTCACATCGAAGTCGTACGCCACAGCAGCACCTTCTTCCTCCCCCGGCACCCGCCGCCCAGGTGCCCGTGCCAGCGATGTTCCCAGGGGCGTCGGGCGATCACCAGGGGGGCGGGAGCCGTGCGGCTCCCGCCCCCGCTGCCCTCGGGGAGCGTCCGGGTGTGCCCGGGGAGCGTCCCGATGCGCCTAGGCCTGGAGCCACGGCCAGTCGGCGTCGCGGCCGGCCTCGAGTAGCGGGATCAGCCGGAACGCCGCGTCGCTGAGCCCGCCGAAGGTGTGCCGGTTGCCCGTCCCGGACGGGCCGTGGCCGGTGGCGTAACCGGCGAGGTTCCAGGTGTAGACCGGGACTTCGTCGGGCACGGGAGCCAGCGGGTCGCCGCCCCAACTGCCGTATGCCTGCTCATCGGTGATCACCACCACCCGGTCGTGGCCCGCGTAGTGCTCGGCGACGGCTTCGGCGGTGTTGGTGCCGCCGAGGCTGTGGAACCGCTCAAGCACCCGGAGCACCGGCTCGCCGCGCCGCACCTCGACCGGTCGGCTGGTGCTGCCGAACTCCACCAGGTCGGCCCGCTCGGCCCGGATCTTGAGCGCGGTGCCGAAGATCGCCGCCGAGTCGGCCCGGTTGAGCTGGGTCTGGGCGCTCGGCCGGTCGAACATCGAACCCGAGCGGTCGACCAGGACCAGCGTCCGGCCGGGCAGGGCGGGCACGTTGGCCAGCGAGTGCCCGAGCGCCTGCTCCAGGGCGTGTCCCCAGCGCAGCGACGGCGCGTTGCGGTGCGCGGCCAGGTAGCGGAACGGGAACTGCCCGGAGCGGGTGACCTCCTCCTTGCCGCTGATCCGCCGGGCCACCTCGGCGGCGACCTCGTCCGAGACCCCGGCCTGGTCGAAGTTGCGCAGGTTGCGCACCAGAGCCATCGACCCCATGGACGGGATGACCGCTTCCCAGGCGGCCGCGTCCAGCGGGCCCTGCAGCCAGCCGGCCAGCGCCTCCCAGGTGAACCCGGCCGCGGCCAGCCGCTCGGCGCCGCCCTCGGCGGTGACGGCGGCGCGGCGCCGTTCCACGGGCAGGCCGAGCAGTTCGCGGTTGGCGGTCAGCAGCCGGTCGCCGGCGGGCGGCAGCGCCTCGTCCGGGCGGTGGCGCCGGTCCAGGGCGTACTTGAACAGGGCGCCCTGCCACGGCTTCTCGGGGTGTGGCGCGGGGTGGGTCAGCTCCAGTACGTCGCCGAAGCGGTACCCCTTGGCGGCGGTGTCGTACTTGAGCAGGGCCCGGCCGTTGTAGAGGCGGCGGACGGCGTCGGCGACGCCGCGCTTGACCGGCTGAGGCAGCCGGCGGCCGTAGCGGGAGGTCCAGTAGGCGAGGAACTCTCCCGGCTCGTCGGGCCGTTGCAGCACCGCGTCGATGACCTGGCGGGAGTGCCCCGGCAGCCCGGCGTCCAGCCGGGCACGGGTGAACTCGGCCGCTCCGACCAGCGACGCGGTCCGCAGGTGCGCGTCGGCGCGCAGCCAGCGGAGCAGCCCGAGCGTCCAGTCGGGCTCGCTGACGGCGAGCCGGCGGACCAGCGCGGTGAAGCGGTCGTCACGGTCGCCGCCGCGCTCGTAGAAGGTGTTCTGCCCGACCATGTTGGTGACCGCGAGCAGGAAGAGCTCGGACTTCTCGTCGCGCAGCCAGCCGGTGCCGCCCTGGTGGTTGGCCACCGTGCGGCCGGTGGTCCGCACGGGTGAGGACGGAACCGGCTTGGCCCTGCGGATGTTGAAGCGCGACATGCTGAAGTCCCCCTGCTGAACGGCGAGAAGGGGAGGGCACGGTGAACGGGGCGCCCGAGATCGGTGCCGGTTCCGGCGAACCGGCGTCGGTGGAGGTGACAGTCAGGTGCTCTACCGATTGAGCTACCGGCCGAGCCTGCGGCTCCGGCCGGCCGGGACTCGAACCCGGAACCGCCCGATCCAGAAGTAACCCCCGCCTGCGCACCGGGCGCCCCGGTGCTGTGCCTCCCGAGATCAAGAGCGGTGGCGGTGTCTTTTGCGGGCTCGAACCGCAGCGCCCCGCTGGGGGCACCTACCAGAGAAGTAACCGCCGCCTGCGCACCGGGAGGTGCGGCAGAACTATTCACGTATGGGTGTCCAGAGGACTGAAGCGGTTGAGGTGACAAGCTGCTCTACCGACTGAGCTACACCGGCCCGAGCCGGTGACGGGACTCGAACCCGCGACCCGCCCATTAGAAGTGGAAGTAACCTCTACCTGCGCACCTGGACGAGTACGACGGTAGCCAGCGGGCCGCCGGGCCCGCATCTGATTTAGACCGACCGGCAATAGGGCCCGCGGCGTCGCGTGCCGAAGGCTCTCGCCTGGACGCACATCCCTCGTCGCGCGCAGCGCCGCTGCGCTCTCTTCCCCCAGCCTTCGGCCGGGAGGTGCCCCCGCACGATGCAGGCCCAGACTCGGCTCTCGACCCTCCCCCAGCCTTCGGCCGGGAGGTGCCCCCTTCTTCTCCCACGCTCCCTAATGCCGGTCGGTCTTATCCGGCCGAGGTCACGCCGGCGCCACCAGCACCAGTCGCGCCCGCTCGGCCAACTCCCGCACCCTGCGCTCGTCCTGGAACGGTTCGAGGCGGCGCAGCAGCTCCGCCACGTAGTCGCGGCTGCGCTGCGAGGAGATCCGGCCGGCCACCTCGACCGCGCGTTCGCCGGCGGCGACGGCGGCGTCCAGGTCGCCCGCCTCGGCCTCGGCCATCGCCGAGACGACCAGCCGCAGGCCGTGGGAGCGGACGAAGCCCTCGGTCGGACGGGCCAGCGCCTCGCGGGTGAACTGCCGGACCTTGGAAGGGATTCCGAGGTCGCGGAAGCACTCGGCGGCGTCGGCGGCCAGCCGGTCGTAGGCGTAGAAGTCGATCCACGCCGGATCGGGATCACCGGCGCGCGAGCGTTCGAGCGCGCCCTCCGCCGCTGCGAGCGCGGTCGCACACGCCTGCGCGTTGCGGCTCTTCGCCTGGGCCCGTGCCTCCACCAGATGGAAGAAGCTCATGGTGCGGGCGGTCGCCAGCCCCCGGTTCCGCTCCAACGCGGCCTGGGCCAGGTCCACCGCCTCCTCGGCGAAGCCCCGGTAGCTGGCCTGCAGGCTCATCGAGGCCAGCACGTAGCCGCCGAGCGGGACGTCGGCCGCCGCGCGGGCGAGCCGCAGCGCCTGGATGTAGTACCGCTGGGCGGCCTCGTGCTGGCCGGTGTCGAAGGCCATCCACCCGGCCAGCCGGGTGAGTTCGGCCGTCGCGCCGAACAGCGCCCGCCCGACCGCGTCACTGTACGAGGCCAGCAGCAGCGGCGCCGCCTCCACCCGCAGGCACTCCGGCACCATCGAGGAACGCCAGTCGCCGCCCCCGTACTTGGAGTCCCAGCGGCGGGCCTCCTGGGCCGCCTCGCGCAGTTTGGCGGCGTCCGAGTGGCCCACCCGGTAGCCGGTCAGGTCCGGGATCCGCGCCTCGCGGGCCACCGAACCGTCGGCCGGGGTGATCAGCCAGCGCGAGACCGGGGTGGCGTACGCGGCGACCGAGAAGGTGCCGGCCAGACTGTCGCTCCACCGACCGCCGCCGGGGCCGCGCCGCAGGTCCAGATCGACCCGCCACAGGTCCGTGGCGGAGCGCACCGCCTCCGGCACCTCGCGCGGGAAGGCGAGGCCGAGTTCGGGGGTCGGGTCGGTGTCGCCCAGGCCGATCTCCTCGAGCGGGACGGGGCGGCCGAGCTTGCTGCCGATCGCGGAGGCGATCAGATGCGGTACCGGGCCCTGCGGGATCATGCCCTTGCCGACCCAGCGGGCGACCGATGTCTTGTCGTAGCGAAGCGTCAGTCCGCGTTGTGCGCCGAGGTCGTTGACCCGGCGCGCGAGGCCGGCGTTGCTGATCTGGGCGAGGGTGAGGAGTGCGCCGAGCCGTTCGTTCGGCCCTCGTGAGCTGATGGTCATGGTGGCGGCGGCACCCCCTGGCGGCGTCGTGCGGCGGCTGGGCTTCGGTGGTTTTTCCCGGTGTGCTTCGGTGGTACGTCAGTAGTGCCCGGTGCTCCCCGCCGGTCAACCGGCGCCGTGCGGGCGGTACTCGGGCGACTCTTCGATGGTGCTCCCGGCGGTGCGGCTGCCGCGGTGCCGGGGTGGCTCGGGTGCGACTTCCGTCGGCCCCGGCGGCGGGTGGGGTCGATGCGGCTGACGGAAGTCCGCTCGGGGTATGGAAAAGCGGTGCACTGAGCCTGGATGGTGCTTGCACCTAGAGTAGTCGTCCGGGTTCCGAGGGTTAAGAGCCTGCATTCCGGATGGCGGGATCACGCACTGTCGGCGGCGGTTCCGGGGCGGCCCGCCGCAGGCCCGGCGCCGGAGGCCGCACGCCGCGGATCGCCGTGCTCCGGTCCTGTGCAGACGTGCGCCCGGTTGTGCCCCTTGGCCGGAGCGGCAGGTGGGCGATTCGCTGGTGTCCGTGGGTCGGCCCGTCGTCGAGGACCCGGCGGGCCGGGGGACGCCGCCGCCTCCATCCCCGCGGGCGGTGGTGGGTCCGGGAGGGCATGCGGATGCCCTCCCGGGCAGTGCGACGCCTTTCGGCCATCCGTCGATGTCCATGCCAGAAGGCCGCGCGAGGGCGGTTCCGGGCCACGGAGGGGGAGGCCCGGCCCGCTCCCCGTCCCTCTCGGAAAGGCCCCACGTCCCGCTCCCGGGGGCTCTGCGGGCGACAGCGGCCAACCCGGGCGGATCCGGTGGCACCATGTTCTCCAGGCGGTGCGTCGACGTCTGGCGGTGGAACGGCGTACCTGGTTCCTCGTCAGGCGGAGGCGCGATGCGGTGGCTCACGGGCTGGAGCGGGAGCGCGTCCACGGCGAGCGCTGCCGCGGTACGTGGCGTGCGCCAGGCAACCGGTAGCGGATCGCAGGCGCGTTCCATGGCGCGCACGCCTGTTGGCGCATCAGGAACGGGCACACCCTCAACTCCCGTTCTCCCGCGTGCCACCACGGCGCACCCCGCGGCCTCCGCGCCTCCGAGTGCCGTCCGTCCGCTGGCCGCCACCACCCTCTGGTCCGGGCCCAACCCGCTCTGGGCGGTTGGCGACTGGCGCCCCGAGGAGATCCGCCTGGTCACCCTCAGGCCCGGCGCCCCGGTCGTGGTCACCAGTGCTCCGACCGCACCCGAGGCCACCGAGGACGACACCCCGGCCACCACCCGCCTCGCGGTCATCGGCCATTGCGCCGCCTCCGACGCCGAACTCGCCGCCGGCCTGGCCGCCGCCCGCGGCGGCGCGGTCCGCCACCTCACCAGCTGGCCCGGCAGCTACACCGTGGTGCTGCGCACCGGCACCCGCAGCACCCTGGTGCTCACCGACCTCGCCGGCGCACTCCCGGTGTTCCACACGCCCTGGTACGGCGGGACGGCGTACGCCACCGCCGCGCTCCCCCTCGCCGACCTGATCGGCGCCCCGATCGACACCGGCCACCTCGCCGCCCGGTTGGCCTGCCCGGAGTCGCCCGAGGCGCTCGGTACGAGCACTCCGTACCTGGGCGTGCAACGCGTCCCGCCCGGCCACGTGCTGGGCATCCGCGGCGGGCGACCCCACACCGCCTCGTACGAGCCGGAACCCGCCCCCGGACGGCGCGAGGAGGCACCGGCAGTGCGTGAACTCACCCGCACGCTGCTGGAGTCCGTCCGCTGCCGGGTACGCACCTCGACACCTCCCGGCGACCGCCCCCGGCTCGGCGTGGACCTCTCGTACGGCACCGCCTCCGCGACCGTCGCACTGCTCGCCGCCGCCGTGCCGATCGGGCCCTCGGCGGCCCCCGCCGGACCGGGGCCCATCCACCCGGCCGCCGCCGCGCGGAGCGGCGCGGTCAAGGGCTCCTGGGCCCGCCCGTCGGCCGCGGTGAGCCGCCGGCAGGCCGGGGAGCAGCCCGGTGGCGAACCGCTCACCGCCGTCACGGTCGCCGAGGACGGCCTCGACGGAGCCGACGGCGCGAGAGCGGGCGCAGGCACCGGCGTGGGCGAACACAAGGTGGCGCTCGCGGTGGAGGCCCCGCGCCTGCGCCATGTCGTGCTGCCCCCGGTGCTCCCGTACGCCGGACTCACCGGGCCCACGGAAGGCGGTGCCGAGCCGGCGGGCTCCACCGCAGCGGCCGGTCCCGGCGACCCGCCGCCGGGACCGCTCACCGACGAACCCGGGCCCGCCCTGATCGCCACCGCCCGCCTGGACGGCCGGTTCAGCCTCGGCGGCGCCGACCACCTCACCGGCTACGGCGCCCGGCACGTCCTCGACGGCCACCCGGCCCGGCTCGCCGACCTGGTCAGGGACGGCCGCTCCCGCGAACTGCTCTCCCCGGTGGTCGCACTGGCCGGGACCGACCTCGCCACCGCGGGCGCCTTCGACGGCGCCGTCCGCACACCCGTCGGCGTGCTGCGCGCCGCGCACCGGCTGGCCAGGGCCCAGTACGCCGAGGCCCTCGACGACATCGCGGTCCGGCTGGTCGCCCGCCGCCCCGCCCGGCGCGGCCGGACGGCCGGCGAGAGCTCGGCCGCCGACCTCGCCTGGTGCGTCCCCGGACCGGCCGCACGCTTCCTGTCCGACGACGCCCTCTCCGCCGTCGCGCAGCGCCTGCGGCTCGCCGCCCGGGGCCCGGTGCCCACCGAACAGCCCGGCGCCCGCCGTGCCAGGCTCGCCCTGCACCGGCACGCCGCCGGGTACCGCACCCTGCTACAGGCCGCCGAACAGCACGGGCAGCGGCTGCACGCGCCCTTCCTGGACAACCAGGTGGTGCGGGCCGCCCGGCTGCTGCCCGACCGGATACGGCTGCAGCCCGGCGCACGGCACGCCCTGCTGCGGTCCGTCCTGGCCGGCGCGGGCCGTACCGACCTGCCGGCCGACTGGGGCCGGGGACCGCGCCCGGACCGAACCGGCGCTGCCCGCACCGGCCTGCGCCAGGCCGCCGACGGGATCAGCGAACTCTTCCGGAGCCCGCTGCTCGCCGAGGCCGGCCTGATCGACCTGCCCGCCGTCCGGGCCGCGCTCGCCCGCGCCGCCGACCCGTCGGCCGACCTCCCGCCCGGCACCCTGGCCGGCCTCGCCGAACTGGTGGCCACCGAACTCTGGTTGCGTCGCGTGCACGCCCGTCGCCACGGCTCCAGCTGGACCGGCCTCCCCCAACCCGACCGGCCCGCCCTGCCGCGCCCGGCCTGACCGGCGCGGCACACCCGGCAGGCGGGGGCCGTCGGGAGCGTGGCACCGGTCCCCCGGCTCGACGGCACGCCCCTTCGAGTCCCCGGGGGTGCTTCCGCCCAGCTTCGCGGCGGTCGAGCATGATGGAGGGACCCGTCAGAGGAGCCCCACGTGCCCGAACCCCTCCCGGTACTCGGTGCGCCCCCCACCGCCGATCCGCCCGGTGTGCTGGCCGCCTGCGACGGCTCGGACGGCTCGCTCTGGGCGCTGGACCGCGCGATGACGGAGGCGCAGCTGTTCGGCCTGCCGCTGTACGTCCTGGCGGTGGCCGACCCGTCCCCGGGCGGCTACCCGCCGGGCATGGCCGACCTGGTGCGGGAGAGCGTCACGCGGCTGACCGCCAGCACGGCCGACGGGCTGCGCAGGTCCGTCGCCACCGTCCAGGCGGCCCGTACCTGGCCCTACACGGGCGTGCTCTCGCTGCACGTGGTGCTCGGCAGCGTGATCGAGGTCCTGCTGTCCTGCACCCCGGGCCAGCACACCCTGGTGGTCGGCGCCCGGGGGAACGGCGGCTTCCCCCGGCTGCTGCTCGGATCGGTCAGTACGGCGGCCGTCCACCACGCGGCCTGCCCGGTCCTGGTGGTTCCGGCGCCGCCGGCGCGCTGACACCGGCGCCCGCGCTCCGCTGGTTCCCGGACACTCCCGGAGCGAGCGGGAATTCCCGCAGGTCACTGATGGTTCACCCGTTCCGTCAAGCCACGCCCCGCGACAGGAGCCGTACGTCATGAAGGTCGAGATCTACTCGGACATCGCCTGCCCCTGGTGTTTCATCGGCAAGCGCCGTTTCGAGCAGGCCCTCGACCGCTTCCCGGGCGGGGACGAGGTCGAGGTGGTCTTCCGCCCGTACCAGCTGGTTCCGGACGCTCCCGAGCAGGCGACCGGGCACCGCGCCTGGCTGGCCGAGCGCTACGGCCCGCAGTCGGTCGCGATGGACGCGCGGGTCACCGAGCTCGGCAAGGCGGACGGCATCGACTACGACTTCGACGCCGCGCTGCACGTCAACACCTTCCTCGCCCACCGGCTGCTGCACCTGGCCGAGACCGAGTACGGCGCCCGCAAGCAGGTCGAGCTCAAGGAGAGCCTGCTGAAGGCGCACTTCA
Source organism: Kitasatospora sp. NPDC001175 (assembly GCF_053598215.1). Classification (NCBI taxonomy): domain Bacteria; kingdom Bacillati; phylum Actinomycetota; class Actinomycetes; order Kitasatosporales; family Streptomycetaceae; genus Kitasatospora; species Kitasatospora sp. NPDC001175. The sequence goes on along the minus strand of NZ_JBSFJU010000026.1, from coordinate 8,098 downwards.
GCGACGGCGTGGACGTCGGTGACCGGGAGCGGCTCACCGAGATCGCAGTCGCCACCGGCCTGGACGGCGCCCGGGTGTCCGCCTACCTGGCGGGGGACGAGGGCGCCGCCGAGGTCCGTGCCCAGCTCGCGGAGGCCCGTGCACTCGGTATCACCGCCGTGCCCACCTTCGTCTTCGAGGGCAGGTGGGCCGTCCAGGGCGGCCAGGAGGCGTCCACCTTCCTCCGCGTCCTGGAGCAGGTCACGGAGCAGATGGCCGGGCAGGCTGCCGAGCAGGCCGTCGCCGAAGCCGCGCAGCCCCGGCCGGATGCCGCCGGGACCGCCGCCTGCGCGGACGGCACCTGCGCGATCTGACGGCCGACCGGGCGCTCAGCCGCAGCTGAACCGCGCGTCGGCCCAGTCCGCCAGGGTGAGCAGCCCCCAGCCGCCGTGCACCGGGGCGACCACCAGCCGGATCGTCCGCCGGCCGTCCAGCGGGACCCGTACCGGGACGGGGTCGTCGCCCTGCGCGAACTCGGCCGAGCGCCACAGCGTCGTACCGTCCCGGTCCTGGACGCTGAAGACGACCTCCCCGAACCGCGCGGTGAGGTCGTCCAGACCGGCGACGGCCCGGAAGGACGAGCAGCCGCGGTTGAGGTCCACGGTCACCGTCGAGAACGGGTGCATGCTCAGCCCGTGCCAGTAGCGCTGACCGCCGATCCAGACCTGGTCGCGCTGCCAGACCCAGTCGGTCGCGCTGCCCTGGATGCTCGGCCCGGCCGACGGCAGGCGGTCCGAACCCTGGCCGAACGGGAGGTCGTTCACCCAGAAGTCGGTCGACGGCGGCGGTGACGGCTCGACGGTCGGAGTCGGAGTCGGAGTCGGTTCCGGTGTCTCCGGGGGTGTGGTCGGCTGGACGGACGGTGCCGGGGTGGGCGACGCCGTCCGCTGCGGGCTCGGCGACCGCTCCACGCTCGGTCCGGGGACCGGCGTCGCGACGGCGGCCCGGCTCGGCCGGGGCGTGGGTTCCGCTGCCCTCCGGCTGGGGACGGGGGTGGGCGTGGGCTCCGGCGCCGGCGCGGCCGAGGGAGTGCCGGACGGCGCCGGGCTCGGCTTGGGTGCCGCCGGCGGACGCGCGGGCGAGGAGACCGCCGGCGCGGCCTTGGGCTCCTTCGGCGTGGGCGAGTCGGTCAGCGCGTAGGCGGCCACCGCGGCCGCGGCCACCGCGACCCCGGCGGCGATGCCCGCCTTGGCGACCACCCCGAGGCCCTCACCGGCGGCAGCCCCGACAGCCCCGCCGCCTCCCGCCGTCCCGCCGGCACCGGCGGTACCCGCGGCACCACCGGCTCCGGCCGCGCCCGGCGTACCCGCCGCCCCCGTGCCGGCCGCGGCGCCGCCGGCCACCGCCGCCGTACCGGCGGCGCCCAGGCCGACCGCGGCCGCGGCCGCCGTGAAGTACCCGGCCCCGACCCAGACCAGTACGCCGCCGGGCAGGATCGCCCGCAGCCCGGTGTTGATCTCGGTCAGTTCGAGGTAGGCGGCCGTGCAGCGGTCGCACTCCTGGACGTGCCTGCCCACTTCCGCCGCGCCCCGCTTGCGCAGCGAGCCGCGGGCGTACGCGCCGAGCCGGCTGGCGTACGTCTCGCAGTCCCGGGTCTGGCTGCCCGACACATGCGCCTGCAGGAAGGCGACGGCCAGCCGGTCGCGGGCCCGGTGCGCCTGGACCGCCGTGGCGTTGGCGGTCTTGCCGAGCATCACCGCGACGGTCTTCGGGGACTCGCGCTCGACCTCGGTGTGCCAGAGCACCACCCGGTCGTCCTCGGGGAGTCCGACGAAGGCCTGCATGACCATCCGCTGGTCGGCCATCGCCATCGCCCAGGCGTCCGCGCCGGGGTCGGCCAGGTCGAGGTCCACGGTGGCGGGGGAGGTCTGTGCGAACGCGCCGAAGTCGTCGACGAGTTGCTCGTGCCGCTCGCTGCGGGTCCAGGCGGTGGCGACGTTCCGGACCGCCGTCAGCAGGTAGGCGCGGACCGCGAAGTCCGGGCCCTTGCCCGAGCGCAGGGCCTGCAGGGTGCGGGCGAAGACCTCGCCCGCCAGGTCCTCGGCGGTGAAGCTGTCCCGGCAGCAGGTCCGGGCGTAGCGGCGCACCGCGTCGGCGTGCCGCCGGTAGATCTCCTCGTACGCGCCGTCGTCGCCGGCCCGTACCAGGGCGGTCAATTCGGCGTCGGAGGGCGGCCGTTCACCGTCCACCGGGTCGGCGGGGGCCGGTACCACGGCGCGGGCGACACCGTCCCCGGACGTGCTCCGGTCCCGGCCGCCGGCGACGAAGGCTTCCGGGGTGACGCCGCCCTGCCCGGCCGGTGCCTGTCCGGGCACTCGCCCGGAGAGCGACTCCCGGATCGGCGCACCGGCCTGGTCCGGGACCTCGCCGGCCCCATGGCCGGGCCCCCGGCCAGGCTGCTGATGCGGGGTCTGCTCCGGTGCCGGCCCCGGTACCTGGGGCGGCTGGGACGACTGGGGCGGGGTCTGCTGCCCCGGCAGGTCGCGGCCGTAGCCGTGGTCGTTCTGCTCCTCGGCGCTCAACGCGGCCTCCAGCGCTCGGCACGGCCCAGGGCGCGGACGCCGCCATGGCTCGGCGAGCCGTGCCCCCCGGCGCGACCGCAGGGAACGGTGCGCCGATCCGAGGGCGCATCCTGGTCACCCACAGTCGGGCGAACTGTACGCAACGGGACAATGGCTCCAACCACGGCCAAAGAATGGCATAGTGCAGCGGCCACTGGTAGCCGACCGTCCGCGCCCCACCCTTCCGGGCAGCCTTTGGCGGGTGCGTTCGGGTAGGAACTGTGGTGTGTCAGCGGGCCCGTAGACCGTTCAACAGGATTTGCAGCAGCCGGTCACCTGGGGAACCCTCCGTCAACTCCCCGGCCGCCCGGCCGTCCGGCTCCCACGCGCCGGTGCCGCGCTCACCTGCGGACCCGAGACCGCCGGAGCCGGCCGCCGTGCCCCGGGCCGGATGACCCTGGCTCACATGCACCGGTACGGCTGCGGTCAGCACCAGCACCACGTCCGACACCGTGACTCCGGGCCGCAGTTCACCCGCGGCACCGGCCCGTGCGACCAGCGCCGCCAGCAGGTGCAGCAGCAGCCGGGGGTCGGCGTCGTAGGCCGGGTGGGCATCGGCCTCCGCGGCGCGCTGCTCGGGCACCCACGGCTCCGTGAACCCGAACTCCCCGACACGGCGCTCGCCGCCGCCCTGAACACCGAAGCCCGGCCGGTCCGGGCTCTGCGTACCGAAGCCCTTCGCCCCGAAGCCGTCCGGTCCCAGGTGCGCTGCCTCGATGCCCTGCGGGGGCGGGAAGCCCGGGGTGCCGAGGCGCTGTTCGGCGAAGTGCTGCTCCGGCACGGTGTGCTCGGGCAGCCGCTGCTCAGACACGTGCGGTACGGGTGACTCGCCGAGTTCCTCCGCGTAGCGGAACGCCGAGGGCGGCAGCAGCCGGCCGGCGCCCGAACCGACCGCTCGCGCCAGGTAGCCGGCCAGCGCCTCCCACGGCTCGGAGCTCCCGTAAAGCGACTCGCGCGCCTGCTCGGTCAGCCACGTGACCTCCTCGGCCGCGATCCGCTGGACCAGCACCTCCTTGCTCGGGAACCGCCGGTACACCGTGCCGACCCCGACCCCCGCCCGCCGGGCGACCTCCTCCATCGGGGCGTCATAGCCGAGTTCGCCGAAGACCTGGCGGGCCGCGCGCAGCACGCTCTCCAGGTTCCGGCGGGCGTCCACCCGTAGCCGGGAGGGTGCGCCAGCGCGCGGTGAGTCCTCGGATGCGCCGTAACCGCCGTGTGCGCCCGGGGCGCTTGCGGTGCCATTTGCGCCGTACGCGCTCTGACTGCCTGGCGCGCCGTGCCCGGTCTGCGCGCTGTACGCGCCGTGCGTACCGTATGCGCCCTGTACGCCGTGCGTGGCGGAGCCGTACAACTCGCCTGCGCCGGGCCCGCGCTGCTCGGGCACGACACCGCCGGCCGTGCCGAGACCGCCGGGGCCGTCCGGTGCGCCGCTACCGCCAGGGTCCTGCCCGGCGCTGTGCAGGCCGGCCCGGCCCGAAGAGATTCCGCCGAGACCACCGGTGCCGTCGAGACCGCTGCTGCCGTCCCCGGTTCCCGGTGCCACCTGGTGGCCGAGCACTCGTTCCTGATCCGTCATCCCAAAACCTCCCCCCGCAGGCGCCCGGCATCGGGCGTCGCTGCCTGGCCAGTTCGCACCCCCCGGTGCGCGCAGTTCCGCCGCCCAGGACAGGGCGGCCTTCCTGGATCACCCTTCCCCGGTTGGCCCTGACGCAGTCGGCCATCACGGTGGTTGGCGTCGGCCGATTCCGGGCTGGCGCACAATCCGACCATAGTTCAAGGAAGTTCGGGGGAGAAGTGGCCCTAAAACCGAATGCCAGGACAGATCTCGCCCATCCGTAACGGAGCATTCCGTACCACTTCCGGCACGGCCTGTGGACAAAACCCTTCCCACAGGGCGTCATGGATCCGGGAAGCAGGTCACATCGGCAGCCAATCGGCAGGAGGTGCCCTCATCAGGATCCTGATCGCCGGCGGCGGCTGCGCCGGAACGTCCGCCGCACTCCGTCTCCAGCAGCTGCTCAGGCCCCAACTCGACGACCGCCGGGTCGAGATCACCGTGGTCGAGCCGCAACCCTATCTGACCTACCATCCGCTGCTGGCGGAGGTCGCGGCCGGCTCCATCGACCCGAGGCACGTGGTCGTACCGCTCCGTCGGCTGCTGCCGCACTGCCGGGTCCTCACCGCCCGGGTCACCCGGATCGAACACGCAGCGCGCCGAGCCTGGATCGACACCGCCGCGCGCGGCGAGCACAGCGCTCCCGCCGAACTCGCCTACGACCTGCTGGTGCTGGCGCCCGGTGCGGTCTCCCGCACCGCACCCGTCCCGGGCCTGGCCGAGCACGGCCTCGGCTTCGCCACCGTCGGCGAGGCCGTCAGCCTGCGCAACCACGTGCTGGAACAGCTCGACCTCGCCTCCTCCACCCGGGAGCCGGCCCTCCGTCAGGCGGCACTCACCTTCGTCTTCGTCGGCGCGGGGTACGCGGGCGTCGGCGCGACCGCCGAGCTGGAGGACATGGCCCGCCACGCCGTCAAGGGCTACCACAACCTGGCCGTCGAGGACCTGCGTTGGGTGCTGGTCGAGGCGACCGACCGGATCCTCCCCGAGGAGTCCCCGGAACTGGCCGCCCACACCCTCGCCGAACTGCGCGACCGGAGCGTCGACGTACGCCTGGGCACCACCCTCGACTCCGCCGCGGACCGGGTGATGACCCTCTCCGACGGCAGCCGCTTCGCCGCCCGCACCCTGGTCTGGACGGCCGGCGTCCGGCCGGCGCCGTTCCTCCGCGAGACCGACCTCCCGCTGGACGCCGTGGGACGGGTCCGCTGCCTGCCCACGCTCCAGATCGCCGGCTCCGACGGCGCCCCGCTCCCGGACGCCTGGGCCGCGGGCGACTGCGCGGCCGTGCCGGCTTCCGCCGTCGGCACCCCCGTCGCCCGCACCGCCGACCCTGCGGTCGTGGAACTCTGCGCCCCCAACGCCCAGCACGCGACGGCGCAGGCCGAGCTGCTGGCCGCGAACATCGCCGCCGCGCTCGCCGGCCGTCCGCAGCAGCCCTACCGGCCCGCCCGCCAGGACTGCTCGACCTCTCTCGGCCTGCGCCGGGGCGTCGCGCGCACCAAACGCGGCCACCTCACCGGCCGTCGGGCCTGGTGGCTGCACCGGGCCCGCCATCTCCAGCGGCTGCCCAGCCTGGACCGGCGCGTGCGGGTGCTGACCGACTGGCTGCTCGGTGGCCTCTTCAACCGGGAAGTGGTTTCGCTCGGTTCGATCGAGCACCCGCGCGCGGAGTTCGAGGCGGGTTTCCGGGAGCACTGAAACCGGTCGGACCCGCTCCGCCGTACCCGGTCCCGGCCGGGCGAGTCGACCGGCGTGGACCGGGCCGTAGATCCGTCGGACCGGCCCGTCGTCTGCATTGCCGGCCGCGCTGTCGGCGAAGCCGGCGAGTGACCGGCGGCGGAACCGGTCTGTTGATCTGCACCACCCTTCTCGTGCGGCGGCCCCGTGGCGGGCCGTACGCGCCGCAATGGTCATACGACTTCCGAAACCGGGTCCCGGCCTGACAGGATCTGCCCAACCGCGTCATCACGACGCGTGTCGATGTACACACGAAGTGTGATTGTCCATCTGGAAACTGACCGAGGAAGCGGCCGAGTTGAACCTCATGCGCTGGAGCGCCCGGCTCACCGGAGCCCCGTGGCGTGCCGCTCCCACCATCCCGCCCGGCGACCCGGTCACCGTCCCGGCACCCCGCGACCCCAGTGCGACACCCGGCCTGCTGGATCCGCGCGACATCCAGGACCTGTACGACCTCCGGGACGTACTCGCCCGGCTCCCCGCGCCGGTCGCCGTCACCTACGGTCCGCAGCACCAGCTCGGCTACGCCAACCGCGCCTACCGTGAGCTCTTCGGCGAGCGCGCCAACGGACTCCCGGCCTGCGAAGCCCTTCCCGAGCTCGCCGCGCTCGGGGTGCTCCCCCTTCTGGACCAGGTCATCCGCAGCCGTCGGCCGCGCAGCGTCAAGGCCCGCTGCATCCTCGGCCTCAGCGGCAACCGCTACTACAACATCTCCTGCGTACCGTTGGGCGGCGGAGAGGAGAAGGCGTCCCCGGCGAGGACATCTCAGCCGAAGGCATCTTTGGAACAGCGGCCGGCCCCGGTCGGCGTCCTGGTCTTCGCCGCTGAAGTCACCGACCAGGTCCAGGCCGCCAGCCGCGTCCGCGAGGCCGAACACCGTCAGCGGGCGGCCGCGGTCACCCTGCAGCGCAGCCTGCTCCCGCAGAAACTCGAACAGCCCGCCGACCTCCGCGTCGCCGCCACCTACCAGCCCGGTGGAGCCGACGCCGCGGTCGGCGGCGACTGGTACGACGTCATCGGCCTCGGAGGCGGTCGGACCGCACTCGTCATCGGTGACGTCATGGGCCGGGGCCTGCGCGCCGCCGCGGTCATGGGCCAGCTGCGTACGGCGGTCCGCGCCTACGCCCGGCTCGACCTGCCGCCGCACGAGGTCATGACCCTGCTCGACGGCCTCGCCATGGAGATCGACGCCAACCAGATCGCCACCTGCACCTACGCCGTCTGGGACCCGGCCCCCGGCACCCTCCTCTACGCCTCCGCCGGCCACCTCCCCCTACTGCTGCGCTGCCCCGACGGCACCGTCCTGCGCGGCGAGGAGCAGAACGGCCCACCACTGGGCACCGGCGGTGGCACCCACCACTCCCACACCCTCCGCCTCCTCCCCGGTACGACCGGTGTCCTCTACACGGACGGCCTGGTCGAACGCCGCGACGAGGACATCGACCAGGGCCTCGACCTGCTGGCCCGCACTCTCGGCGGCGCCATCGGGGACCCGGAGATCGTGTGCGCCCGCCTGCTCCGAGCCATGGGTGTCACCTCGGAGCACGACGACGACGTCGCGGTCCTCGCCTTCCACGTTCCGCCGGCCGCGAGCCCCGAGCCGCTCCTTGACTCGACCGAAGCAGAGGTCTAAAGTTCTTCGAGCTGCCTGGCAGGGAGCACCGGACACGCATCGGCGCGGACGGTCCCGAGGCGGCCAATCCTCTGAAACACCACTTCTTCTGTTCGGGCTGGGTCGTGCCTTGTCGAGGCTCGGTGCGAATTGTTGTTGTGTTTTTCTGGATTGCGGCCGGGATTCGCTTCGTGGAGCGGGGATCGGCTAAGGTTTGAAACGTCGGACGGGCCGTCAGGCCGGGTCCGGTGAAAAGCCTCCTGAAAGCTGGGAAGCGTGAAAGACGAGTCAGAGGGATCTGATAGAGTCGGAAGCGCCGAAAGGTCGAAGGAAAGCAAATCGGATGAATGAGGCTTTGGAAAACGGAGCGGAAAACATCTGATAAGCTGGAAACACGAAAGAACGAAGCGCCCGGAGGTTCCGCTGGAAGGCGGTCCGAAGGAAGCGTCCGTTCCTTGAGAACTCAACAGCGTGCCAAAAGTCAACGCCAGATATGTTGACATCCCCGGCCTCGGATCCTTGTGGTTCGTG